>NZ_JBEKCZ010000080.1:0-21093 GCF_050014615.1 Bradyrhizobium sp. | reverse complement strand
GCTCCTGTTCGGCGGGATGTTGCCCTATCTGTTCGGCGCCATGGGCATGACCGCCGTCGGTCGTGCCGCCGCGTCGATCGTCGAGGAGGTGCGCCGGCAATTCCGCGAAAAGCCCGGCATCATGCAGGGCACCGACAAGCCCGATTACGGCAAGGCGGTCGATCTCCTGACCAAGGCGGCGATCAAGGAAATGATCATTCCGTCGCTGCTGCCGGTGCTGTCGCCGATCTTCGTCTATTTTGTCATTTTCGGGATTGCAGGCGGCGGCGCGGCGGGCAAGTCGGCGGCATTCTCCGCCGTCGGCGCGATGCTGCTCGGTGTGATCGTGACCGGCCTGTTTGTGGCGATCTCGATGACCTCGGGCGGCGGCGCCTGGGACAATGCCAAGAAGTATATCGAGGACGGCCATTACGGCGGCAAGGGCTCCGACGCCCACAAGGCCGCGGTAACCGGCGATACCGTCGGCGATCCCTACAAGGATACGGCGGGTCCTGCCGTCAACCCGATGATCAAGATCACCAACATCGTGGCGCTGCTGCTGCTGGCGATCCTCGCGCATTAAGACTTCTGTTTAGACGCGTTTTCTTCACGCGAACCGGTATCCACTTCGCTCGAAAACGCTTTGAGCCGCGCTACACGATCGAAACAAGAAACCCCGCGGTGCGAGCCGCGGGGTTTTTGTTTTGGAGATGAAAGGCGGGATCGCCTCGCGCGATCGTCTTACTGGCCCTGACCGACGTTGAGCGCCTTGAACAGCGGCGCCACGTAGTTGACCTCCTGGCCGGATGTCGGCGTGGTGCGGCTGATGAAGTCGAATATCCTGCCGTCCTGCAGTCCGTAATTGGCGAGCTTTCTCACCTGGCGGTTCTTGTCGAAATAGATCGCAATGACCCGCTGGTCGATGATCTTGTCGTTCATGAACATGACCGGTCGCGAGGAGCGTTGCGAGATGTAGTAGAAGACTTCGCCGTTGAGCGTTGCGACCGTGGATGGCGTTCCCATCACGATCAGGACCTGATCCTGGCTCGCCCCGATCGGAATTTGTTCAAGCGCGCCGGGTGGCAGCACGTAGCCCTTCTGGAACTGTTCGCCGGAGCAGCCGGCCAGCGCCGCGCATACCAGGGCGACCGCGGCAGCCGCGCGCAGGCCACGCCAGCGTGCCGTCAGGCCGCGCGGAGAGCATACGCGTGAGCATGTCTGGCTCGGCTCAATCATTCCGGAACTGGTCCCATCCCCTTGCATCGGGCGAGGCGTTGACGTACCGGGCAGCACGTCGGATTGCAACAAACGCGGGCACCCAAGAAGCAAACCTTTGGGGCTCGCTTGCGGAACCCACAATGCTTTGGCCGTTCAATCACTTCAGGAAACCCCGGGCGCCCTCGCGCGGCACCATTGAAGCCATCTATGGCATGATCGTGACGCAAGCGCGAGAACCGTTGTTTTATCGGGACTTGGGCGTGCCAGATACGGTTAATGGCCGTTTTGATCTGCTGGTGTTGCATTTATGGGTAGTCTTGCGGCGATTTAAGCCGGCTGAGGGTGGCGCGAGCCTGTCCCAGGCGCTGTTCGATCGCTTCTGCGACGATATGGATGCCAATTTGCGGGAAATGGGGGTCGGCGATCTCACCGTCCCAAAACGCATGCAGGCCTTCGGCGAGGCCTTCTACGGCCGGGTGGCGGCCTACGATCAGGCTTTGAGCCTGGGGGAAGAGCCACTGGCGCAAGCGCTCTGCAAGAATATTCTCGATGGCGCGGATGTCGTAAAAGCCCGGCGGCTAGCCATTTATGCCGAGACGGCCATCGCAGGCCTGACGGGTCTCGACGAGGTGACATTGTTGGGCGCAGCGTGGACGTTTCCGTCGCCGGCCGGAGCGGGCGCGCAGCACTAGACAGAATTGGCATGATGAAAACAGCAGATCCCTGGAGCGTTCCCGTCATTGTGGTGCAAATACCGGATACCGGATTGCACCGCGACATCGAAGCTGACTCCGCCGCGCGCGACGCCATGGCCGGAGTCGCGGGCTTGCGCGAAGTGCTGTCGGCGCAGGCCTCGTTGGATGTGACGCCGGAGCGTGGAGGCCGCGTCCATGTTACCGGCCGAGTGCGGGCGCGGGTCGGACAGACCTGTGTGGTAACGCTCGATCCGATCGAGAACGAGATCGACGAGCCGATCGATCTGATCTTCGCGCCACCGGAGCAGATTCCGGAACTGTCTGATCTGGTCGATGAGGCCGCCGAAAGCGACAGCGAGATTCCAGATCCGCCGGAACCAATCATCAATGGCGTCATCGATCTTGGCCGGCTTGCAACCGATGCGTTGTTCTTGGCTGTTGATCCCTATCCGCGCCGGCCGGATGCAGTTTTCGAGCCGTTGATCGTGGCTGCCGACCCCTTGGATCATCCGTTTGCCGCGCTCCAGGCGCTGCAGCTCGACGCCAAACCGCCAGGTTCTAAAAAGCAGCCGAAGAAGCCCGGGGGCGGCAAGGGCGGTTGAAGCGTGGTCAAATGGTGGTGGTTGGGCTCGCATCGCAACAAAAGCGGATCCCCGATCGACCCCGGAATTCGATTTAATACCTTGAATCAACTCGTTTTCTTCGTATATGGCCAATTCGCCCCAGTGCGGCGAGGCATCCAAAAGGCAGCGGTCAAGAGGTTGTGTCGGGGCGGGGAAACGCTATTGTCGCGGCCCGGCGGGGGTGCAGCGTGGCGCTCGGCCGATCGCCGCTGTCGGTGGCGAATTACAGTCCGCGGCCAAGTGCTCCAAGTCCGCAAAAGATCAGGTTTCCGGGACGTTCATGCCTCAAAAGGTTCGAATCGCGCTTGACGCCATGGGTGGCGATGTCGGCGCATCGGTCGTCATTCCCGGCGCCGCGATTTCGTTGAGCCGACATCCCGACACCGAATTTCTGTTGTTCGGCGATCATGCGGTGATCGACGCGGAATTGGCGAAACATCCGGCAATGAAGGCGGTATCGCGCGTGATTCATACCGATGTCGCCGTCAGTATGCACGACAAACCCAGCCAGGCATTGCGCCGCGGCCGCAAGACCTCGTCGATGTGGCTGGCGATCGATGCCGTCAAGAAGGGCGACGCCGACGTCGCGGTGTCCGCCGGCAATACCGGCGCGCTGGCGGCGATGGCGCGGTTTTGCTTGCGCATGCTGCCCGGCATTGACCGGCCGGCGCTCGCCGCCATATGGCCTACCGCCCGTGGAGATTCGGTCGTGCTCGACCTCGGCGCCACCATCGGTGGCGATGCGCATCATCTGGTGGCGCTGGCGGTGATGGGCAGCGCGATGGCGAGTGTCTTGTTCGGTCTGGAGCGGCCCACGGTCGGCCTGCTCAACATCGGCGTCGAGGAGATCAAGGGCCGCGAGGAAATTCGCGAAGCCGCGGAATTGCTGCGCGCCATGAACCTTCCGCAACTCGAATATATCGGCTTCGTCGAAGGCGACGGCATCGGCCGGGGTGCCGCCGACGTCATCGTCGCCGAAGGGTTCAGCGGCAACATTGCGTTGAAAGCGGCCGAAGGCACCGCGCGACAGATCACCGAATTCCTGCGCAGCGCCATGTCGAGCACCTGGCGCTCACGGATCGGCTATCTGTTTGCAAGGAATGCTTTCAAGTCGCTACGCGACAAGCTGGACCCCTCGAAGTCCAATGGCAGCGTGGTGCTCGGCCTGAACGGAATCGTGGTCAAGAGCCATGGTGGAACCGACGCCGAAGGCTTTGCCTATGCGGTCGATGTTGGCTATGAGATGGTCCGCTACGATCTCCTCACCAAGATCAATCAGATGCTCAATCCCGAGGGCGGCGCTCTGGTTCAGGCACCGACCGCGCAGGAGGCTGTCTCGTGACTGCGATACGTTCGGTCGTGCTCGGCTGTGGATCCTATCTGCCGCAGCAGATCCTGACCAACGCCGAACTGGCGGCGCGAATAGACACCTCCGATGAGTGGATCGTTCAGCGTACCGGCATCCGGCAGCGCCACATTGCGGCGGAGGGCGAGTTCACGTCGCACCTGGCGATCAATGCCGCGCGCGCCGCGCTGGCCAATGCCGGGATCGATGCGCAGACCATCGACCTGATCGTGCTGGCGACCTCGACGCCGGACAACACCTTCCCGGCGACGGCGGTCGCGGTGCAACACGGGCTCGGAATCAATCACGGCGCGGCCTTCGATCTGCAGGCGGTGTGTTCGGGGTTCATCTTCGCGCTGGCCACCGCGGATAATTTCCTGCGCACCGGCGCGTTCAAACGCGCGCTGGTGATCGGCGCCGAGACTTTCTCTCGCATTCTCGACTGGAACGACCGCGGCACCTGCGTGCTGTTCGGCGACGGCGCCGGCGCCGTCGTGCTGGAGGCGCAGCAGCAGCCGGGCAAGCCCTCCGACCGTGGCATATTGACGACGCATCTGCGTTCCGACGGCCGGCACAAGTCGAAATTATATGTCGATGGCGGTCCATCCTCGACCCGCACGGTGGGTTACCTGCGGATGGAAGGCCGCGAAGTGTTCAAGCACGCCGTCGGCATGATCACCGACGTCATTGTCGATGCCTTCGAGGCCACCGGCACCACTGCCGAGGACATTGACTGGTTCGTTCCTCACCAGGCCAACAAACGAATCATCGATGCTTCAGCGCACAAGTTGCATATTGCGCCGCAGAAGGTGGTGCTCACGGTCGACCTGCACGGCAACACGTCGGCGGCCTCGATTCCGCTGGCGCTGTCGGTTGCCGTCGCTGACGGGCGCGTGAAGAAAGGCGATCTGGTGCTGCTTGAGGCCATGGGTGGCGGCTTCACCTGGGGTTCGGCGCTATTGCGCTGGTAAGCGCCACGTTAAGATGTTTATCTGCATTTGCTATCTCTTTCATGCTATTGCATTGATGAGCGCTGTTGACCGTCGCTTGTTAAGCTCATAATTTCAGATACATATTGTTCGCCGTGAGTTGGGGCAGGCGATGACTGGAACCGGAAAAACCGTTACACGCGTTGATCTGTGCGAAGCCGTCTACCAGAAGGTGGGCTTGTCGCGCACGGAGTCGTCCGCGTTTGTCGAACTGGTCTTGAAAGAGATCACCGATTGCCTGGAGAAGGGCGAGACGGTGAAGCTGTCGTCGTTCGGCTCGTTCATGGTGCGCAAGAAAGGCCAGCGCATCGGCCGTAATCCCAAGACCGGCACCGAGGTGCCGATTTCTCCGCGTCGCGTAATGGTGTTCAAGCCGTCGGCCATCCTGAAGCAACGGATCAACGGTCACAGCGCCGTTAACGGCGACGGCAACGCCGACTGAATAATTCGTCCAACCGGGCGACCATCAGAGGAGCAAGCATTTGGACAAGGCGCCGGATGCGTTCCGAACCATCAGCGAGGTCGCTGACGATCTCGACATCCCCCAGCACGTTCTGCGGTTCTGGGAAACGCGGTTCATCCAGATCAAGCCGATGAAGCGCAGCGGTGGCCGCCGCTACTATCGCCCGGATGATGTCGATCTGCTCCGGGGCATCCGCCGCCTGCTGTATGGCGAGGGCTACACCATTCGCGGGGTGCAGCGTATTCTCAAAGAGCACGGTATCAAATCGGTCCAGCAGCTGGCGGACGGGTCTGCGATAACCTCGTTCGGCGCCATCGAAGAAGCGATCGGGCAGAGCGTTCTGGAGCAGGACGATGACGCCCCCCCCAGCATCGACCTTGATGACGACGATTATGACAGCCCGGAAGAGGGCGGGGTCGCCCGGTTTACCGAGCGCGACAAGGGGAGAAATTCGTTGGCGTCGGACGACGACCGGATCCCCGGTGTGGCCGACCTGGCACCCCCGTTCGACGTGGCGCGTCTAAAAAGCGTACTACAGGACCTGATCGCCTGCCGGCAATTGCTCGATTCCGTGCTGAAGGAAGGCTAGCCGCCCCTGGAACCGGGCGTCTGCGCGCCTGCTGATCGGGCTTCTTGCGCGGGAGGCTGATCGAAGCTAAGGGAACGGTATCGGAGCGTGGCGCAGCCCGGTTAGCGCACTAGTCTGGGAGACTAGGGGTCGGAGGTTCAAATCCTCTCGCTCCGACCAAAACTTCATCACATCGCAACGGGCAGGCCGCGCAATCGGAACGCCGCGGCCCGCGATATCGCACCTCGCGGTTACCGGACATCCCCGCGCAAAAAATCAGACGCCGCCCGGTGCGACGTAGCAATAGACGTAATCACCCCGGCTCAGGAAAATGATCCCGTGACCAGTCGGATTTGACTGGTCGTATTTCAGCTTGTGGTTCGGGACTACAATCTTTGTTCCGACATCGATGTGTTTGCGTCGAAGCGGTTCGTCCGGTCTGGAGTCGGTGATGATGGCGACATATTTGTCGCCGTCGACTTCAAACGAATCTGCCCAATAGGCATCCGCTTCGCCGCAACAGGAGACGGCGGGATTATCGGGCTGCATCAACGCTTGATACCATTCGCGCACCGTGGGGTCCGTCGATCCCCACTGCCCGAGGTCACGCGCACTCGCTACGCTCATCAAGCAACCGAACGCTGTACAGAGGACGAGGCCTTTCATGCCGCACTCCTGAGTTTCCCAGCCAGTTCGTTCAAAGCAATGTTCGTGCCGCGAATCAGTTCGATGTGATAGTCTACGTTAAGATATTACGACGCGGCGACCGCGCTAAATCTTCGGCGTCGAAGTTCCAAGTTGGTTTGCGCCTTACCTTGGCCATGCGCGGTTACTCAGATGAGAGCGGTGCTGGTCGCGAGACGAGCGCTGATTCGACGGCGTCTCATCAGCCGCGCGTGATGATGCTGTGGTGATTTGTTATTGTTGCGGCACGATTCGCCGTACGGCTACGGGTTTTACCAATGACCAATATCAAGTCGGGGGATCTCGTGGTGCTGAAATCCGGTGGCCCCACCATGACGGTGGATACGGTCAACACGGATATTTTCGATGACAACAAAGTCACCGGGATACTCTGCGTCTGGTTTGTCGGGGAGAAACTCGAGCGGGTTCGGTTCGATCCCGGGGCTATCGAGCCTGCACCGTCGCACAAGACCTCTGCGGGAAAAGAACCGCGTCTGGAGGAAGCCACCGGCGAATACAAAGTGGTTCTCGACGAAATGGCCGCGGCCATGAACGTCCCGCCAGACGCACAGCACGATACTTCAAAGCCGGTTGTTAAGAGACCAAAGCGTGTCGCCGCCTCCAGGTATAAGGCTCTCGCGGTCTCGCCGGCTGTGATCGGCGTCCCCAGCTGATCATTCTCCGTATTCCTACGGAGCGCCTATACTTCCCGCGTGTCGAACAAGATCATATCGGCGCCGCCAGTGGCGAATTTTTGTACATCCGCTGCCGCAGCTTTGCCCTCGGCGCTGGCGAAGGCTGTCTGAACCTGAGCCATGCTGTCGAAATATAATGTTGCGATCAGATGAAAGCCCGAGGGCCCAGCAGGCGTTGCCACCGGACCCCGGCTGACTTCATATTTTCGCAGCCCCGGCAGTTTCTTCGCAATCGGAACGTGGGTCTCGAAATAGTAACTGTCGAAAGCGGCTGTGTCTTTGGGCGTTTTATACATCACGACGACATGGGCCATTGCGTACCTCCACACTGTTATCGCCAAACCGGCGGTTTTTTAGATTTTCATAGGTCGAAGATTTGGGTCGAAGATTTAGGTCAAGGATTGGTAGAGCCACGATCGCGGAACCTTCATTCCGACGAATTCCGCGGAACATTTGGCGCAGCGGTCTGAGTGGGCGAGGGCTCCTGAAATTCTCCACTGTCCTGCAAAACATAAAGCGTGATGAGAGAAAGTGTAACAATCGTCGAAAATATGGCGATCGCCAGCGTCCAGTCGATATGTTTTTTCGAGCGGCGTCCAATCATCAAAACCGCCGTCAAGGCTTTGAAACTGATCTTTCGCATTTTGGCTTACCGCTCCGTCTCGCGGCTGATCGACTGCACAGCTGAAGTCTAACACTTTTCGGCGGGGCGGCGACGCTTTCTTGCGACCTGGCAACTTGGTTGCGGTCGCTCCCGGCATCGGTAACGAAAATCGGAGGCTGTCCGATCGAGTTTCCGTGCTGGAGCCGGCGCCGTTCCCTGCTGTAGTCTGGTGGATACCGGTTCTTTGGATACAGCGGAGGTTCGCATGTCCCGTCTCACCGTTTTTCTAGCGCGGTCTATCGGACTTTTCACCATCCTGCTCACCGCCGGCTTCCTGGTACGGGGCAGTGCGATTATCGAAACCACGGCTGCGGATGTCCCGGTGATGCTGGCTTACGCAATCATCAGTCTTGCCATGGGTGCCGCGATGATAGTCGGTCACAATGTCTGGTCCGGCGGCGCACTGCCGGTGGTCGTCACACTGGTCGGGTGGCTGGCGCTTGCGAAGGGGCTGCTGCTGTTGTGTGTTGCGCCCGAAGCGGTCGCCGGCTTGGTCGCGGCGATGCGATATGGCGGACATTATTATCTTTCGCTCGTGCCCGCATTTTTTATCGGGTTATATCTGACCTGGGCCGGGTTCGCGGCGCAGACGTCGCGCGTGTCCTGAGTTTTCAACGCCGGCAACTGACGGGAGCAGGGCGCGCGGGGCCGGTTCTCTGGCGCGTCTAAATCGCTTGCGCGGGGTCGGAAACCCGACATAGTCGGTGGCTGTCACTGGAAAGGTACGCGGTATCCCATGAAGGAATTTGCCGGAAAAATCGCTGTCATCACCGGGGGCGGCACAGGCATGGGCCGCGAACTCGCGCGCCAATTGGTCGCCGAGGGCTGCAATGTCGCGATGTGCGATGTCTCCGCCGATGCCATGGCGGAAACCAAGCGGCTTTGCGAGGTGGAAAAGCTGCCGCAGGGACTGCGCGTCACCACGCATATCGCCGATGTCTCCATTGAAGACCAGTTGCTGCGGTTTCGCGATGAAATCGCCGAGCAGCAATCGACCGACAGGATCCATCTGTTGTTCAATAACGCCGGCATCGGTGGCGGCGGCAGCCTGTTCACCAATTCGCGCGAGCAGTGGGAAAGGACCTTCAATATTTGCTGGGGCGGGGTTTATTACGGCGTCCGCACCTTTCTGCCGATGCTGGTGAAGGCCGACGAGGGACATATCGTCAATACTTCCAGCGTCAACGGGTTCTGGGCCTCCATCGGGCCGGGCGTGTCGCACACCGCCTATAGCGCCGCGAAATTTGCGGTGAAGGGATTCACCGAAGCACTGATCAACGATCTGCGCCTGAACGCCCCGCACGTCAAATGCTCGGTGGTGATGCCCGGCCATATCGGCACCTCGATTGTTTCCAATTCGCGCAAGCTGCAGAGCGGCACCGGTTCCGAGCGATTGAGCGAGAATGAAATTGCCCAGACGCGCGTGCGCCTCGCCGCGGCGGGTATCGATGCCACGGCGATGTCCGATGAGGATGTTCAGGGACTGGCCGCCGAACGCGCCCGCAGCTTTCGCGAGGAGGCGCCGATGACGGCCGCCGCTGCCGCCAGGGTCATCCTCGACGGCGTCAAGGCCGGGCGCTGGCGCATTCTGGTCGGCGATGACGCCAACCGCCTCGACGAGCGCGTGCGGCAGACGCCGGAACGCGCCTATGACGCCGAGTTCTACCAGAGTTTTGCCGCCGAGGTCGGCTGGCGGCTGGGTTAGAGCATGATCCGGAAAAGTGGGAACCGGTTTTCCGAAAAAGATCATGCTCAAATAAGAAAATGGGCGACGAGCCTGATTCAACCCAGTTGAATCAGGCTCTAGCGTCCGGTCGATGTCTCCTGGTTCGCCTTGGCGAAACTTACGCCGCGCGAACGCTATCCAGGAATTTCTCGACTTCGTCCCGAAGATGGATGCTCACCTCGGACAGCGCCTGCGCGGATCCCAGCATCTGACCCGATGTCGTTTCCGTTTCGCCGGCTCCCCGCGCGACCCGCTCGATGTTCTCGGCGACATCGAGGGTACCGCTGGCGGCAGCCTGCACGCCTTCCGCGATGTTCTGGGTCGCGGTGCCCTGTTGCTCGACCGCGGAGGAGATCGACGTGGTGATCTCGCTGATGCGCTCGATTGTCTGCCCAATCGCCTTGATCGCATTTACGGATTCTTCGGTTGCGCGCTGCATGTTGACGATGTGGGCGCTGATCTCGTCGGTGGCCTTTGCGGTCTGGCCCGCCAGGTTCTTGACCTCCTGCGCGACCACCGCAAATCCGCGACCGGCTTCGCCGGCCCGTGCCGCCTCGATGGTCGCATTGAGCGCGAGCAGGTTGGTCTGTTCCGCGATCGATGTAATCAGCTTCACCACATCGCCGATCCGGTCGCCCGCCACCGACAGCTCCGCCATCCGTTCATCGGTTGCGTTGGCTTGCTTGACCGCGTCGGCCGCGACACCGTTTGAATCCTGAACCTGGCGGGTGATCTCGACGATCGACTGGGACAGCTCGTTGGAGGCCGCGGCAGCACTGCGGACGTGTTCGGAGGCCTGCCGGGAGGCACTGGCGGACCGACCGGACATCTCGGCGGTCGAGCGCGCCGTGATGGAGAGCTGCTGCGCATCCTTTTCGAATTGCCCCGAAGAATTCAGCACCCGCTCGATGATTCCGCTGATCTTGGTGCGGAAATTCTCGACGAACCGATTCAATTCGGCCTTGCGCTGATCGATCGCCAGCTTTTCGGTAACGATGCGTTCGGCCTCGAGCTGTCGGCGCTCGATGCGGTTGTTCTTGAAAACGCCGACGGTGCGGGCGATCGCGCCGATTTCATCGCGGCGGTCGGCATGCCGAACCTCGACGTCGGTCCTGCCCTCGGCGAGAATGGTCAGCGATTCCGTTACGGCCTTCAGCGGCTTGGTGATGCGGCGAACCAGCATCATCGTCATCCCCAGAGCGAGCAAAGCGGCGATGGCGGCGGCAATCGTCATGGCGTCGATCGCCTGCCACAGCATGCTGTCGAGTTCGGCCATCGGGATGCCGACATAGACGATGCCGATCACCTTGCCGGCGGCGCCAAACACCGGTTGATAGGCCGTGTAGAAACGATGGCCGAACAGCATCGCCGGACCTTTGTAGGCCGCGCCGCGGCGCAGTGCGGCCTGTGCGGGATGATCAGGCGCGAGTTGCGTGCCGACCGCCCGGTCACCATTTTCCTTTTTGACGTTGGTGGTCCGGCGAACGAACTGCTGCGACGCATCGTCGTAGACGAATAGCGTGGCGTTGCCTCCGACATACGAGGTCGCTCGATCCACTATCCGGTGATCGCCAAATTCCGGCATCTGTGGAATTTCAATGCGGTCAACGACGCCGTCTCGAATGGCGATCTTCGCGTCCGGGAAGGTTTCGCCAAAGGCGAGGCTGAGGGTGCGCAGGCTGACGTCGATATCGCGTTCCGCGCGAGTGTTGAAGTCGCGGGTCAACGACCAATAGCCCGCTCCCACCAGAAGCGCGGTATTGACGATGATCAGCAGCGCGGCGCTGATGACGGCCTTGGGTCCGAGGTTCAGTCGCAAAAAGGCGAGGCCCCGGTCGTTAAATCCGAACGCCATGCAATCTCTCCGGCAATATGAATAAGACGATACCGGCTTATTTTTAAGATTCCCCTTACCACGACGACGCGGCGACCTGCCGCGACCTGCGTAGAGTCGATATAAGTATTATAATACCGTTACGGTTCGCGGGATCCGGCTTTTGGCCCGTCGTCATCTGCCGTGATGTCGGCTCTGTCGGGCCTCAGAAAAAATCCAACGGCCTGTCAAAGTGCCCTGTTGGCGCCGCAGCGTAGCGAGTGATATGAAATTGCAAGGACGGAGCATACGCATGAGATTTCTTGGAGCCGCAGCGATCATCGCCTTGATATTGGCCGGGCCCGCTTACGGGCAATCACCTGGTACTAAACCGCCTGCGCCACCGCCACAGGCTCCCAAGTCGCCATCGGAGATCGAGAGCGAAAAAGCGGCCGACCAAGCCTACAAAAAGTCGCTCGGTAACATTCCCGACCAGCCTCCCGCGGACCCCTGGGGTATTGCGCGCGGCACGGATGCGCCCAAGGCGGCTACAAAAGCCCAGACGAAACGAACCAAAACCGGTGACACCACAAACTAGAGCCTGATCCGCAAAACGGGCAGGCCGAGGCCCCCGCCGACGGCCGAAGAGCTCTCATCCGGTTACAGCGTCTTCAGATATTCGATCAGATCGTACCGCTCTTCCTCGGTCAGCATGCGGCCGATGACACCGGGTTTGTCCGGACCCGGGGTTCCCTCGAGCGAGTGGCCGAGAACACTGTTGCCGTGGATCGGCGATCCGTCGGGGTTGGTCGCGGAGAACAGGGTTTCACCCTTGCTGCAGGTCTGCCGTTCATTGGCGGCGACGCGAAGGCCGACATATTGCGGATCGAAATCGCGCGAGCCCATGCAGAATTGTTTGGGACGCTCTGCCGCTGGCTTGAGCATCCAGTAGAGCGAGGGAACCGAGCCGTTGTGGAGATAGGGCGCGGTCGCCCAAACGCCGTTCAAGGGGCGCGCGCGATAGTGTGGTGACTGCACGCTAATGGGATTCGGACAGTTCTTTCGGGAGGCCTCCCAAAGTGTGGGGCGATCGGAATCCGGAACGCCGTGATCGTCCATCCATTTTCTGCTGGTCCGGTCCACCGCGATCATCAATGCGATCGAGAACGGCATTTCCGTCGACAGATAGGTCGGCAAGTTCTGACATCCCCAGTTTTTTCCCAGGTCTTGCGCGGGGTCCATTTTCAGGAACCCGGGAACGTCGACGGTGCGCGAGAACAGAACGTTGGCCTGCGCGGGGTCCGTTCCCATGCCGGCCGCGGTCTTCTGTACCGGATCGAGCACCTGGTTTTTGGCGTCCCAATGGGGTGAGGACCAAAAACTCTTTTCCGGGTATTGCTGGTCGAACGCGGGGTCGTTGACCGGTCCAAGATGACACTCGGCGCAGATTTCGGCGTAGATCCCGCGGCCTTTGGATACGCGCGCTGGATCGATTTTCCATGCTGCATCGCCCGGGAATATCTGGGACGGCCATTTGGGCGACTGCAATCCACCGAAGCTTGGGCCGGTGAGGTCCGGACCGCGCAGCATCGCTTCGATGCGAACGAGATTCTCGAGCGCGACGGAGGAGCGGAAAAGAGTTTCTGGGGCATAGTCAGGCGAAAGATTCACCAGGGCAAAAACCCCAAGTGCTTCGCCGGCGTTGCGGATCAAAGGCTGCTCGATCGAGGCGTCGTACTGCGCGAACAGGAACCAGGGTACGGTCCAGATCGGCGGGAAACTGACCGGCGCGTCCTGCGCGTGCAGGTTCTTTTCAAATCCGCTGAGACCCGACATGGCCAGATCGGTAGCGAAAACCTGATTGCCGATCCGGTTGAGCGCGTCGAGCCGCCCAAACCCTTCCTCGGTATTCGGCTGGTGCTGGTCGGTGGTGGCCTTGTCCAGGGCATTGGCCTGGTTGAGCAGCCGGGCGCCGAGCGCCGTCAGATCCGCTTTGAGCTTGTTGTATTGTTCCGGGGTTGCGTCGGGACCGAGCACGCGTGTCGCGAAGCGTCCAAAACGTCCCCACACTTTCAACGTATAGGCCACGGACAGACCGGTCGCGAGTTCGAGCTTCCGCAAATCCACCATCGCCGGCCCGCCGTCGAAGCGCACGCTGACGTCTTTGTAGCGAAGGCTTCCGGTGTGACAGGCCGCGCAGGTCAGTCCGATCTGATCGGGCAGGGGGAGCCCGGTCGCGGGATCGGTGGCGCCGGTCAAACGCGCGAAACCGACCGGCAGGCCGTCGAAATTCTCGACCGGCGTCGCTCGCAGGCCGGCAATCGACGCTGGCGCCGCCGGCGGGACGTTGGACGAGGCCGAATACCCAAAGCGATGCAGGCTCGTTTCGTCGGTGTGGACGGATTTCGGGCTCGGCAGGAAGCCGAACCGCTCGAGATAGGCGCTGTCGCTGAGCAGACCGGGCTGGCTGAACAAGTGAAGGCCCGGCTGCTCCAGCGCGACGAACCAGTCATAAGACACCTGAAACGTCGCGGTGCCCTGACTGACATGATGGAACCAGTGCCGGTCTTCAGTCGACCAGTTCTGGTCGAGCCAAACCGCTGACTTTGCCGGAGCGCGGTCCGGCAGCGGCGGCGGCAGCACTTGCGCGATTTTCGCCGGCAGGATTTTCTGTAACTGATCGGGGAATTCGGCAAACGCGACGAGCGCCAGGACGGCCAAGGCGACCACACCGAGCGCGGCTTTGCCGAGCACAGCAAGGGGGCTGTGCGCCGGCGCGGGCGCTGGCAGGCGCGCGGCGATCCGCTCGGGCAGCCGACGCTCTACGAACAGGGTTCTGACCTCCGCGACGCTGAGGTAGCGGCCTTCGCCTTCACCCTTGCCGATGATGTTCAGCAAGACCGGCCATTCGCCATCCATCAACTTGCGATCAATCCAGCGTCGGGTGGCCTTGGCGCGTTCGAAATTCGCGTCCATGTAGGTCGTGATTTCCTGGGCCGTCAGTCCGCGCTCGACTCCACCGGACGGATCCGGGCAGTCCTTTCCAAACTCGGCAAGACGCGCAAGCTCCGCTTCGTCGATATGGGCGGTCGTATCGAGGATGCGCGAACCGCTGCCATGCTTGTCCAACGGACCGTTGCGCAACTCATCGAGCTGCGCGCCGGACCACCAGCTGCGCAACAGGCGAAGCGGACCAAGGCCGTTTGCGATCAGCGCGACCAGGTAGGTCTCGATGCCGACCATCCTTTCTTTCAGACCCTTTTCGCCGCTCGCGGCCTCGATCGTCCTGGTCAGCGTAGGAAGCGGGACGGTGTGACCGTCGACGAAACCTTCCGCGACAAGCGCGCGCAGGAAAGGACAGGGATTATTGGGTGAAACGGCGATTGGCTGGGATGGCGCGTGATTGTCTTGCATGGATATCAATCCTAAAAAGCACCGAATTATCAAGCCGGATCATGAAAGGATGCATCGCGATTTGAAGGGGACAAGCAATTGGAAAACGGATTCGCCGGACGGTTCTCTACCTCAGGATGTATCGGAGTTTTGGCGGGATTCGAAGCCGTGTCAACCGATACGCGCTTGTTGTACGTTTCGGGACGTCCGGCGTGGTCCGGAACCCCGTGTCTATGCCGTGCGTTTTGTCACTGACTCGGTGGGCGCCGAGCCGTTCAAGGGTACGCCGGCTTTCAAAAGTCCGTCCCGATAATGGGCGATGTCGGCCGGAGTTTTCCAACGGAAATTCCTCAGATGCCGTTCGACGGTCAGGGTCGGGAAGCTGTTGAGCAAGACCTCGGTCGCCTTGGCAGCTTCCTCGTTTTGTCCCAATTGCGCGAGCGCGGCCGCCCGTACCGCGAGCACTTGAAGGTGATTGGGAGTGAGATACAGGACTTCGCGCGCCCAGGACAGCGAAGCATCATATTGCCCCAAAAGGTAATGACTGAAAGCATTGAAGGCACCCCATTGAAATCGGGGGTCGGTGTTGCCGCGCTGCACGGCGGTTGAAAACAATTCGATGGCCTGTTGATGCTCGCCGACAAAGAGGTGACATATTCCAAGGACGCCGCGGGCACCCATATCGTAAGGGTTTAGTGCAACCGCCCGCTTTGCGGCCTCCATCGCGGGCTCGTAATGCCCTTCCATCGCATGCATGTAGGACAGACACGCAAACGCGAATGAGGAGCGAGGATCGAGTCGTACGCTGCTTTCCGCCAGGTTCATGGCCTCGGTCCACAATTGGCTGGTACTTTTGATCCATCCATAATGCACGCCCTGCACCATGATGGTGGCGAGATAGGCGCGGGCAATTGAAAGCGCCGGATCGAGCGCGATGGCCTCCCTGAACAAACCAATCGAGGCTTCGAAATCTGCTTTTGTGTGCCGATAATAGTGGGAAAGCCCTCTCAGGAACCGATCCCACGCGGTCAGATCGGTGGAAGTGCGGGTGGGGGTGGACGCTTCCGCGCGATAAATCTCCGGGGCCAATGCACCGGACAGATCCGTGGTGAGTTCATCCTGCATCGCGAACAGATCGCCGATGTCCCGGTCATATCGGCCGGTCCATAATTGCTCGCCATTCTCCGGGGCTATCAGTTCGGCGGTCACCCGAATTTTGGTTCCGGCCCGCCGTACCGAGCCCTGGATCAAATAGGTCGCGTCGATCTCCCGCGCGATCAGGCGCGTGCTCACGTTTTTACCCTTGAACGAAAACGTCGAACTCCTGCTCAGGACCCGATAAAATGACTGCAACGAGAGCGCATAGATCAAATCCTCGGTCAGCCCGTCGGAAAAATATTCGTCGGCGCTGTCACTGAGATTGGTGAACGGAAGCACGCCGACGATCGCGGTTCGATATTGCGCCGGCAGGTTTGACGTGTTCCTGGTTTCCCGGGCGTGGCTGTCGGCGCCGCCCGGCTCCCAGCTCCAGACACTTACGGTCTCTTCGATGTTCTTGAAACGGTGACTGCCGGCGTCGACAAGCGGCACGCTGAGATGCTTGCTGGCCTCCTGATAGGCCTTTGCCGAAACGGCCACGCCGCCGGGAATAGCCACCGCCTCAAGCCGTACGGCGATGTTCACGCCGTCCCCGAATACTTCGTCTTCGTCTGCAATCACATCTCCCATATGGACGCCGAGACGGAATTGCATCAGCCGCTCCGCGGGCAGCTGGCTGTTACGCTCTGCCATCAGCGTCTGGATCGCGACGGCGGATTCGATCGCCCCCACGACGCTCGGAAATTCCAGCAGGAAGCCGTCGCCGGTGTTCTTCACAAGCCGGCCGCCGTGATTGAGAATGATCGGGTATATCGCGCTTCGATGGGCCTTGAACGCGGCGTGGGTACCTTCCTCGTCGGCGCCCATCATCCGCGAGTAACCGGCGACGTCAGCGCAGACTATGGCTGCCAGGCGTCTTTCCATCTCCTTCCGTCTCCCGTGCCGGTGAACTGGCAGATACCACGGTACGTGGTCGGCCGACCGAATCCAATGGTTTTAAGACACATGCTCCCTGATGGAAACCGGGTCTGGACGAAGTGTTATTGTCGTGGCCTTTTATGAAAGATTAAACCGGTTTCACCCCGCAACAGATCGAGCCCGAGATGGCAATTGGTACCGTCGTTGCCGGCACTGCCGTGAGCCAGGATCGTCAATTCGAGAGGTCCGGCCTCCAGCAAGGTTTCACCGAGCGGGATGGCCTCCCCGCCAGGCCGTTCCGCACGAAATTTAAGCAGCTTTTGTGACGTTCCTACCCGTGCGCGATGGTCTTTGCGATCATGCAATGGATGCCCTTCGAGCCGTTCACGGTCTGCGTCACCCGCAGATCCGCGGCCAGGCTGCAAAGCGTGTAGGCATCCTCGCGCGACAGGTTCCGCTTTTCGCCGAGCAGCACGATCATGTCGCGCAGCGCCCGCACCACGCATTGATCGAGATCGGGATCCATCGCCATTGTCATGTAATGCGTCGGCGTTTCGGCGCGGGGATAGTCCAGGCGCAGATCCTTGCGCACCGTCAGCCTGAAACGTCCCTGCAGCGCGGTCTCGATCGCGGTGACGCAGACTTCGCCGTCGCCCTGGACGCCGTGACCGTCGCCGCAGGAAAACAGCGCGCCCGGCACAAACACCGGCAAATAGAGCTTTGCGCCCGGCGTCAGTTCCTTGTTGTCGAGGTTGCCGCCCATCGCACGCGGGATCAGCGAGGTGATGCGGCCCCAGGCCGGCGGCGGCGCCACGCCCATGACACCGAAAAACGGCGCCAGCGGCAGATCGAGCCCCCATGGCAGCCGGCCCACCATTCGCGTCCGGTCGAGCGGAATATTCATCAGCCGGGCCTCATGGAAATCGTCCGGCAGCGTGCCGGCCAGCGGCCTGATCAGGTTGTAGCCCCAGTCCTGCCGGAGCTTGACGTCGAGGATCTCGACTTCCAGCACGTCGCCGGGCTCAGCCCCCGCGACCGCGACCGGCCCGGTCAGGATATGGCCGGGCACCATCCGCTCGCTTCTGGCGTGAACGTCCGCAAGTTCGGGCGGGACGTGAAACCGGCTGCGATCCGGCACCACTTCCGGGCCGCCGCTGATGGTGTCGATGGTCACTTCGTCGCCGCTGGCGATGGTGAGCACCGGTTTCAGTTTCGCTTCGAAGAAGCCCCAGTGGCAGGTCTCGGGGCTGGAATGCAGGTGATGATGTGTCATGTCGGGGCTTCTGATTGGGGCAGGGGTCGCGTATGACGCTGTACCAGACATTCCAAGAGGCCTCTCGTGTTTTTTTTCCTCTCCAAAACGCTCGGCATCATGTTGTTGCCGGCGAACTTCCTGATCGGCCTTGGTGTGCTCGGCGCGATCCTGCTGGCCACGCGATGGGCGGTCCTTGGCCGCAGGTTCCTGATCGCGGCCGTGCTGCTGCTGGCGATATGCGGATTTTCTCCGCTCGGGAACTGGATGCTCTATCCGCTGGAGCAGCGATTCCCGCCCTGGGACGCCGCGCGCGGCGTGCCGGATGGCATCATCATCCTCGGCGGATCGATCGACCCCGACCTTTCCGCCGCGCATGGCCGGGCGGCGCTCACGCACGCGGCCGACCGCATGATTGCCGCCGCGGCCCTGGCGCGTCGATATCCAAACGCGCGCATCGTGTTTACAGGTGGAAACGCCAATCTGGTTTCCGATGACACCGCGAAGGAAGCCGATTATGCGATAGCGCTGTTCGAAAGCCTTGGCGTCCCCAGGGAGCGATTGACGATGGAGCGGCGCTCGCGCAACACCCAGGAAAATGCCGAATTCTCGAAAGCGCTGGTGGCACCAAAGAACGGCGAGCGATGGCTGCTGGTGACCTCGGCCTATCATATGCCGCGCTCGGTGGGTCTGTTCCGCAAAGCCGGATTTGCCGTGGAGCCGTATCCGGTGGACTGGCGCGTGGGCGGGCTTGCGGATCTTCTGACGTTTTCGCCTGTCGCCATCGATGGGCTGGAACGCACGGACATTGCGGTGCGCGAATGGATCGGCCTTACCGCCTATAGGGCTACCGGCAAGATCGACGCGTGGTTTCCGGGGCCTGGCCCAAACTAGAACGGCTGGTCGCAACCGCCGCGCAATCGGGCTAGGATCAAGGCAAGAGGCGCGCAAGCCAGGGCCGCCGATATCGGGAGTTCACGCCATGCAACAGCAAACACCGCCGGAACAGTTCGATTTGCCCGGCCTGGTAGCCGATCTGAACAGCCTGCTGCGGCTGAAGACCACCGTGATCGGCATGAAGATGTTCGCGACCGCAGACGAGATGGCGGCGATACCGAAAATCAGGCGGCCGACGGCGGTTCATACCACCGACCAGATCGTCAGCATGGCCTCGCGGCTCGGCTGGACTGTCGGCATCACGTCGGACGATCTCGTCGGGGCGCAGTGTCGCGCCGTGATCGGGCTGGCGCCGCAGGACGAGAAGTGGCTTGCCGGTCAGGCCTATGTCGGCGTCTGGCATGAGAATGCCGAGGACGCGCGCAAGCGCCAGGAAGCGCTCGATGTCGTCCCATTCGGCCGATACCAGGCCCTGGTGGTGAGTCCGCTGGCCTCCGGCCGGCTCAATCCGCCGGATATTTGTCTGGTGTATGCGACACCGGGCCAGATGATCATTCTCATCAATGGCCTTCAATATACCGGATACAAGAAATTCGAATGGGGTGTGGTCGGGGAGACCGCCTGCGCCGATTCATGGGGGCGGGCGCTCAAGACCGGTGAGCCCAGCCTGTCGCTGCCGTGCTATGCCGAGCGGCGCTATGGCGGCGTGCCGGATGAAGAGATGCTGATGGCGCTGTCGCCGGCGCATCTCGCCAAGGCGATCACCGGTATGAAGGCACTGGCGAAGAACGGTCTGCGCTATCCGATCGCGCCCTACGGAATCCAGAGCGATGTGCGCGCCGGCATGGGCGTTTCCTACGCCAAGAAATAACGGGAAATAAAACCAGATAAATCGCCGCGCATCCGAACCTTTCCACAACACCTGCAGGAATTGAAGATGAAGTCTTCGTCGAAATTCGACATCGTTGTCTATGGCGCCACCGGTTTCACCGGCCAGCTTGTCGCCGAATATCTCGCGGCGCATTACACCGGCAAAAGCGATCCGAAATGGGCGATGGCCGGACGCAGCCTCGACAAACTGGCGTCGGTGCGCGACGCGATCGGCGCGCCGGCCGATACGCCCTTGATCGTGGCCGATGCCGGCGATCCCGCGTCGCTGAAAGCCATGGTCGACCAGACCCGGTCGGTGCTGACGACGGTCGGGCCGTATCAGCTCTACGGATCGGAACTGGTCGCCGCCTGCGCCGCCACGGGCACGGACTATCTCGATCTCTGCGGTGAGCCGGTGTGGATGCGCCAGATGATCGATGCGCATCAGGCCACGGCGCAATCGAGCGGCGCCCGAATCGTGTTTTCCTGCGGCTTCGATTCATTGCCGTTCGAACTCGGCGTGTTGTTTTGCCAAGAGACGGCGAAGAAGGTTCTGGGCGCGCCCGCCGCCCGGGTCAAAGGCCGCGTCCGCGCCATGAAGGGAACCTTCTCGGGGGGCACCGCGGCGAGCATCAAGGCGACATTCGCCGCCGCCGCGAAGGATCTCAGCCTGGTGGCTCTATTGAAGAATCCGTTCGTCCTGACGCCGGGCTTCGAGGGTCCAAAACAGCCGCCGGGCAACAAGCCGCTGTTCGATCAGGATCTGGATGCATGGACCGCGCCGTTTGTGATGGCGACGATCAACACCCGCAATGTACACCGCTCCAATCTGCTGAGGGGCTTTCCCTACGGCAAGGATTTTGTCTACGACGAGATGGTGCTGACCGGCCCTGGCGAGAAGGGCGAGGCTAACGCCAAGCGCGTTGTCGCCGCCAATACCGAGATGGGCGGACCGGGCGGACCGAAACCGGGCGAGGGCCCGTCGAAAGAGGAGCGCGAATCCGGGCTCTATGATCTCTTGTTCGTCGCGCTCGCGCCGGATGGACGTCAGGTCCGTGTCGTGGTCCGCGGCGACCGCGATCCCGGTTATGGATCCACGTCGAAAATGATTGCGGAATGCGCGGTCTGCCTGTTGCGCGACACGCCGGAAATTCCAGGCGGCATCTGGACTCCCGGCGCGGCCATGGGCAACGCCCTGATCAA
>NZ_JBEKCZ010000079.1:0-25154 GCF_050014615.1 Bradyrhizobium sp. | reverse complement strand
GACTTCATCGAGCAGCCGCTTCACGTTGGGGTATTTTGTGAAGACATCGTCGCCGAGCACATAGGGCGCCATCCGCGCCCAGCCCCAGAACGCCATGTCCACGATGGTGTAGGTGTCGCCGACCATGTAACGGCTGCTGGCGAGATGCGCGTCGAGGATTTTGTAGTGGCGATGCGCTTCGTACTGATAGCGATTATGCGCGTATTCGAGGTCCTTGGGCGCCGCGTGCTTGAAATGCACCGCCTGTCCCGAATAGGGGCCAAGACCGGTCGCGATGAACATCAGCCATGACAGCAGGTGCGCGCGGCTGGCCGGCGTGTTTGGGGGCAGGAACTTGCCGGTCTTCTCGGCCAGATAAAGCAGGATCGCATTGCTGTCGAACACCAGCACGCCGTCATCGTCGATCGCCGGCACCTTGCCGTTCGGATTGACTTTGAGAAATTCCGGCTTGAACTGATCGCCCTTGCGGGTGTCGACCGGAACCGGCTGGTAGGGCAGGCCGGATTCCTCCAGAAACAGCGCGACCTTGTTGGGGTTCGGCGCGCCGTTGAAGTAGAATTTGAGCATCGGAATTCTCCCTTGTTGCTTTGTTGCCGAGAAAAATCGGGACATGGCGACAATGCCACGGACGGTCTGTCCATGCTCAAATTTCGGGGGATGCGCAACCGACGAGTTTGTGAGGGCAGGGCTGCACAGCGCTGTAGGGTGGGCAAAGGCGCTTTGCGCCGTGCCCACCATGCAGGTCGCGCGAATTTATAGCGGGCACGCTTCGCACACCCCGCCCGCCGGCGCACATTTGGAAAATGTCACTTGCCGCCAATCACCGCATATCCCTGGATCTCGATCTTGGCGTCAGGAGGCGCCAGCGCCGTAATGGTGATGAGAGCGCTGCCCGGGAAGTTATCGCCGAATACTTCGCGGCGGATTTGCGTGAGCTGAGTACCGTTACGCACGTCCGTGATGAATACGGTCATCTGCACCATGTCACTGAGCTTGCCACCCGCCTTTTGCAGCGTGCGATCCAGGTTCTTGAAAAGCTGCCGGGCCTGGCCGTCAAAGTCGCTCGCCAGCGACTTACCTTCATCGTCCACCGTCGCGGTCTGTCCTGCAAGCCACACCGTTTTGCCGCCCTCGGTGATGACCGCTTCCGAATAGGCGCGCCGCTGCGGTTGGTCTCCCTTGAGGTACTCCTTCGATTCCGCCGCAGCGGACAAACCGATTAGGGTCATCAAACCGGCGCTGATAAAGGTCCGTGCGTATGCTTTGGTGTTCATCTTCTTTTCCTTCCTGCCTGTGGTCGTGGCCTCGGTTCACCGACCAGGCCAACAAGATAACCTGGATCCTGGCCGCAGCCGACCGGCGCACCGCTCACTTGCCGCAAGCTTGTATTACTTGGCTTACTTGGCGTAGGCCTGCTTACTTGCCGTAGGCTTGCGCGATCTGCCCCACGAGCTTGGCCCAGGGCATGTCCATGGCGCCGTAAACGGCGCCGGCCTCCGGCCGCGCATTGTCCTTGAGGATTTCCACCATCAACGTGGCGTAGTCGGAGAGGATCACGCCGGCCTGCAGCATGCGCAAAAGACCGGTTTGTCGCTTGGTCTCGCTGAAGGTTCCGGACGCATCGACGGCCACATAGGCATCGAGGCCCTTGCCAACCGCTGTCATGGCGGGGAATGCGGCACAGACTTCGAGGGAGATGCCCGCGAAGATCAGCTTCTTGCGGCCGGTCGCCATGATGGCCTGTGCGACCTTTGGATCGTCGAACGCGTTGACGGACGAGCGATCGATGATCGCCACGCCGGGCAGGGCTTCCACGAGTTCAGGGAAGGTCGGCCCCCACATGCTGTCGCGCGCCGTGGTGGTGACGATGATCGGCAAGTGCAGAGCCTTGGCCGCCTTGGCCAGCGCCACGACGTTGTGCTTGAGCTCTCCCGTCGAATAATCGCGAACCCCGGTCATGAGGCCGACCTGATGGTCGACAAGGACGAGAGCGGCATTTTGAGATGTCAGCGGTTCATAAGGGCGGATCGGTTCGGACATGGCGTTCTCCTGCGAGAAGGAAAGGGGAGTGGCGGCGGCGGCCGGCGGTGCGATGCCGAGCGTTGTCGCGGCGCCGCCGAGCACCGTTGCAAGCACCGTTGACTGAAGGAATTGACGACGCTCCATTTCGGCCTCCGTGGCGTTCCGGACGCGCTTCGTGCGTTCGGGCCGCGATCATCGGTCGCGACGCATCACCACCTAGCGGCTGGACTATCGGCCGAGAAGTCGCCAAAATGCTAACTCAGCGTCCAATATAATGAACAATGGAGGCGCGGTGCTGGATCTGAACGACTTCTTCTATTTCGTGCAGGTCGTTGATCGCGGCGGGTTCACGGCCGCGGGCCGCACGCTGCGAATTCCGAAATCGACACTGAGCCATCGTATCCAGCAGCTCGAGACCAGCCTCGGGGTCAGGCTGCTCAACCGCACGTCACGGCGGTTCGCCATGACCGACGCCGGCGAGGAATTCTATCGCCACGCGGTGGTGATGTTGGGCGAGGCCGAGCTGGCCGAGACCGCGATACGCCATCGGCTGCGTGAACCGACCGGCACCGTGCGCTGCACCGCGGCCGTGGCCACCATGCAGTTCGCGATGCGCGACATCGTGGCGGACTTTCTCGTCCGCTATCCCAGGGTCAATGTCGTCGCGCATGCGACCGACCGGAATGTCGACATCGTCGGCGAGAACTACGATGTCGCGATCAGATCCCATACCGACCCGCTGCCTGATTCGAGCCTGGTCCAGCGGTCGCTGACGCCAGCGCCCTGGTTCCTGTTCGCGGGCTCGGCCTATCTCGATGCAAACGAAACACCGCACACACCTCAGGATCTTCGCAGCCACCCTTCGCTGTTCATGATGCGCACCGGCGTTGCTCCGGTTTGGCGGCTTCGTCATGCGAGCAAAGCCAAGGAGGTGGTCATGCCGCTGGCGCCCCGGCTCCTGAGTGACGACATGATCGGCCTGAAGCGGGCGGCGATCGCCGGTCTCGGCATTGTCGCGCTGCCCGGTTATGTCTGTCGCGACGAAGTTAGATCGGGAACGCTGCGGCGGGTGTTGCCGACCTGGCTTGCAGGCGATTCCACAATCACGGCGCTCATTCCCTACCGGCAGGGCCTGCTGCCATCGGTCCGCGTCTTCCTGGATCATTTGGCGGCCGAGTTCCCGAAGGCCGTTCTGTTATAAACCGGGGCCGCAGTCGCTCCGGGACCGGAACCGGACATGATCATTGATCTCGCTCAAGGCATCCAGCTCTCTACAGGGCATACTTCTCTTGTGGCCATGCAGTGAGAGCGTGGTCAGCGATGACTTGGAGAAGGTGACTTGGAGAAGATGAATGACAAACCAAAAAGCGGCCATCGCCAATGATGACACGACTGGCGGGACGAACCCCCTGGGCGGTCCCATGACTGCGCAAGTCTCCGGTGAAAAAACATTCATATCCGACGAACGTCGCGTTCAGGATGCCCTTGAGGATGACGAGGTAAGGGAGGCGTTGCGCGCCCTCCACCAGGTGCGAGCGGCGGCCAATTGAGGCGGTCTCTGGCCCTGATGGATTTTTGAATGATCGCGCGCCGTCCTTCCGGGCGAGCGCGAACATCCCTGGCCTCTTCTTCGGCCGGCAGTTTGCGAATAAGGATCCGCTTCTCCGCGTCTGCTCCTCTTGACGAAGTTTTTTGCTAGAGGCGGATATTCTCATTGCGGATTCGACCGATGCCCGATGTCCGATACGCGACTGCCTGACGGGCAAATCAGGTCATCTTCCGATTGTCGCTTGTCCAGCCTCCGCTTCAAAAAAATTCCGTTTTGTCGCTGACCCAAATCAAACTTAGATTCCCACCGTCCCGTTCCACAGAGGGGCGGCTCGCGATCGTCACGAACGCGGGACGGGATGCGGTGGACGCGGATGGCGCTTCTGACGAGAGCGCCTGAAGCGGACGGAGAAGTCGTGTGGTTCTGACGCCCCTGAGAAGCAAGCTTCTCAGGGATGACGGTGGCAACAAAGCCGGTCGCCGGGAAGAGCACGAAGGAAGCCGTTAAAACCATTGCGCGGGGAATGCCGGGTGATTCCGGTGTGACCTGACTAACGCGGGTGCTTTTTACTTTCCACCATCGCACTCGCGGCGGCGGGCGCATCGGGCGCCCGGCATTCCCTGCGCCCTCTGATGTCAGAGGGCGGAACGAGCAGGCCAAGCCTCGCGCGAAATTCGCGGCGAGATCGCGAAGGTATGTCTTGGCGTCATTGCGAGGAGCGAAGCGACGAAGCAATCCACACTGTCATTCCGGGGCGATGCGAAGCATCGAACCCAGAATCTCGAGATTCCCCGATGTGCAATTGCACATCTGAGGTCTGGTCCTTCGGACCATCCCGGAATGACGCAAGGAAGGATGGATTGCTTCGCTTCGCTCGCAATGACGATGTGGGATGGTCGGGGCTGTTTGAAATTTAAATCCAAAAAATTCCGTAGCCGTAGGGTGGGCAAAGGCGCTCTTCGCGCCGTGCCCACCATGCAGGTCGCGCACGTTATGGTGGGCACGCTGTCGCTTTGCCCACCCTACGATCCAAGACAGATAGACTCAGCCCGCCGCCATCCCGGAGCGGATTTCGGCGCGCAGTTCGTCGATCAGCCGCAGGCCCTTCTTGGTCTCGATGTGCCAGAAGGTCCAGCCGTTGCAGGCGCCCGAGCCCTGCGCCACCGCGCCCATGCGGTGGATCGAGCCGACCTTGTCGCCGAGCATGATGGCGCCGTCGGCACGGACCAGGGCGCCGTGGCGCTTCTTGGAATCGACCAGTTTGGTGCCGGGCGAAATCATGCCGCGCTCGATCAGTTCGGAGAACGCGACCCGCGGCGCGTCGCGCGCGGTCATGAACGGCGCCAAGGTGGCTTCGGGCAGCGGCTCGATCGCGGCGATGCGCGCTTGTGCCGCAGTCGCATAGGTCTGGTCGCGTTCGAAGCCGATGTAGCGGCGGCCGAGACGTTTGGCCACAGCACCTGTGGTGCCGGTGCCGTTGAACGGATCGATCACGAGATCGCCGGGTTTCGACGACGACAGCAGCACCCGCGCCAAAAGGCCTTCGGGTTTCTGGGTCGGGTGAACCTTCTTGCCGTCGCTGCCCTTGAGTCGTTCCTCGCCGGTGCACAGCGGGATCAGCCAGTCGGAACGCGCCTGCACGTCCTCATTGGCGGCTTTGAGCGCTTCATAATTAAAGGTATAGCCCTTGG
Organism: Bradyrhizobium sp.; assembly: GCF_050014615.1. Classification (GTDB taxonomy): domain Bacteria; phylum Pseudomonadota; class Alphaproteobacteria; order Rhizobiales; family Xanthobacteraceae; genus Bradyrhizobium. Next base: position 19,892 of record NZ_JBEKCZ010000079.1, on the reverse strand, counting down.
CTTTTTCGTCGCGCGCGGCCCAGATCATGGTTTCATGGGCATTGGTGAAGCGGCGGCCGCGGAAATTCGGCATCGGATTGGTCTTGCGCCAGACGATATCATTGAGGACCCAGAAGCCGAGGTCCTGCATGATGGCGCCGACGCGGAAAATATTGTGGTAGGAGCCGATCACCCACAAGGTCGCCGACGGTTTCATGACGCGGCGGCAGGCCAGCAGCCAGGCGCGGGTGAAATCGTCATACGCGGCAAAGGACGAGAACTTGTCCCAGTCATTATTGACGGCATCGACGTGGGATTCGTCGGGCCGCTTGAGATCGCCCTTGAGCTGCAGATTGTAAGGCGGATCCGCGAACACCAGATCGACCGAACCGGACGGCAGTTTCGACATCTCGGCGACGCAATCGCCTACGACGATACGGGTACTCGGATCGGACTCAAATTTAGTGCGGGGCGCCCTTGCAGACGCCCCGCGACGCGACACAACCATGACTCAAATACTCTGACTCAGGCGACGCTGTCGGCGACGCGGGACTAAACAACCGACTGGCGATACATTGACGTGGCAAAGTAAAAATCGACTTAACCGGGCAATTCTTTCTCGCTAGGCAATTTTTACCGGGCGGGTTATTGGTTGTTAACGGAATGGAAATTTCCGCCGCGCCGGAACTTGGCGAGGCTGCTTTTGCAAACTGGAATTTGCTGGAACGAGGAAAGCGGATCATGCGTTACGATGACTTTCGCCGCAGCGACGACATCGAAGACCGTCGTGACGACAGCGGCGGTGGAATGGGCGGCGGCGGTGGCCTTGGCCTTCCAATGGGCGGCGGTGGCCTCGGCATCGGCACCATCATCGTGCTTGGCCTTGTCGGTTACGCCTTCGGCATCGATCCGCGCATCCTGATCGGTGGCGCAGAAATTCTCACCGGCGGCGGCAGCCAGGCGCCGACCTATCAAACCGATCGCAGGACCACGCCGGCCAAGACCGGCGCGCCGACCGACCAAATGGGCAACATGATCGCCGGCATTCTCGGCGAGATCGATGATCGCTGGACCGAAATCTTCCAGGCCTCCGGGCAAACCTATACCGGTCCGAAGATCGTGCTGTTTCGCAATTCCACCAATGGCGGAAGCTGCGGCATGGCGCAGTCGGCGATGGGGCCGTTCTATTGCCCGCCGGAAAAGCGGATTTTTCTCGATACCGGATTCTTCCGCGAGGTCGAGACGCGATTCCGCGGTTGTTCGGGCAATGCCTGCAAGTTTACCGCGGCCTATATCATCGCGCATGAAGCAGGGCATCACGTCCAGAACCTGCTCGGCATCCTGCCGCGGGTGACGCGGCTGCAGCAGCAGTCCGGCAGCAAGACCGAATCCAATGCGTTGCAGGTGAAGGTCGAGTTGCAGGCGGATTGTCTGTCCGGTGTCTGGGTCAACCGCGAGGAAAAGAAGCGTCCCGGCTTCCTCGAGGCGGGGGATATCGACGCCGCGCTGACAACGGCCTCCGCAATCGGTGACGATACGCTGCAGCGCCAAGCCACCGGGCGGGTGGTGCCGGATTCCTTTACCCACGGTTCCGCCGCGCAAAGAAAGCAGTGGTTCATGACCGGCTATCAGCAGGGTACGGTGCAGGCCTGCAACACTTTCGGCGCGGGAGCGTTGTAACGGACCTGTGTCATTCCGGGGCGCGCGCCATGTCTGCCATCGACGAGACCAAAGCTTTCGTGCCGCTCAACATCGCGGTGCTGACGATTTCCGACACCCGCTCGCTGGCGGATGACAAATCCGGAACCACGCTGGCGGAGCGGCTGGTCGCGGCCGGCCATACGCTGGCGTCGCGCGAGATCATCGTCGACGACGTCGACGCGATCCGCATCATCGTCAAGCGATGGATCGCCGACCCTGATGTCGATGTCATCATCACCACCGGCGGCACCGGATTCACCGGCCGCGACGTGACGCCGGAGGCGATCGAGCCGCTGTTCGAAAAGCGGATGGATGGCTTTTCCATCGCATTTCACATGCTGAGCTACGCCAAGATCGGTACCTCGACGATCCAGAGCCGCGCCACCGCGGGGGTTGCGGGGGCGACCTTCATCTTCTGCCTGCCGGGATCGCCGGGCGCCTGCCGCGATGGCTGGGACGGCATCCTCGCGGCCCAACTCGATTACCGCACGCGGCCCTGCAACTTCGTCGAGATCATGCCGCGGCTCGACGAACATCTGCGCCGCCCGAAGGCACAGGGCGCATCGGTGTGAGCGGCGTCAAGTCAGCCGGATGAGATGTTTCAGCCAAGCCCACAATGCACGCCCCGCATTCACGTAAGCCTCGGCACGTAGCTGATGGGCTCGCTTCTTGTAGAAGGCCATCAGTTCCGGCGTCACGCGGCGCGGTTGGTCGCGACGCGTCAGCGTCACAGTTGGCGTTCCCAGGTCTCGCCGATCAGGCTTTGGCCGAAACTGCGATGCGGCTCGCTGCCCACCCGCGTGAATCCGGCCTCCTGATAGATCCTGCGCGCGGCGACCAGAATGCTCTGGGTCCACAGCGAGATTTTGTGATAGCCGCATTGCTTGGCGAATGCGATGCATTCGGCGACCAGCCGCTGGCCCAATCCCTGTCCGCGCCCGGCCGGATCGACCAGCAGCAGCCGCAGTTTGGCGACGTCGTCGCTATGCCGGACCAGAAATACCGAGCCGACCTGGGTGCCATCGATATCGGCGATCCAGCAGCGTTCCCGCGAGGCATCGAACGAGCCCAGGAACTTGGCCGCGATTTCCGCAACCAGGCCCTCGAACGAGGAGTCGAAGCCATATTCGCTGGCATAGAGCGCGCCATGGCTCTGCACCACCCATCCCATGTCGCCCGGGCACGGTTCGCGCAGCACCGCCGCCGGTCGCGAGACTTCGGACTCGCCGAGCAACCGTTCGATTGCGGCCATCGCCTCGATCAGGCGTGTGATGTTGCCGGGGGCAAGTGCGGCAAGCATGTTGGCGACATCGTCGTGGGAGCTGCGGCTGAGTTTCGCGAAGGCCTGACGTCCCTTGGCCGTCAGGCTGAGCTGGTGTTGCCGCCGATCGGTGGGAACCGGCTTGCGGGTGATCAGCCCGTCGTCATCGAAATTCTGGACGATCCGGCTGAGATAACCGGGATCAAGACCGAGTTCGATCCCGATCTCCTTGGCCGAGAGGTTTTCGCGGGTAGCGAGTTCGTACAACACCCGCGCCTCGCTCAGCGAGAACGGGCTTTTCAGCAATTGCTGGTCAAGAAAGCCGAGCTTGCGGGTATAGAAGCGGTTGAAGGCCCGTACCGCCGATATCTGGTCGTCCGGATTCATGGCGCACCTCGATACTTGCCACTGTCAAATAATTATTTGACTTTGGCAAGGATGTCGCGGTACCCCCTAAGCGACGATGATCCGGCTCCGCAGCATCGTCCGCGAGGAGCGGCCGAGCCGGCGGAGCAGGCGGGCTTCGGAGCGACGGGCATCCGGCAGATAGCCACCGAGCCGGTCGTAATGGTCCCGTGCGATCAGCAATCCCTGATCCGCCGACGGCCCTGCAATCATTCTGGCCACAAATTTCAACCCATCGCGCAGCCTGGTTTCGGCATAGGGAGAGCGGGCGTAGCGGAAAATGCCGGCGCGCGGCCGGTCGCTGTCCGAGACCCGCTGGATGAATTGCGAGGTCTCATCGATCCAGCCCGTATCCAGCACGGCGCCGGCATGCAGAAACATCAGCCATGGCGAGCGGGCCTGGCGGGCGCCGGCCGCCAGCGCCGCTGCGTGCGATCCCTCGAACGCCAGAAAGCGGCAGCCCGCGACATCGGCGACGCGCTCGATGACGCCAGTACCTGCCCGATCGACCAGCAGAACTTCGCGGATCAGGCCGGCCGCGGCGCCCGGCACCAGCGCCGCAAGCGTGGCGACGGCCGGCTGCTCGGCGCCTTCGGTCGGAATGATCACGCTCAGCATGGATGGCTCTTCGACGCTACAAACAATGAGAAAACACCGCACTGTTATCACCTTGTCACACTCAAATCAGCCTGCCGGTTGCAGCTTTTTGCAGCAGGCGTTCGAAGCCGGATCCATCGGGCCGACGCTCTTTCGGCTGTGGATGATGTTACGATGTTCTTGATTTGTTCTTTTCATGTGTTATGGTCTGACCATGAGCCGAGCATCCTCACATGCCCTCAAGCACCCGCCGGTCACGGCGCCCTCCGAGCCGGCGGGTGTACTTTCTCCTTTTCCCGAACTGGCGGTCGCGATCGAGCGCGAGCGGCGGCGTGGCCGCGGCGCGCAATCCAACGACAGCGGCCGCTTCGAGGCCGAAGCCCGCGTCGCGTTCGACGACGGCTGGCAGAGTCTCGACGAATTGCCGCCGTTCAAGACCACCGTTGCGCTGGATACCGCGCGCAAAGTCATCTCCCGTAACGACTCGCCCGATATCGGCTTTGACCGTTCGATCAATCCTTACCGGGGCTGCGAGCATGGCTGTGTCTACTGCTTTGCGCGGCCGACCCATGCCTATCTCGGGCTGTCGCCGGGGCTCGACTTCGAATCCAAACTGTTCGCCAAGCCTGACGCACCACAGCTTCTGGAAAAGGAGCTGGCGGCGCAGGATTACGAACCGCGCATGATCGCGATCGGCACCAACACCGATCCCTATCAGCCGATCGAGCGCGAGCGGAAGATCATGCGCGGCATTCTCGAGGTGCTGGAGCGGGCCTCGCACCCGGTCGGCATCGTCACCAAATCGGCGCTGGTGACGCGCGACATCGATATCCTGGCGCGGATGGCGAAACGCAATCTTGCCAAGGTGGCGCTCTCGGTGACGACGCTCGATCCCAAGCTCGCGCGGACCATGGAGCCGCGCGCCTCGACGCCGGCGAAGCGGCTCGAGGCGCTGCGGCAACTGTCCGAGGCGGGAATTCCGACCACGGTGATGGTCGCGCCGGTGATTCCCGCCCTGAACGATTCCGAGATCGAGCGTATTCTGGATGCCGCGGCGCATGCCGGCGTCAAGGAAGCGAGCTATGTGCTGCTGCGGCTGCCGCTGGAAGTGCGCGATCTTTTCCGTGAATGGCTGATGGCGAACTATCCCGACCGCTATCGCCACGTCTTCACGCTGATTCGCGACATGCGCGGCGGCCGCGATTACGATTCGCAGTGGGGAACGCGGATGAAGGGTACCGGACCGATGGCCTGGATGATCGGGCGCCGGTTCGAGATCGCCTGCGAAAAGCTCGGACTTAACAAGCGGCGCTCGAAACTGACCACCGATCATTTCGCACGGCCCAAACGAAGTGGCCAGCAGCTGAGTTTGTTCTAAGCTGATGCTCGCTATAAGCGGGAGATAAGTCGCGGAGCTGTTGAGAGCGGTGAAATGCCGGCGACGAGCCGGAGTTCCCGGTTGCGCGGTAGGCCTTGCTTGCGCACCATCCCGGCATGATTCGCGAAAAATCCGGAAAAAATCCAACGAAGCTGCCAAAGGGCGTGATCGCGGTTGCGCGGCCGAGCTTTCGCCGCGAGCGCGCGCTGCTCAAGCGCGGCGTCTGGCCGGTCGCCGGCTGCGACGAGGCCGGGCGCGGACCGCTGGCGGGCCCGGTGGTCGCCGCGGCCGTGGTGCTCGATCCCAAACGGATTCCGAAGGGCATCGACGATTCCAAACGGCTGACGCCGGAGCGCCGCGAAGAGTTATTCGAGGAAATTTGCGCCACCGCGTCGTTTGCGGTCGCCTTCGCGTCGCCGGCGCGGATCGATCGTGACAATATCCTGCGCGCGTCGCTGTGGGCGCTGGCCTGCGCGGTGCACGCGCTGCCGGAAATGCCGAAACATGTATTCGTCGATGGCCGCGACCGGCTCGAGACCTCCTGCGACTGCGAGGCCGTGATCGGCGGCGACGGGCTGGTGCTCTCGATCGCGGCGGCCTCGATCATTGCCAAGGTCTCGCGCGACCGCCTGATGTGCAAGCTCGCGCAGGATTGCCCCGGCTATGGTTTCGAGTCTCATAAGGGTTACGGCGTGCCGGAACATCTCGCTGCGCTGAACCGGCTTGGCCCCACCGTGCATCACCGCCGCTTTTTTGCGCCGGTGGTGGCGGCGCGGGAAAAACATCAGGCGATGACGGTCGAAACCGCGGTCACCGCAATGGAAACGCAGGTCAATTCGGGGATTCCGGTCGGAGTTTGAGGCAGTTGCCTCAGCGGCGCACGCGCTTTATCACACGTTCGAGATTGAATAGGCCGGCTTGCAGGGCCGGCTTGCAAGACCGGCTTGGGCATTTCGGACGTTTCATGCGTTTCACCTCCCTGATTATCGAACTGATCCGCGCCCGGCCGCGGCTGGTGGTCTGGCTTGTGGTGTTGCTCCAGGCGGCGCTGTGGCTGATCGTGCCGATGCTGTTGTACCGAAGCCCGCCCGGCGATCTGGCTCTGGTGCTGGCCTATGGCCGCGAATATCAGGTCGGGACCGATCTGGGTCCGCCGCTGGCGTTCTGGCTCGCCGATATCGCGTTTCGTGCCGCGGGCAATCACATGTTCGGCGTCTATCTGCTGGCACAGCTTTGTTCCGTCGCGACGTTCTGGACGCTGTTTCTGCTGGCGCGCGCCGTGGTCGGCGGGCAACAGGCGGTGATCGCGGTGCTGCTGACCATGACGGTGGTGGCGTTCAGTTCGCCCGGCGTCGAGTTCGGGCCCCTCGTGCTGGCGCGCCCGCTCTGGGCGCTGCTGCTGTTGCATTCCTGGCAGCTCATCGGCCAGAACCGGCGCAATGCGTGGTTCGCGTGGTCGATCGAAGCCGGACTTTTGCTGCTGACCACCTCAGCCGCGATCGGTCTCTTGCTGCTGTTAGCCGGATTTGCGCTCGCCACCGTCCGCGGACGGCGGGTGCTGATGTCGTTCGATCCGCTGTTCGCGTTGCTGGTGATCATCGTGCTGGCGCTGCCTTATATCGTCTGGCTGATCCGCGCCGATACATTGGCACTGCCGCACTGGCCGGCCGTCGCGGATCTGGGTGCAAGGGCGCTGCACTGGGCCGGACTGCTCGGCGGCCTGCTGTTCGCCCTGTCCGGCATCGTGGTGCTGGTGGCGTTCAATTCTGGCTGGTTCGGCCGCAATCCGGAAGAGGCGCCGATTATTTTCCGGCCGCCGGTCGATCCCCTGGCGCGCGACTTCGTCTATTTCTTTGCCATCGGCCCCGCGCTCGCGGGCAGCCTGATCTCCGGCCTGTTCGATCTCGACCGTATCGTCGGCGGCGCGGGTGTCACGCTCTTGATGTCGGGACTGGCCGCGATCGTCGCGACCGGCGATCTGGTTCATCTGCGGCGTCAGCGCGTGCTACGTACGATCTGGGCGGCCGCCATCGTCGCCCCCGCGCTTGCCGTGATTGCGACCACGCTCTTATTGCCCTGGACCGGAAGCGGCGAGGTGGCGACCTCACTGCCCGCAACCGCGATCGGGCATTTTTTTGATGACAGCTTTGCGCGGCGGACCAACCAGCGGCTCCGCGCGGTGAGTGGCGATGCCGAGCTTGCGACCTTGATCTCGCTGGATGCCGCGCGTCCGCATCTGTTTCTCGCCGCGACGCCGGAACGCACGCCGTGGCTGAATTCGGCGAAATTCAACCAAACCGGCGGCGTCGTGGTTTGGCGCGCCTCCGATACCGCCGGTACGCCGCCCCCCGATATCGCGCAACGATTCCCCGGCCTGGTGCCGGAAGTGCCGCGGGCGTTCGAGTGGCTGGTGAATGGCCGGCAGCCGCTGCTGCGGATCGGCTGGGCCATCGTGCGGCCCAAGACGCCATAGGCGACACGCTCGTCAGGATGAGGAGGGCTGCTCCAGCGCTTTCGCGATCGCGCGCAGATCCTGCCACGCCATGCGCTTGTAGGATGGCGAGCGCAGGAGATAGGCCGGATGGAAAGTGGCGATCGCCCGGATTACGCGCGTCCCGGTGTCGTAGTCGAACCAGCGCCCGCGGGTTTTCATGATGCCTTCGCGGGTCGACAGCAAGGTCTGGGTCGAGGGATTGCCGAGCGTCACCAGTACATCCGGATTCACCAGTTCGATTTGCCGCTGGATGAACGGCAGGCAGATTTGCGTCTCCTGCGGCGTCGGCGTGCGGTTACCCGGCGGCCGCCATGGAATGACATTGGCGATGTAGGCGCTGGAACGATCAAGCCCGATCGCCGACATCATCCGGTCCAGCAGCTTGCCCGAACGCCCGACGAACGGCAGGCCCTCGATGTCTTCGTCGCGTCCGGGCGCCTCGCCGACAAACATGACGCGCGCCTTCGGGTTGCCGTCGGCGAACACCAGGCGTGTGGCGGTGAATTTCAGCGCACAGCCGTCGAATTTTTCCAATAGCGCGCGCAAGGCTTCGAGCGAAGGCGCGGTTCGCGCCGCTTCCCGCGCCGACATGATCGCGGCCTCCGGCGCCACGGCCTCGCCGCGCGGGGCCGCAATCGTCGCAGGGGCTGCAATGGCGGCGGGAATTGTCCGCTGGGGGCTGGGTGAGGCGGGTTCGCGGGCCGCCGGCGCGATGTCGGGGTCGGCGAGCCGGTCGACCGGCTCTTCCGTCAGCGCACAGTCGACCCCGGCCTCCAAGTAAAAGGCCAGCAATTGCTGGACGGTAGGGGCGGGATCAGGCGTCATGGCGCGAGGTCAGGGGCATCGGGTCATTCTAGAGTGGACTGCACCGCAACGAAACGCCCAACTGCGTATTTCCATGGTTGTTCTTGATGCAAAAATCGGAAACAAACCATCCCAGAAACAAACCACCCTTGAACAACCACCCCTTGGAAACGTTCTCAACCGGGCTGAGACCAGATCATGAGCACCGAAGAATTGCCGCCACGCGAATCAATGGAATTCGACGTCGTGATCGTCGGCGCCGGACCTTCCGGCCTCGCCGCGGCGATCCGGCTGAAGCAGCTCAACGCCGATCTGACGATCGTCGTGGTCGAGAAGGGCTCCGAGGTCGGCGCGCATATCCTGTCCGGCGCGGTGATCGACCCGGTGTCGCTCGACAAATTGGTTCCGGACTGGCGCGAGGACGCCGACTGTCCGCTGAAGACACAGGTGAAGGACGACCGCTTCTACTGGGCGACGGCGGGCGGCACGATCCGGCTGCCGAATTTTGCGATGCCGCCGCTGATGCACAATCATCATTGCTATATCGGCTCGCTCGGCAACGTCTGCCGCTGGCTGGCGCCGAAGGCCGAGGCGCTCGGTGTCGAGATCTATCCGGGCTTCGCCGCCGCCGAGGTGCTCTACGACGACAAGGGCGCCGTGCGCGGGATTGCGACCGGCGACATGGGTATCGCCAAGGACGGCTCGCACAAGGACTCGTTCACGCGCGGCATGGAACTGCAGGGCAAATATACGCTGTTCGCCGAGGGCGCCCGCGGCAGCCTCTCGAAGCAGTTGATTGCGAAATTTTCGCTCGATGCCAACAGCGAGCCGCCGAAATTCGGCATCGGGCTGAAGGAAGTCTGGGAGATAGATCCCGCCAAGCATCAGAAGGGCCTGGTGCAGCATACGTTGGGCTGGCCGCTGAACAATTCGACCGGCGGCGGCTCTTTCCTCTATCACTACGACGACAACAAGGTGGCGGTCGGCTTCGTCGTGCACCTCAATTACGACGACCCGTATCTGTCGCCGTTCGATGAGTTCCAGCGCTTCAAGACCCACCCTTCGATCCGTACTGTATTCGAAGGCGGCAAGCGTCTTGCCTATGGCGCGCGCGCCATCACCGAAGGCGGCTATCAGTCGGTACCGCGCCTGAGCTTCCCTGGCGGCGCGCTGATCGGCTGCGCGGCGGGTTTTGTCAACGTACCGCGCATCAAGGGCGTGCACAACGCGATGGGCAGCGGCATGCTCGCCGCCGAACATGTCGCTGCAGCACTTGGCGCGGGCCGCGCCAACGACGAATTGGTCGACTACGAGAATGCCTGGCGCGGTTCCGCGGTGGGCAAGGATTTGTACCGGGTCCGCAATGCCAAACCGATGTTGTCGAAGTTCGGCACCATGCTCGGGATGGTACTCTCCGGCTTCGACATGTGGTGCAACACGCTCGGTTTCTCCCTGTTCGGAACGCTGTCGCACGCCAAGCCCGACCGCAAGACGCTCGATCCCGCCAAGGCGCACGTGCCGATCGCGCCGCCGAAGCCGGACGGCAAGCTTACCTTCGACAAACTCTCGTCAGTATTCCTGTCCAATACCAACCACGAAGAGGACCAGCCGGTTCATCTGAAGGTCGCGGACCTCAATCTGCAAAAGACCTCCGAGCACGATGTCTATGCCGGCCCGTCCAACCGCTATTGCCCGGCCGGCGTCTATGAATGGGTTGAGGAAACCGCGGGACCACGCTTTCAGATCAACGCCCAGAATTGCGTCCATTGCAAAACCTGCGACGTCAAGGACCCGAACGGCAACATTACCTGGGTTCCCCCGGAGGGGGGTGGCGGGCCCAATTACGAGGCGATGTGACCACGATTGCGTGAGGCACCCTTCCGATTCAATGGGAACGGAGGGGCCGTTGGAGCCGTTGGCCACGATACCGCCATACTGAAAGCGTTTTCAGGCTGGGCCGGCTGGATTGGCGGCCACCGGGTCTTTTCGCCAATCGATTCGTCGCCCCGTATCCTTGCGGTTGATCGCCAAAAGCGGCATTGTCGCATGGCTTGATGCCGCCGATCGGGTTCGCATTCGAGATTGATCGTAAGATCCTGCCGTAAATCCTGGAGCTAGGGCGAACCGTGATGTTTTCCATTCGTTTCAATCGCTGGACGATTGCCGCTTTTGCCTTCACTGCGCTGGCGTTGCCCGGCTCGGTTTCGGCGCAGACCCCCGATCATCCGACCGACAACTCCGCGCAATTCCCCTCCAGCCACGATCTGAAAGCGCTGACGATGTCGGGCAGCTATCTGGCCGCCCGGCATGCCAGCGTCGAGCGCGACGCCAGTTCGGCGGCGACGTTCTATCGCTCCGCACTTCGTATCGATCCGAAGAACAATGAACTGCTCGATCGGGCGTTCATCTCCTCGCTCGCGGACGGTGACATCGAAGAGGCCGTCAAGCTCGCCGACCGGATTCTGACGGTCGACAAATCCAATCGGGTCGCCCGGCTGGTCATCGGTGTGCGCGATCTGAAGCAGAAGAAATACACGACCGCGCAGACCAACATCAACCAGTCGATCCGCGGGCCGATCACGGATCTGGTCGCAACGCTGCTGTCGGGCTGGGCCAGTTACGGCGCCGGCGACGCCAAGGCGGCCGTCGCCAGCATCGACAAGCTGACCGGTCCGGAATGGTATCCGCTGTTCAAGGACCTGCACACCGGCATGATCCTCGAACTCGCAGGCAAGGAAAAGGAAGCCGGCGTGCGCCTGGAGCGGGCCTACAAGCTCGACGATTCCATGCTGCGCGTGGCCGACGACTATGCGCGCTGGCTGTCGCGCAACAAGGACGATCCGTCGGCGCTCGCGGTCTATGAGGCCTTCGACAAGAAGCTGCCGCGACATCCGCTGGTGCTGGAAGGCCTGCGCGAGACCAAGGCCGGCAAGAAACTGTCGCCATTGGTGGATTCGCCGCAGACCGGCGCGGCCGAGGCTTTGTACGGTATCGGCGCGACGCTGACCCGCCGCGGCGGCGAGGATCTCGCGCTGGTCTATCTGCAGCTCGCGCTCTATCTGGCGCCCAATCATCCGCTGGCGCTGCTGTCGCTGGCCGATCTCTACGAATCGGTGAAGAAGCCGGCGATGGCGATCAAGGTCTATGAGCGCATGCCGGCGAGCTCGCCGCTGAAGCGCAATGCGCAGATTCAGCTCGCGACCAACCTCGATGCCGCGGACCGCAGCGACGAGGCGATCAAGATCCTGAAAGCCGTCACGGCGGAAGATCCCAAGGATCTCGAAGCCATCATGGCGCTCGGCAATGTCGAGCGCGGCCGCAAGAAGTTCGCCGACTGCGCCCAGACCTACTCGCAGGGTATCGATGCCTTGCCCGCCAACAACGACAAGGGCAACGCGATTTATTACTATTTCCGCGGCATCTGCGAGGAACGCTCAAAGCAGTGGAGCAAGGCCGAGGCCGACATGCGCAAGGCGCTCGATCTGCAGCCGGAGCAGGCCCATGTGCTGAATTATCTTGGCTATTCGTGGATCGATCAGGGCATCAATCTCGACGAAGGCATGAAGATGATCAAGCGCGCCGTCGATCAGCGTCCCGACGACGGCTATATCGTGGACTCGCTGGGCTGGGCCTATTACCGCATCGGTAATTACGAGGATGCGGTGAAGAATCTCGAGCGGGCGATCGACCTCAAGCCCGAGGACCCGACCATCAACGACCATCTCGGCGACGCCTATTGGCGCATCGGCCGCACGCTGGAAGCGAAATTCCAGTGGGCCCACGCCCGCGACCTGAAGCCGGAGCCGGAAGATCTGCCGAAGATCGAAGCCAAGATCGAAAACGGACTGCCCGACGACACCTCCTCGGCCGCTTCCGCGGACAAGAAAAAAGAAGACGGCAAGGGCGGCTGATCGAAGGGCTGGTCGGCAATGCTGATCGAGGAGGCGCGTGCCAAGGTCAACCTGACCCTTCGGGTGGTTGGGCGCCGCGTCGACGGCTATCACGATCTCGAAAGCCTGGTGGCGTTCGCCGATTGTGCCGATCGCCTCAGCCTGACACCCGGATCCAGCCTTGATCTCACGACCATCGGACCGCTCGCCGCCGCTTGCGGCGAGACCGCCGACAATCTGGTGCTCAAGGCGGCGCGGTTGCTGGGCGAGCGTGTGGCTGATCTGAAGGTCGGCAGTTTCACCCTGGACAAGGTGCTGCCGGTCGCCGCCGGGATCGGCGGTGGTTCAGCCGACGCCGCGGCGGCGCTGCGCTTGCTGGCACGGCTCAATGATCTTGCCCTCGATGACGAGCGGCTGCGGGAGGTCGCTTTGCTGACCGGGGCCGATGTGCCGGTTTGTCTGGCTCAGAGCCCCTGCGACATGACTGGCGTCGGTGAAACATTGTTGCCGGTGAGCTTGCCGAAAATACCGTGCGTGCTGGTCAATCCGCGCATCCCCGTGGCGACCAAGGACGTGTTTGCAGCGCTTGGTCTGCGCAACGGTGAACTGCTGGTCGGCGCCAGCGACATCATCCAGGCCACTGACTGGCCGGAACCGGGCGCCTCGGTCGAGGACTGGGTCGAGGTCCTCGCTGCCAATTCCAACGACCTCGAAGCCCCGGCCACCCGCATTCAGCCCGTGATCGGTGAAGTGATCGCGGCGCTCAACGCCACCAACGGGGCCTGGCTGGCGCGGATGTCGGGGTCGGGGGCGACCTGTTTCGCGATCTTTGAAAACACCGCGGAGGCGCAGCGCGCGGCGCAGAAGATAAGGCTCGATCACCCCGGGTGGTGGGTGCATGCGGGGGTCTTGAGCTAGTTTAGCCAAACCACGCTGTCGTCACCCGCGAAGGCGGGCGGGGCGCGAACTAATGCGATCGCGCCAGACAGAACGCCACCACCTGTTCCAGCGCGGTCTTCATCGGCGACGCCGGAAACAGCGCCAGCGCGTCGACCGCCATCGCCCCGTAATGCTGGGCGCGGTTGATGGTGTCCTCGAGCGCGCGGTGCTTGGTCATCAGTCCGATGGCGTGATCGAGGTCGCCGTCGCCGATCTCGCCGCGCTCCAGCGCGTTGACCCAGAACGCCCGCTCGCTGTCATTGCCGCGGCGGAACGCCAGCACCACCGGCAACGTGATCTTGCCCTCGCGGAAATCGTCGCCGATGTTCTTGCCGAGTTTGGCGGCCTTGCCGCCATAGTCCAGCACATCGTCGACCAGCTGGAAGGCAATGCCCAGATTCATGCCGACCGAGCGGCATGCGGTCTGCTCGGCCTTCGGACGATTGGCGATTACGGGGCCGACTTCGCAGGCCGCTGCGAACAATTCAGCGGTCTTGCCGCGGATCACGGCGAGATATTCGTCCTCGGTGGTGGCGGTGTTCTTCGCGGCCGCCAATTGCATCACTTCGCCCTCGGCGATGGTCGCCGCGGCAGACGATAAAATGTCGAGCGCGCGCAGTGAGCCGACCTCGACCATCATGCGAAAGGCCTGGCCGAGCAGGAAGTCGCCGACCAGCACGCTCGCCTCATTGCCCCACAGCATGCGCGCGGACAATTTGCCGCGCCGCAATTCGCTTTCGTCGACCACGTCATCATGCAGCAAGGTCGCGGTATGCATGAACTCGACCGAGGCGGCGAGCTTGATATGGCCGTCGCCGGAATAGCCGGTCAGATTGGCCATCGCCAGCGTCAGCATCGGGCGCAGCCGCTTGCCGCCCGAGGAAATCAGGTGGTTGGCGACCTCGGGGATCATGGTGACTTCCGAGCCGGTTCGCGACAGGATGGTGGCGTTGACGCGCTCCATGTCGGCGGCGACAAGCCCGACCAGTTGATCTATCGAAGCATTCGAGGGGCTTTCGAAGGGTACAATAACCGCCACGCTGGTCTCCACATTTGCCCAATTGGCTCTATCCTCGGATATAACAATAGAAAGTGCCGGCTAGCGCGGCAAGGGCACCAAAGCGATAACACGCGTCACAGACTGTTGCGCCCGGTCGATAAAGGAGAGCCAAAGGTGCGGGAATTGGTTCGGACCAACGATATCGTGCTGGTTTCAGCCGTCGGCGCGCTGCTCGACGGCGCCAATATCCATCATCTGGTGCTGGATCAGAACATGAGCATCATCGAGGGCTCGCTGGGGGTGCTTCCGCGCCGGATTCTGGTCCATGAGGACGACAACCGCGAGGCGCGCCAGATTCTCACGGATGCCGGCCTGTCTCACGAGTTGCGGGCCGATGACTGAGCTGGTCAGCCCATTCACCGAGGATGCGTTTCTCGGCGGGAAATTGCGCCTGCGGCAGCTGAAATCGGGGCACCGCGCCGGCCACGACGCCATGCTGCTGGCCGCCGCCACCCCGGCGCGATCAAGTGATCGTGTGGTTGATTTTGGCGCCGGCGTCGGCGCCGCGGGTCTTGCGCTCGCCCAACGCGTGGCCGGGATCGAACTGGTTCTGGTCGAGATCGACTCGGCGCTGGCGGAGCTGGCGCGCGGTAATGCCCTCGTCAATGCGATCGCGGCTGAGGTCGTCGTGCTCGACGTGACGTCCGCAGCTGCCGAATTTGCGGCAGCCGGGCTATCTCCCGATAGCGTCGACGTCGTGCTGATGAATCCGCCGTTCAATGATTCGGCGCGGCACCGCGCCTCGCCGGACCAGGCGCGCGAGATCGCGCACGTCGCGACGGATGCGACGCTGGAGGGCTGGATTCATGCCGCGCGGCGGATTCTGAAATCCGGCGGCATCCTCACCATGATCTGGCGCGCGGATGGTCTGGTCGAATTGCTGGCGGCGCTGGGTCGCGGTTTCGGCAGCCTCGCGATCCTGCCGGTGCATGGCGATGCGGCGTCACCGGCGATTCGCGTGCTGGTGCGCGCCATCAAGGGTGGCAAGGCGCCACTGCGACTGCACGCCGCGCTGATCCTGAGTAGTGAGGCTGCAATGCCCAATGCGCAGGTGCAGGATGTTCTGGCCGGGAAGGGGGTATTGCCGCTGGCGCTGCAATGATGATGGCCTGATCGCTCGCAGTCGAGCAGATGGGGCTATTGCGGGCAAAGCTATTGCAGAGTTATTGCGGCAGCGTCTTCGAGCGCTGCTGTTCTGGCGCTGAAGTGAAATGAATCGCGGTCAAAAGTGTACCGATCAGCACCATCAGCAGATAGATTTTCATGTCATGCTCCGCGGCACCGTGCAGCCTGGCTACCACGGCAATGCAAAAGGTGTTGCCTCCGTTCAATGACAGTCGCGTGATAAGAAATAGTTAACTTCGAGGTAACGGCATGACGGAACAGACGGGTACAACTGCGAGATCGCCGGGCCTGATCGAGCGGTTGGTGGAATGGATTCCGGCGCGTCTGCGGCGTGGAACCGCTGTGGTGCCGGTGGTCCGGCTGTCGGGCGTGATCGGCGCGGTGACGCCGCTGCGGCCGGGAATGTCGTTGGCCGGCGTCGCCCGGACGCTCGAGCGCGCCTTCGCGACCAGGAACGCCAAGGCTGTGGCGCTGGTGATCAATTCGCCCGGCGGTTCCCCGGTGCAGTCGCGCCAGATCTATTTGCGGATTCGGCAACTCGCCGCGGAAAAGAAGCTGCCGGTGCTGGTGTTCGTCGAGGATGTCGCGGCCTCCGGCGGTTACATGATCGCCTGCGCCGGCGATGAAATATTCTGCGATCCGTCCTCGATCCTGGGCTCGATCGGCGTGGTCGGCGGCTCCTTCGGATTTCAGGAATTGATCAAGAAGGTCGGCGTCGAGCGGCGGCTGTATACGGCGGGCGCGCACAAGGCGATGCTCGATCCCTTCCTGCCGGAAAACCCCGATGACGTCGCGCGCGTCAAAGCGCTGCAGCGCGAGATCCACGACATCTTCATCGCTTTGGTGAAACAGAGCCGCGGCGCGCGCCTGAAGGGCGCCGACGATGTGCTGTTTACCGGCGAATATTGGGCCGGCGCGACGTCGGTCTCGTTCGGTCTCGCGGACGCGATCGGCGATCTGCGCTCGACGCTGCGCGCCCGCTACGGCGACAAGGTGCTGACGCCGGTGATCGCGCCCGCCACCGGAATGCTGTCCGGCCTGCTGGGCCGCCGGTCGGCGGGGACGCTGGCTTCGCTGGAGGGTATTCCGGGCCTGCCGGAGGAGCTGATTTCGGCACTGGAGAGCAGGGCAATTTGGGCGAAATTCGGGTTTTGAGGGCGGACCAGCCCGCGCCATTTGGTCCCGCTCAAGGCAATTGCGGGCTGGCCCGGCTTGCGCAACAATGCGACTGGGGGCGTGACGAATGGACAAGGATCGACCGATGCCGCCGCTTATCGCATTCGCGGGCGCCCTGGGTGGGCTAGCCGTGGTCCGCTGGGCTTACCGGACAGCCGTCAGGGTCAACAGGGAACTGGAAGAGGCGCGCCGCATAAGGGGCGCCGAGGCCGCCCGGTCGCACGAAATTCCAACCCTGCGGCGGGATCCCAACACCGGCGCCTATCGCCCGGGCTGATCCGCATCGCCTTGATTCCCCGGTCCGCCGCCGATACGGTCCCGCGCGCCTCTGCCCCCCTCGCGAAGACCTGACCCGACGATGGACTCCCTGCCTCCACATATGCGCCCGGAACGCTCGTTCCAGGGCTTTATTCTTGCTCTGCAGCGGTTCTGGGCTGATCAGGGCTGCGTGATTCTGCAGCCCTATGACATGGAAATGGGGGCGGGCACCTTTCATCCGGCCACGACATTGCGCGCGCTGGGGCCAAGACCATGGAAAGCCGCCTATGTGCAGCCGTCGCGTCGGCCCAAGGATGGCCGCTACGGTGAAAACCCGAACCGGCTGCAACATTATTATCAGTTTCAGGTGATCATCAAGCCGTCGCCGCCGGACCTGCAGGAACTCTATCTGAAATCGCTAGCCGCGATCGGCATCGATTCGCATCTGCATGACATCCGCTTTGTCGAAGACGACTGGGAAAGCCCGACGCTCGGCGCCTGGGGCCTGGGATGGGAATGCTGGTGCGACGGCATGGAAGTGTCGCAGTTCACTTATTTCCAGCAGGTCGCGGGCGTCGAATGCGCGCCGGTCGCGGGCGAGCTGACCTACGGGCTCGAGCGGCTCGCCTGCTATCTGCAGGGTGTCGACCGCATCATGGATCTCAATTTCAACGGCCGCGACGGCGCCGAGCGCGTCAGCTATGGCGACGTTTTCCTGCAGGCCGAACAGGAATATTCGCGGCACAATTTCGAACATGCCGACACGGTGATGTTGTTCGAGCAGTTCAAGATGGCCGAGGAAGCCTGCAAAAAATATCTCGATGCCGGCTGGAAGCAGGGCAGCAACCGCAAGGAGCACCTGATGGCGCTGCCGGCCTATGACCAGTGCATCAAGGCCAGCCATGTGTTCAACCTGCTCGACGCCCGTGGCGTGATCTCGGTGACCGAACGTCAAAGCTACATCATGCGCGTGCGCGAACTCGCCAAAGCCTGCGGCGAAGCCTGGGTGCACACGCAAGCGGGCGGGGCGGCTTGATCAAGTCGGCGTTTTCCCTGAGTTTACGTTTTTAGGATTTGACGGTGCCTCTACTCCCCTCCCCCTTGCGGGGAGGGGTCGGGGGTGGGGGTCCACAGATGATGGCAGATGTGATTGAATCGCACGCGATGGTTGATCGCCAGCGACAATTTGCGCGTAAGATGCGCGCCGAGCCGACCGATGCCGAGCGCGTGCTTTGGCAGCGGCTTCGTCACGACATCGCGTTGATCGGTTCGCATTTCCGACGGCAAGCTCTTGTTGGTCCGTTCATTGTTGATTTCGCAAGCCGCAAGGCGAAGCTCGTCATCGAGCTCGACGGCGGACAGCATGAGTGGCAGCAGGCGTCTGATGCGCAGCGCACGCGCTATATTGAAGCCGCCGGTTATCGCGTTTTGCGCTTCTGGAATCACGATGTGCTTGGAAACCTGGAGGGGGTCCTAAGCGAAATTCAGCGCGTGCTGCCCCCCACCCCCGACCCCTCCCCGCAAGGGGGAGGGGAGCCACGCCAGCGTGCTCCGCGCGCGCCACGCCGTCCTCGCAAAGAGCGCAACTAGATGCCCGATCTTCTCCTCGAACTTTTCTCCGAAGAAATTCCCGCGCGGATGCAGGCGAAGGCGGCGGACGATCTGCGCCGCATGGTCACCGACAAACTGGTGGCCGAAGGGCTGGTCTATGAAGGCGCCAAGGCGTTCGCGACGCCGCGGCGGCTGACGCTGACGGTGCACGGCATTCCCGCGCGTCAGTCGGACTTGAAGGAAGAGCGCAAGGGGCCGCGGGTCGGTGGGCCGGATGCGGCGATCGCGGGCTTTCTCAAGGCCACCGGTCTCGCCTCGCTCGACGAGGCCAAGATCCAGCGCGATCCGAAGAAGGGTGATTTCTACATCGCGCTGATCGAAAAGCCCGGCCGCGCCACGCTCGACGTGCTGGCCGACATGCTGCCGGTGATCATCCGGACCTTTCCGTGGCCGAAATCGATGCGCTGGGGCGAGCGTTCGGCGAGAGCGGGCGCGCTGCAATGGGTGCGCCCGCTGCATGCCATCATCGCCACCTTCGGGATCGATACCGAAGACCCTGACGTTGTGAAGTTCGAAGTCGCGGGCATCGAGGCCGGCCAGACCACTTTTGGCCATCGCTTCATGGCGCCGGCGCCGATCAACGTGCGCCGCTTCGAGGATTATGAAGCGAAGCTGAAGGCCGCGAAGGTCGTACTCGATCCGCAGGCCCGGAAAGACATCATTCTCGCCGATGCCAAGCAGTTGGCCTTCGCGCAAGGCCATGAGCTGGTCGAGGATCAGGTGCTATCAGACGAAGTCGCGGGCCTGGTCGAATGGCCTGTCGTGCTGATGGGCTCGTTCGACCAGGAATTTTTGTCAATTCCGGGCGAGGTGATCCGCGCCACCATCCGCAACAACCAGAAATGCTTTGTGGTCAGCGACCCCAAAACCGGCAAGCTCACCAACAAATTCATCCTCACCGCCAATATCGAGGCGTCCGACGGCGGCAAGGCCATCATCGCCGGCAACGAGCGCGTGATCCGCGCGCGGCTAAGCGATGCGAAATTTTTCTATCAGAGCGATCTGAAGACGAAGCTGGAAGACCGGCTGCCGAAGTTCGACGGAATCGTGTTTCACGAAAAGCTGGGCACCCAGGGCGAGCGCATCAAGCGCATCGAGCGGCTGGCGGCCGAGATCGCGCCATTGGTCGGTGCCGACGTCGAAAAGACAAAACGCGCCGCGCATCTGGCGAAGGCGGATTTGCTGACCGAAGTGGTCGGCGAATTCCCGGAGCT
>NZ_JBEKCZ010000078.1:0-21332 GCF_050014615.1 Bradyrhizobium sp. | reverse complement strand
GGGTTATTCGGGCTTGCGAAGTTTGTTGCCGAAATGATCCGTTGCCAGCAGCAGCCCGATAATCCCGGCGGCTATCAGCGAGGGCGTGCGAATCTCCTGACGCGTGAAGCCGAGGTCGTCATGGGCGACATAGGCCAGCATGGACGCCGCCACGATGGCGGCGATGAGGGCCGATTCCCACGGCATCGAAATTTTACGCTCTTGCGGCTTCATCAGGTAGATATGTGCCCGGGCGGTCCGGTTTTCTACTCCGGAAGTCCAGCTATGCACAGGCGCAAACCGCACGCGCCCGACCCTACAATGCTACCGCTGGGTCTATCCGGCTACTCCAGCTCGACGACTTCGCCGTCCACCAGCGACACCCGCCGGTCCATCCGGCCCGCCAGTTCCATGTTGTGGGTCGCGATCAGCATCGCCACCCGCGTCGCCCTGACCAGTTGCATCAGCGCCCCGAACACATGATCGGCGGTGTTGGGATCGAGGTTGCCGGTCGGCTCGTCGGCCAATAGCGCCCGTGGCGCGTTGGCGACCGCGCGCGCGATCGCCACCCGCTGCTGCTCGCCGCCGGACAGTTCGGCCGGGCGGTGCTTGATGCGATCGCCGAGGCCGAGATAGGCCAGGATCTCGGTGGCGCGCTTGACGGTCTCCGAGCGCTTGAGGCCACGGATCATCTGCGGCAGCATGACGTTTTCGAGCGCGGTGAATTCCGGCAGCAGCCGGTGCGATTGATAGACAAAGCCGATATCGGTGCGGCGGATCTGGGTTCGCTCGATATCGGTGAGGCCCGAGGTCGGCGCGCCCCCGACATAGACCTCGCCGTCATCGGGGGTCTCGAGCAACCCCGCGATATGCAGCAGCGTCGATTTGCCGGCGCCCGACGGCGCCACCAGCGCCACCGACTGCCCCGCCCACAGCGCCAGCTTGGCGCCATTGAGGATGGTCAGCGTCGTCGCCCCCTGGGTGTACTGGCGTTTTATCTCGTGGAGATAGACAACCGGTACATCTTCCGCCACCTGCTCCATCGTGCCCTCACTCGTACCGCAGCGCGTCGACGGGGTCGAGGCGGGCGGCACGCCACGACGGATACAGCGTGGCGAGGAAGGACAACGTCAGCGCCATGATCACGACCGCGCTGGTTTCGCCGAAATCGATCTCGGCCGGCAGCTTGGACAGAAAATAGAGCTCGGGTGAAAACAGTTCGGTGTTGGTGAGCCAGGACAGGAATTGCCGGATCGATTCGATATTGAGGCAGATCAGCATGCCGACCAGAAATCCGGTCAGCGTGCCGACCACGCCGATCGCCGCCCCCGTGATCAGGAATATCCGCATGATCGAGCCCTGCGAGGCGCCCATGGTGCGCAGGATCGCGATATCGCTGCCCTTGTCCTTCACCAGCATGATCAGGCCGGAGACGATATTGAGTGCGGCGACCAGCACGATCATCGTGAGAATCAGGAACATCACATTGCGCTCGACCTGAAGCGCATTGAAGAAGGTCGAGTTGCGCTGCCGCCAGTCGACCAGGAAGACCGGCCGGCCCGCCGCTTCGGTGACGGACTTTCGGAATGCGTCGATCTTGTCGGGATTGGTGGTGAACACCTCGATCGCGGTCACGTCATTGGTGCGGTTGAAATAGTTCTGCGCCTCGGTCAGCGGCATGAACACGAAGCTCGCGTCATATTCCGACATCCCGATCTCGAACACCGCCGCCACCCGGTAGGGCTTGATCCGAGGCGTGGTGCCCATCGGGGTCACCGCGCCCTTTGGCGAGACCCGGGTGATGCTGTCGCCGGCATGCAGCGACAGCGTATCGGCGAGCCGGCGGCCGATGGCGACGCCCTGCCCTTCGTCGAAGCCCTCAAGCGTGCCTTGTTTGATGTTCTTGGCGATCGAGGTGAGGTTGTTGAGGTCGTCGGAGCGAATGCCGCGCACGAAGACGCCTGATGCGTTGAACGGCGAGGACGCCAGCGCCTGGCCGTCCACGACCGGCGCGGCGAGCCGTATGCCCGCCACCAGGTTGATGCGCTCGGCGACATCCTTCCAGTCGGTCAGCGGCGATTCCAGCGGCTGCACCAACAGATGGCCGTTGAGGCCGAGAATCTTGTCCAGCAATTCCTTGCGGAAGCCGTTCATGACGGCCATCACGATGATCAGCGTGGCGACGCCGAGCATAATGCCGAGAAACGAGAAGCCGGCGATGACGGAGATGAAGCCTTCCTTGCGACGTGCCCGCAAATAGCGTCCCGACAGCAGCCACTCGAAGGGCGCGAAAGGTCTGGTTCGAACTGGCTCGCTCATGGCTTCATCCATAGTTCGATTTTCACACGATTCGGGCTAATTGTGGCCGTGATAGCGGATATCCGGATAACCGCGGTGGATAATTCCGCTCTCGATTCTTGTTTGAGCATGATCTCCGCGCAAACGCCCCTGGCGTTTGTCGCGAGGGAAAACCGGTAGCCACTTTTCCGGATCATGCTCTAGCTCAGCCGCGCCACGACGTCCGCCGGGCTCAGGTTCTCTCGCGTTCCATCGCTGCGCCGCTTGACCTCGAGCTTGCCTTCGGCGAGGCCCTTGGGGCCGACCAGAATCTGCCAGGGAATCCCGATCAGGTCGGCGGCGGCGAACTTGGCGCCGGCGCGCTGGTCGGTGTCGTCATAGAGCACATCGACCCCCTTGGCCGTGAGCTCGCGATAAAGCTGCTCGCAGGCCGCATCGGTGTTCGAATCCCCCTGCTTCAAGTTCAGGATCGCGGCCTTGAACGGGGCGACCGCTTCGGGCCATTTGATGCCGGCGTCGTCATGGCAGGCCTCGATGATGGCGCCGACCAGACGCGAGACGCCGACCCCGTAGGAGCCGCCATGGATCGCCACCTCGGCGCCGTCGGCGCCCGCGACCAGGGCTTTCATTGTGTCGGAATATTTGGTGCCGAAATAGAAGATCTGGCCGACCTCGATGCCCCTGGTGTGCACCTTCTTGTCGGCCGGCACCTCGCGATCGAAGCGCGCGGCGTCGTGGACGTCTTCGGTCGCGGCATAGACCGAGGTCCATTGCTGGATGATCGGGGAGAGATCGCCGTCGTAGTCGACCTCTTCGCCGGGCACCGGCAGATTGAGCACGTCGCTGTCGCAATACACGGCGGACTCGCCGGTTTCCGCCAGCACGATGAATTCATGGCTGAGATCGCCGCCGATCGGGCCGGTTTCGGCGCGCATCGGGATCGCCTTCAATCCCATCCGCGCGAAGGTCCGCAAGTAGGCGACGAACATCCGGTTGTAGGAACGCCGCGCCGCGGCCTCATCGATATCGAAGGAATAGGCATCCTTCATCAGGAATTCGCGCCCGCGCATGACGCCGAAACGCGGCCGCTGCTCGTCGCGAAATTTCCACTGGATGTGGTAGAGGTTGAGCGGCAGGCTCTTGTAGGATTTCACGTAAGACCGGAAGATCTCGGTGATCATTTCCTCATTGGTCGGCCCGTAGAGCAATTCTCGTTTGTGACGATCGGTGATGCGCAGCATTTCCGGGCCATAGGCATCGTAGCGGCCGCTTTCGCGCCACAGGTCCGCCAGCTGCAGCGTCGGCATCAACAGCTCGATGGCGCCGGCGCGGTTCTGCTCCTCGCGCACGATCTGCTCGATCTTCTTCAGCACCCGCAGGCCGAGCGGCAGCCAGGCATAGATGCCCGCCGCTTCCTGCCGCATCATGCCCGCGCGCAGCATCAGGCGATGCGAGACGATCTCGGCCTCCTTCGGATTCTCTTTGAGGATAGGCAGAAAGAACCGCGACAATCGCATGGGGCTACTCAAAGAATCGGTGGGCCATTGGGAGCGAGCAGTGAAACCGGATCGGGTGCGAAAACACAAGGGCGGCTTTCGGCAAAAAAGCCGCCAAAAAAGCCGCTAAGCTTGCGGATTTCCTGCTGTTTTGCCGGGGACTTTGAGCGCGCGATTAAGGCGCGAACACGTCGCAAACCGCGCCGACACGAAAAATCCCGGTCTGGCTTTCACTTTTGCGCAATGCCGGCCCTCGACAGCATCCGCCTCACATCTTCATCCCCGGCATGTTTTTCATGCCCGGCGTGTTTTTCATGTCCATATGGCCATCCGGATGATCCGCGCCCGCCGGACCCTGCGCGCCGATGCTCCCGACCTCGAGCGAAAGCGTCACTTTGCCGGCCTTTTCGAATTCGAGGGTGACCGGCACCTTGTCGCCCTGCTTGAGCGGGGCCTTGAGATCGAACAGCATCAGGTGAAATCCGCCTGGCGCGAGCTTGACGGTCTTGCCGGGCTCGATGGTGAGACCGTTGTCGAGCGGGCGCATCGTCATCACGCCGTTCTTCATGGACATTTCGTGGACCTCGATCTTGCTGGCGACCTCGCCGGAGCCACCGATCAGCCGGTCCGGCGTCGCCCCCTTGTTCTCGATGGTCAGATATCCCCCGCCGATCTTGGCGCCCCCCGGGGTGGCGCGGCTCCAGGCCTGCGTGATCACGAGATCGCCGGCCTTGACCTCCTGCGCGCCGGCAGGTGCGGCGAACAGGGCCATGAGAAGTGCCACGTATGCTAGGCTACCCAGGATTTGCTTCATGACTTAAGCTTTCGATGATTTTTGCAGATTTGCTCGTCAGGCTTTCGCTCGCATGATACGCGGTCCGTTTCTTCACCCATAGGGTAGAGACCCCGTCACCGGCACACCTTCACATAGACGCAAATCTTCTTGAAATTCTCCCACCGGCATTGCTGCTCCATCCGGCAGGTCTTGCCTTTGGGTTCTGCGGATTCCGCCACGGTCGCCGCCAAAGATGGGCTCGCGCCGAAAATAATCATGCAAACGGCAAGTAGCGCAAAATATCTCATCTGTTGATCTCCTCTGCTTTCGCGTTGTGACGCCAACCCTGACTACCGACAGGTGGACGAGGGCACAGAAAAACTGACCTTTCGCTTGTCGCCGACCAGGCAGCCATCCTTCCAATTCCCCTGGACGACGCCTTGAAAACCTACCACCGTTCCGACGCCATTGGGTTTTCCATTGCGAAACTCGCCCTCATAGCGGGCGTTCCGGAGCGTCAAGACGCCTCGCCCGTGCGGCTCGCCGTTGACGAGTTCTCCCTCATAGCGGCCCGAGGACCAGACTTGCGTCCCGCGACCTGACTGCTGACCTGCGTTCCACTCGCCTTCGTCTTTCTCGTATGGCTTGCCGTCGTGAACCCATTGCAGGTTGCCAGCCCCCTGGGCAAAGCCATTGGCACAGGCCCCGGACCAGATCACCGACTCGTTGGCCTGCGGATGCGGGTTCCAGACTTTGCACCCGTTCTTGGGGTCCGCCACAAAACCTCCCGGCGGTAGCGACTGCGCATAGAGCACCGAATGGCAGAGCAACGCCGTCGAAACCAATAGAATTTTGGCGAGAGCGGTTCTGATTTGCGCAAGCATGATGACGTCAAACCTCGGAGTTCGGATCATGGGGGCAACAGCGGGAGCACAACGTCTCTCAGCAATTGCTCGCGAACGTCGATGAATTTGTCCCGGATCACGCCGTCACGATCCACGACGTAAGTCAAAGGAAAGCCTTCGGGCGGCCCGAATCCATTATCGGTAATCTGGTCCAGGGTCGCGGTGGGATAGGCCAGCGCGTCGCTCATCTTGCGCATCTTTGCGAAATCCTGCGGACGATCGGCGCTGATGCCGATTATCTCCAGCCCTCGCTCGCGATAGCGGCGGTAAAACGAGTCCAGGATCGGCATTTCCTTTTTGCAGGGCGCGCACCACGTCGCCCAATAGGTCACCAAGACGACCTTGCCGTGCTTTTGGCTGAGATCGAATGTGCCGCCGTTTAACTCAGTGAGGACCAGCGAAGGCGCAGCACGGTCAAGTATTACCTCAGCGGCAGCGGAGCCGACTTCTCCGACACAGACAAGCCATGCCATCAGAGCAAGAGAGGCAAATACTTTACTGCTCATCGACGAACCTCTTCTCAATCACGCCATCGCTGCGGTTTTTGGTCGCAATAACGGCCGGACTTCTGACACAAGAGTCACATTCCGGTGGCCCCGGCGCGCCGAAGATCGGCACGCCGGGGAGAATTTGCCGCAATGAAGCACGGTTAGAAATTATAGCTCGTAACGAGCTTGAACAGGTACGGTGCTACAAGCTGGCCTTCCGTTCCCGCATTATTCGCAGAATTGGCCCGGTAGTAGATGGGGACCTCGACATCAACATAGAATTTGAGCACCTTCTTGGTAGCCTCGTCCAACACCTTCGTGAACTCGATGCCGGGCGACAGCATGACCCGATCGAAGCCGGAGTTCAGGGGATCCGACCCGGTGCCGCTGTCGGAATCCCGGTGGGACAAGATCACCTGCGCGAGCGGCGTGATCTTGTCGAAGCCGAGCACGTGGTACCAATTATTGTAAATGATGCCGACGGCGCCATCGATCTGCATGCCCGGATGATAGGTTTGGACGACACCGAGGTTGCCGTCGAAGAAGCCCTGCGGGTCGGCGGCCGACTGATACGCAAACGGCTGCCGCCACACAAACTGCGAAAAGTATTGCCAGGCATTGTCACCGCTCAGCAGGCCGCGATGAAAACCCCCTAGTATCAGGTCGGTGCTGCCGGTTCCGATCTGGTTGTCGCGATCCAGTCCAGGTGTCGTAAAGCTTGCCGTCGGCAGCTTGAGCCCGAAAATAAGGCCATTTGACATGTCGGGCGAGAGCCCGGTGTAGACTCCCATGATCTCGAGGTCGCCAAAGGTCCTGGAGTTGAACGTCTGAATCTGTCCGGGATACATAAAGTCGGTCTCGGTCGTCAGCGCGCGGCTTGAGGTAACCGGCACCCTTACCATGACGCCCCAGTCACGGTTGAAGTTGTAGGCGAACCCGACATTGTACCATTGGGTCTTGATTTCCTTGTCGGTATTCAACGCCGCCGGCGCCTTGGAACTGCCGACGTAGTTTTGGGTCTGGTCCTGACTCCAGTACTCGAAAAAGACCCTGCCGCCATGATCCTGTTCCTGCGGCATATCGAGGCCGCCGATGTCGAACACGCTGCAACCGCAGGCGCATGCGCGCGCGACCGTCGTGGTCAAGCCGACGAGAGAGCCGACGGAGAGGACCGCCGTCAGAAGGCACATCGCCAAAGCTGCGACGATTCGGCTGCTCAGTCTGCTGAGCGCCGGCAAGGTTGAAATTTGAGTGATGGTCGACATGATGTCACCGTTGGATTGAGAAGTTTAAGGATGTCCGGACGACCGCGCTTTGCGGTCCGGCAATGAAAAGGCGAGGAAGAGCGAGTTCGCGCATGACGCGCCCCAGCGATCAGAACTTGTAGTTCACGCCAGCGCGGAGAAGCTGGACGGCCAGATCGCTGGACCCGCGCAGTGTATTGGCACCACCGCCAGTATCGGTGATCGCACCCACCGCGTTGACCGTCGGGAAACTCGCGTAGAGATATTCGGCGCGGAACGTCCAATGATCCGCAAGGGCATGTTCCCAGCCTGCACCGGCAACCCAGCCCACCAACGACTTCGATGCTGCCGCGCTTCCGCTTCCGGGAGGGACGCCACCGTCGCTGTAGCTTTCCAGATAGCTGACCCCGCTAAAAGCCACGCCTCCCGTGAGGTAAGCGAAGTCTCGATCTGACGCGATCCCGAGTCTCGGACGAATAGTCGCCAAATAATTCGTCGTAAGGGACTGCCCGATGGTGAACGGAGTTACACCATCGCTCAGCGTATTGGAGTTGTTGGTGAACCAGGTATGGCTGGAGAAAGAATCGAAATCGCCTTCCAATCCGACGACCAGCAAGCCCGACTGCATATTGCATCCGACTTGCCCGCCGGCAATTAGACCGTCGCCGCTATGGCCACCGGAGCCGCTCCCGGCCACCACGCCCGGGTCGACACCCAACAGGTGCGTTCCCGGATCGACAGCGGAGCTGAGATTGGCGCCGCTCGCGCCTCCCCCGACATTCAAACCGGCATAACACCCCGACCATTGATAGGTCGTCGTCGGCTGCGGTGCCTTCATGGCCATGTCGGCCGCCGATGCGCCGGTCGCGACGAAGGCAAGCACGGCAGCGGCACTAAGCCTCCGCCATAGGCCGACGCCTGAAACTTTTCGGTTCGAGGAACGGCAGGATTGATCAATGACATCCCTGATGGGATCAACGCTGAGAAACTTGCGCATAGCTAACGCCCCGCAAAAATGAATTGAGTCTCGAAGAGCTCAATTCGAGAAAGGACGACCTGACAGGTCGGGTTATTGGAATCGTGTCAGGTCGCCTGCGGTGGCGCGCGGGCTTGGGTATTGGAGCCGACGCGTACGGCCGGCATGGGGTCGGCAGCTTCCAGCCATGATATCAGCTGGTATTGACGCTGCAGACTTACAAAAATGAGCGGCGGCGGATCGACGGCAAAGCTGCCGCCAAAGCCCGCGCCGCAGAAAGCGCAGCACCGTCCGTGAGAGTGCTGGGTCTGGGCCGGAGCCGTCTGCGGGTCTGAGGAAGACGCCATGTCGGTGCAGATCGACGCCATATACAGCGGATCGCTCGTAGCATAGGCAACCACGCGAAACGCCGCGATCGGTGCCATCAGCTGCACCAGAACCGCCAACAAAACGATTGGAATGAACAATTCCAGCCGCCGCCGCATGGATTTCCCCCAAAAAAGCTCTCTAACACCTGTGCCGCGCCTTGTCGAGATTGTTGGCGGCGAACATCCTCCCTTGATCGCGTCAGCGACAAATCCGGCAGGACAATTCGTATCTCCCTTCGACGACACGGCGTCTTCGAAGGCGAAGATACTCTGTCATGTTGCAGCGGCGATAACTCTTCTTGCAGCAGCGATAACTCTTCAACTCTGATTTTTCAGAGCCCATTCAACCGACGTTTCACGGGAATAAATCCAGACCTTGACGGGTCGTTTTGTTGGCGTTGCGACGCATCCCGCGAACGTGAATTGAATCCGGTTT
Source organism: Bradyrhizobium sp. (assembly GCF_050014615.1). Lineage (GTDB taxonomy): Bacteria > Pseudomonadota > Alphaproteobacteria > Rhizobiales > Xanthobacteraceae > Bradyrhizobium. Next base: position 12,367 of record NZ_JBEKCZ010000078.1, on the reverse strand, counting down.
TGTATATCAACATAAGCTCGTGAAGATGGGTATCAGGCCGAACCATACCAGCCCAAAGCGGCGGCGATTCTGGCAGAGGCTGGTCGGCGCGGCGGCCATCTATGCTCTGATCATGCAGCCGCTGTTGCTGTCGTTCGTCAGCGCGCAGTTGGCCAAGGCTTCCACCCTCGACGGTGTTTCTCTATCCCAACTTTGCCTGCACGCAACCGACGGCAGCCCGCTTTCTCCTGCCGACCAGCAAAAACATCCGGCCAATCACCATTGTGATCTTTGTTTTGCCGGCGCGTTCCACCTGCTGGATGCGCCACGCCCGACAGCCATTCACCACATTAGTTCGGAAATCGGCGAGGTGCGGCAATCGGCGCGTCCGCTGCGACTGTCCCCGTTCACGCGATACTCGGTCGCGCGTCCCAGGGGTCCTCCGCACAGCGCGTGATGCAATGCGGCCTTGCGGGGCTGCCCTATAACTGCTTTCACGTTTCTGACCGGAGAAATCCTGATGTCTCGATCCATTTCGCGTTTGTTGGCGCTCGCGATTCTTTTCGCGTTGGCGTCCACTTCCGATGCCCTCGCTCACTGTTTTGTGGGCGCGCGTTTCTTTCCGGCTACGCTGGCGATCGATGATCCCTGCGTCGCCGACGAATTGTCGATGCCGACCGTGTCGTGGTCCAGGACCGCGGACATGCCACCGGCCACCGAATGGGATTTTTCGGGCGAGATTTCAAAGCGGATCACCGAAAATTTCGGCGTCTCGATCGGCGAAACCTGGACCCAGATTCGCCAGCCGGACGGGATGGTCACGGCCGGATTTCAGGATCTGGAGACGACGTTCCAGTACCAGTTGCTCAAGGATCGTTCGCACGAGTTCGCATTGCTGGCCGGGGTGATCGTCGATTGGGGCAACACCGGCGCCGTCAATTCCGGACTAGGCACCTCCTACAGCCTGGTCACCCCGACGCTCTATTTCGGAAAAGGTTTCGGCGATCTGCCGGACACGCTGTCATGGGTCCGTCCCTTCGCGCTGACTGGACAGGTCGGCTATCAAATGCCGACCAGTTCCTTCGATTTCACCCAGGCCGCCTTCATTCCGCAGCAAGCGGTCTACGGCGCGTCGCTGCAATACAGCCTGCCCTATCTGAAATCCGAAGTCGTCGATCTGCAGCTTCCGGATTTCTTCAATCATCTGATTCCGATCGTTGAGGCGAGTTTCTCGACGCCGGTCGCGAACAATTTCGGCAATCCCTACACCACGACCGGAACGGTCAACCCCGGCGTGATCTGGGTCGGCGGATATTTCCAGATCGGCCTTGAGGCCGTGATCCCCATCAACCGCGAAAGCGGCAGCGGGGTCGGGGTTCTCGGCCAATTGCATTTGTATCTCGACGACATGTTCCCGGCCACCGTGGGACAGCCGCTGTTCGGCGGCTCCCAGGCTACTCCCCGCAAATTGACCTTCTGAGGCAGCACCATGCGAATCCCAACCTTTGTGACATCGACCCTGCTTGTGTTCCTGGCGGGCTCCGCCGCCGAGGCTCACGCCTTTCTCGACCACGCCGAGCCACGCGTCGGAAGCACGGTGCCGACCGCGCCGCGGGAGGTTTCGCTTTCCTTTACCCAGAATGTGGAACCGGCGTTCAGCTCGGTCGAAGTGAGCGATGCCAACGGCGCGCGGGTCGACCTCGGCAAGCCTTCGATCAGCGCGGGCGTCATGCGCGTCGGGCTGAAGTCACTATCACCAGGGACCTACAAAGTGCGCTGGCACGTTCTGTCGGTCGATACCCACACCACCGAGGGCAGCTTCAGCTTTCACGTCGGACCGTGAAGGCCGAAGCGGCCGAACACGTGCAACGAAGGTGCGGCAGCTGACGCGCCGCCGTGGGATCGATCACGGCCGCCGCACTGAATTTGTTCGACCAGTTTTGCCCGATTTTTTTGCTCGGTTTATTTGCTCGGCTTGGAGGACACTTTGCTCAATCCGCTGATCGCAGTGCGGGATATCCACTTCGGCTCGTCTGTGATTGTCGCAGGGATCGTGTTCTTTGATCTGTTCATCGCTTCGCCGGCCTTGCGGCAGGTGGACGGGCGGCTCGAGGCGACGGTGGCCACCTTCAGAATCCGCGCCGCCGTCACGCTGTGGATCAGCCTGGCGGTATCGATCGTTTCAGGCCTGGCATGGCTGGGCCTGCTGGCCGCCCGGATTGTGGGCAAACCGTTCGCAGATGTCATTGCCGACGGCACCGTCTGGGTCGTGCTGACGCAAACGCAGTTTGGCTTCGCCTGGGAGTTGCGGTTCTTGTTCGCTATCGCGCTGGCCGCCTGCCTGCTGCTATGGCGTGCAAAAAACGCCCAGGGGCCGATCCGGCAAAAACTCCCATGGCAGAAGATCTTGGCGGCACTGCTGGCCGGCGCCTATCTGGGGGCGCTGGCCTTTGCAGGGCATGGCGAAGAGGGTCTCGGACTTGAGCGATACTTCCATCTTGCCGCGGACTTTTTTCATTTGATCGCAGCCGGTCTGTGGCTTGGGGGTCTCATCCCGCTGGCATTGTTGCTGGTGTATCTGCGCCGGTCGCGTGAAGCGAGCTGGATCGCGGCGGCGTGTGAGGTGGCCAGTCGCTTTTCCAATCTCGGCATCGCGGCTGTTGGAATCCTGCTGGTGAGCGGAACCATCAACGCGCTGTTCCTGATTGGCCGCACGCAAGCCCTCGCCGGCACGGACTATGGCCGATTGCTGCTGCTCAAGATTACCCTGTTCGCCGCGATGGTGGGCCTGGCCGGGATCAACCGGCAATATCTGCTGCCGCGGATTTGCGGCGAGGTTGGAATGGACCAGGGCTCCCGGACCGTCCGATGGCTGGTCCGCAGCACGCTGGTCGAGATTGGGGTCGGGCTCGGCGTGATCGTCATCGTGGGAATGCTGGGCATCATGGCGCCGGCCAGCAACATGCCCGCACATTTTCACTGACGCCGGCGGCCCTCATCTTGACCCGTTGGCAGCCGGCTGTTTTCCCCTACCCGCTTACCCGAAGCGCGGTTCTTGGGGGTCAACCACAACCCACAGTGGCCAAATTGCATTCATTTCAGAAACTGCTCGAATTTTGAACAATCGTTGCTGAAATTGATGACAAGACCATAAAGATGGTCTACCAGTGCGGGCTCAGGCTGGCCGTAAGGTCGAAGTCTGGTGGTCCAAGTCTCGGGAGGAGCCCTGGCGCGCACAAGCAGCGTCGCCCCGTCAATCAAGATCAAATCCAAATTTTCGGGGAAATAGGGTCGACACAATTTTTAGAGCAGGGCTGCTTGCCCTGCTCTTTTTTTATTTTGCAGCAGGATTATTCGCGCTGTTCGTTCGTCGCCGCTTTCCCGCCGCGAGAAACGAGGCATTGATGCGCTCGATCAATTCGCATCCGAGTATTCCATTCGAGCGACGTACTTGCCGCCTTCATTTACAATCTTAATCGCTCGCACATAAATTGGGCCGTGCTTTGTATTGTCGTTCATCCATGCCAGGGCGACTTTCGTGGCCGCGTCTTGATCTTTCTGACCTTCGAATTTGATTTCCTTTATTTCCTGGGCAAGCGCGGTCGAGGTGAGGGCAAAAAATAAAAAGCTCGCGGCAAGCAATCGTCCTGGGCGTTTAAAACTGGCCATTTCGGTTCTCCTCCGGAGGATTAGTGCAATGACCCCTCGGCTCGCCCCCGGACGGGTTTTTGCTATTTAGCGAAGGGTTGATATCTCTAAAGGCAGCCTCCAGAAATAAGCTAAACACAGGCACTATTTAAATATTTTCATTCCCGCTCGAGGAAATTTGATCCGACATCGGCCTTCCTCTTGATCGGATCGAAATCGCAATAGATACCGTCCGCGACCAGCGTGTAGCTGGAAACGATCCTGTATTTGTCGAGCTTGACCGAGTTCAAACCGATCACGCTGGTGCGGGCCCCGCCATTCCACTTGAAGGGCGTGGTGCTCGGTGCCTTTTCACAGGCCGCCACCGCTTCCGCAAAAACAGAGCCTTCGACAAACGCCTTCATGGTCTGCAGCTGGTTGTTTATTTTCCAATTTAGATAGAAAGACCCGGCAAGGCCGGCAATGGTCAGAATCAAAAGCCCGACAATGATCCGTTGAAACGTCATTTCCTGCTCTCCAAACCCGCACGCGCCGACCAAATATCAATCAGAGCGGAATTCCCATCAGCTTCGACAACCGCTCGACGCTGAGAAGACCCGCATTATAGGCCCATACCGCGACCGCAAAAATGACCGCCGACAGGACGGTGGTCCAGATCAGCTTGCGACCCATCTGGCTCGCGACCGGCGCGCCGGGATCGGTACCGGGGCTGCTCTCGCCGTCTTCGTGCTGGCTGCGGATACCGAACGGCAGCGTCAGAAACAGCACGATCCACCACAGCACGAAGTAGATCGCAAATCCGGTTGAGAGGGTGTAGGCCATGGCGGCTCAGGCCTGTTCGATTTCGACGAGCGCGCCGGAAAAGTCCTTGGGGTGCAGAAACAGCACCGGCTTACCGTGGGCGCCGATTTTGGGCTGTCCGTCGCCGAGCACCCGCGCGCCCTCTTTGATCAGCGTGTCGCGTGCCGCGACGATGTCGGGCACATCATAGCAAATATGGTGGATTCCGCCGTCGGCATTGCGCTCGAGGAATTTGGCGATCGGCGAGGATTCGCCGAGCGGCTGGATGAATTCGATCTTGGTGTTGGGCAGCGTCACGAACACGGTAATGACGCCGTGCTCGGGCAACGGCACCGCCGCGGAAATATCGGCGCCGAACGCCGCGCCGTAAATCCTGGCGGCCTTCTCGGCATCCCTGACCGCGATCGCCACGTGATTGAGCCGGCCCAGCATGACATTCCTCCGTCCTCTTTTATGCGCGTGGGTGCGTCCACGGTCACGAAACAGGCGCTATCCTAGAGCATAATTCAACTGGGTTGAATCATGCTCGTCGTCCATCTTCTTGTTTGAGCATGATCTTTTCGGAAAACCGGTTCCCACTTTTCCGGATCATGCTCTAAACCGTCAGGACGTGAACATAGCACAAGGGCTTCTTGCCCCAATGCTCGTTGACCGTGGCGCGCACGGCACGGCGCACCGATTCCGCGATCGCGTCGGGGTCGCGCCGCCGCGCGCGCGGCAATCCCTCCACGGTCGAAACGACAACGTCGAACACGATCTCGTCGATGATTTCACCCGCCATGTTCTTCTCGGGTATTCCGACCAGATCAACCTCGGGATCGTCGGCCAGCTCACCCTTGTCGGTCACGGCAATCGCCACGAACGCGCAGCCGGCGAAGGCCAGTTTGCGCCGCTCGACGACGGCGCGCGATTTGGAATCCTCCAGGATCGAACCGTCCTTGTAGAGCCGCCCCGACGGTATTTCCTCGATCACGGAGGGATCGCCCGGCCCCAGTTTGACCAGGTCGCCGTTGCGGCAGATCAGAACCTTCGGCACGCCCGAGGCCCGCGCCAGCTTGGCGTGTTCGAACAGATGCAGGGCCTCGCCGTGGACCGGGATCAGCAGTTGCGGGCGCACCCAGCCGATCATGTCGCGCAGTTCGTCGCGGCGCGGATGGCCGGACACATGGACCAGATGGGTGCGGTCGGTGATCACCTCGACGCCCTGCGTCACCAGGCCGTTGATGATGGCGCCCACCGCCTTCTCGTTGCCGGGGATGGTGCGCGAGGAAAAGATCACGCAGTCGCCCTTGTTGAGCGTCACCTGCGGATGGTCGTCATTGGCGATCCGCGACAGCGCCGCGCGCGGCTCGCCCTGGCTTCCCGTACACAGCGCCAGCACCTTGTCGGGTGGAAAATGACCGTAGAGATCGGCGCCGCGGAAATTCTGCACGCCGTCGAGATAGCCGGTTTCGCGCGCCACCTGCACCACGCGCTCCATGGCGCGGCCGACCACCACCACCTCGCGCCCGGCGATGCGCGCGGCATCCGCGACCGCGCGCAGCCGCGCGACGTTGGAAGCGAATGTCGTCACCGCGACGCGACCTCTCGCCGACTTCACCAGTTCGGTGATGGTCTTGGCGACTTCGGCCTCCGAGGGCGAGCGCCCTTCCCGCACCGCATTGGTGGAATCGCCAATCAGCGCCAGCACACCGGCGTCGCCAAGCTCGCGCAGCCGCCGCTCGTCGGTCGGCTTACCTATGATCGGCGTCGGATCGATTTTCCAGTCCCCGGTGTGCAGCACCGTGCCGGCAGACGTATGGATCGCCAGCGCATGGGATTCCGGTATCGAATGCGCGACCGGAATGAACTCGACATTGAACGGCCCGAGATCGATGCGACCGCCCGAGGGCACCACCGTGACCGGGATTTTCGGCGGATTGCGCTCGGAAGCGCATTTGGCCTCGAACAGCGCCGCGCTGAATTGGGTGGCGTAGATCGGGCATTTCAGCCTGGGCCACAGGTCGATGATGGCGCCAAAATGGTCCTCATGGGCATGGGTCAGGACGAGACCGATCAGGTTCTTGCGTTCCTTTTCCAGGAAGCGGACGTCGGGCATGATGGTATCGATGCCGGGCAGATGCTCCTCATCGCCAAAGGACACGCCAAGGTCGACCGCGAGCCAGGAACGTTGATGACGGTTGCCGAGGCCATAGATCGACAGGTTCATGCCGATCTCGCCGACACCGCCGAGCGGCGCAAAGGTCAGTTCATCCGGTCGCGCCATCAGGCCGCTCCCGCCGACGCAGCCGCGCCGAAATAGACGTCTCCCGCCGATATCGGAACCCGCCTGCCGTCAGCCGTCCTGACCACCATGCAGCCGGCCTCATCGATGGTGTCGAAGATACCTTCTACCGTGGAGGCGCCGGTGTGGACGGCGACCGGCAGTCCAAGCCCGGCCGCGCGCTCGAGCCAGAGCCGCCGGATGTCGCCAAAGCCGCGTCCGGCGTCCCATACGCCGCGAAATTCCGCCCAGCTATCCGACAGCGCGCTAAACAGTTCCTCGGCGCCGACATCCACGCCCAGCGCCGCCAGCGAGGTGGCTGGCGTTGGCGTGCCCTCGGGGGCCGCGACGACGTTGGTGCCGATGCCGACCACGACGGCCAGGCGATTGTCAGCCAGCGCCTCGGCCTCCAGCAGGATGCCGGCCAGCTTCTGCCGCCCCGCCAGCACGTCGTTGGGCCATTTCAGCGAAAATTGCATGTGCTCCGTTCCCGCCGATCCCGGCGATGCCTTCTGGCTTACTCTTCGCAGCGCCGTCTCCAGCGCAATCCCCGCCGCAAATCCCAGGGTCGCGGCTACCGACGGCGAGACGTCGATCACTTCGAGGATGCTGCTGGCGAGATTGCCGCGCGGCGCGATCCATGCACGATTGCGCCGTCCGCGTCCCGCCGTCTGCTCCGATGTCACGAACCACATCGGCCCGCGCTCGCCACCCCGCGCGCGCGACATGGCTTCCGCGTTGGTCGAGCCGATGCTTTCGAAGGCAGCGAGGCGATAACCCGCCGATATGGCTCGGGGACCGAGCGAAAACGGCATCTAAAAGAGTGACTTCGCCGCAGCCGTTGCCACGCTCACCAGCGGCCCCGGATAGACGAAGAAAAAGATGTTGAAGAGGCCCGCGACCGCCAGCACCGTGCGCAATTCCATGCGCATCGGATCCAGCTTGGCGAGCGGCTCGTCGAAATACATCACCTTGATGATGGTGAGATAGTAAAACGCGCCGACCACGCTGGCGAGCACCCCGACCACGGCCAGCGTGAACAATCCGGCCTTGATTGCGGCCACGAATACGTAGAATTTTGCAAAAAAGCCCGCGAGCGGCGGAATGCCCGCCAGTGAAAACAGCAGCATGGCGAAAAAGAAGGCCAGCAGCGGGTTGGTGCGCGACAATCCGGCGAAGTCGCTGATATTCTCGACGTGCTGACCGTTGCGCTTCATGGTCAGGATCACCGAGAAGGTGCCGAGCGTCATCGCCACATAGATCGCGATATAGACCAGCACGCCCTGCGCGCCCTCGGCGGTTCCGGCCGCCAGTCCAACCAGCGCGAAGCCCATATGGCCGATCGACGAATAGGCCATCAGCCGCTTGATGTTTTTCTGGCCGATGGCGGCGAACGATCCCAGCACCATCGAGGCGATCGCCACGAACACCACGATCTGCTGCCATTGCGAGACGATGCCTGGAAACGCCGTCAGCGTGACGCGGGTGAACACCGCGAGTGCTGCGACCTTCGGCGCGGAGGCGAAGAACGCGGTCACGGGCGTGGGCGCGCCCTCATAGACGTCGGGCGTCCACATATGGAATGGCACGGCCGAGACCTTGAAGCACAACCCCGCCAGCAGGAATACCAGCCCGAACACGATGCCGATGCTGCCGGTCTTGGCGGCCGCAGCGATGCCCGCGAAGCTCACGGTGCCGGTAAAGCCGTAGACCAGCGAGGCGCCATACAGCAGCATGCCCGACGACAGCGCGCCCAGCACGAAATATTTCAGGCCGGCTTCGGTCGATTTCGCATTGTCGCGATTGCTGGCCGCGACCACGTAGAGCGCGAGACTCATCAGCTCGAGCCCGAGATAGAGCATGATCAGGTCGCCGGCCGAGATCAGCACCATCATGCCGAGCGTCGAGAGCAGCACCAGAATGGCGTATTCGAAGATGCGCCGGGACGGGTCGGCCAGAAATTCCGCCGACAGGACCAGCGTCGCGGCCGAGCCAATCAAAGCCAGGATTTTCAGGAACCGGGCGAAGTCGTCGACGATGAAGCTGCCGTTGAAGGTCGTGAGTTTTCCGGCCGGCAGCCACAGTTCAAGCGCGCCGACGACCACCAGCAGGCAGACCGCCAGGCCGGTGACAAGGCCGGTCGTCTGCGGGCCCCGATAGGCTCCGATCATCAGCAACGCCATGGCGCCGAGCGCCAGCACAAGCTCCGGCAACACCGGCAGCAACTGATAACCTGCGCTCTCAAAGCTCATCATAGTGCCTTCACTGCAGCAGGGCGGCTGCCTTCATGGCAGTCACCGCGTGGCCGTAATTGTCAACGAGTTGCTGGACCGATGCCGCCGACATGTCGAGCACCGGCTTCGGATAGACCCCGAACAGGATGGTGAGAACCACCAGCGGCACCAGCAACAGGCTCTCGCGGAAAGTGAGATCCTTGATGGTCGCCAGCGACGGCTTGACCAGCGCGCCGAACACGACTTTCCGGTAGAGCCACAGCGCATAGGCCGCCGACAGGATCACGCCGGTTGTGGCGAAGGTCGCGGTGGGGATCGAGACCTTGAAGGTACCGATCAGGGTCATGAACTCGCCGACAAAGCCGGAGGTGCCGGGCAGACCGACATTGGCCATGGTGAAGACCATGAACACCAGCGCATAGAGTGGCATGCGGTTGACCAAGCCGCCATAGGCCGCGATCTCGCGGGTATGCAGGCGGTCATAGACGATGCCGACGCAGAGGAACAGCGCACCCGACACGATGCCGTGCGAGATCATCTGGAACACGCCGCCGGCAACACCCTGGGTGGTGCCGGCGAAAATTCCCATGGTGACGAAGCCCATATGGGCCACCGAGGAATAGGCGATCAGCTTCTTGATGTCTTCCTGCATCAGCGCCACCAGCGAGGTGTAGATGATGGCGATGGTGGAGAGCGAGAAGATCAGCGGCGCGAAATCATGCGATGCCATCGGGAACATCGGCAGCGAGAAGCGCAGGAATCCGTAGCCGCCCATCTTCAGCAGGATCGCGGCCAGGATCACCGATCCCGCGGTCGGCGCCTCGACATGCGCATCCGGCAGCCAGGTGTGAACCGGCCACATCGGCATCTTCACCGCGAAGGAGGCAAAGAACGCCAGCCAGGCCCAGGTCTGCAAGCTGCGCGGCACCGCCGTGTGCATCAGGGTCGGAATATCGGTGGTACCGGCGTTCCAGTACAGCGCCATGATCGCCAGCAGCATCAGCACCGAGCCGAGCAGCGTATAGAGGAAGAACTTGAAGGAGGCATAGACCCGGCGTGGTCCGCCCCACACCCCGATGATCAGGAACATCGGGATCAGGCCGCCCTCGAAGAACAGATAGAACAGCACGAGATCGAGCGCCGAGAAGGTGCCGATCATCAGCGTTTCCAACAGCAGGAACGCCATCATGTATTCGCGCACCCGCAGCGTGATCGATTTCCAGCTGGCGAGGATGCAGAACGGCATCAGGGCCGTGGTCAGGATCACGAACGGCAGCGAAATGCCGTCGACGCCCATGTGATAGGTGATGGCATTGGCAAGCCACGGCGCTTTTTCGACGAACTGAAAATCCGGCTGCGCGGGATCGAAGCGCCAGACCAGGATCAGCGACACCGCGAACGTGATCAGCGTGGTCCACAGCGCGATCCAGCGCGAATTACGCCTCGCCGCTTCGTCATCGCCACGGCTGATATAGACCAGCAGGGCCCCGACCACGGGCAGGAAAGTAACGACGGAGAGAATGGGCCAGGTTGTCATCACTGGCCTCCCAAGCCGAACATGAACCAGGTGATCAATCCGGCAACCCCGATCAGCATCGCGAAGGCGTAGTGATAGAGATAGCCGGTCTGGATCTTCACAACATTGCGGGTGACGTCGAGCACCCGTGCCGACACGCCATCGGGACCGAAGCCGTCAATGATGTAGCCGTCGCCGACCTTCCACAGGAAACGTCCGATCCATTTGGCCGGACGAACGAAGATCAGATCGTAAAGCTCGTCGAAATACCATTTGTTGAGCAGGAACTGGTACAGCAGCGGCTGCTGCCGGGCGAGTTCCACCGGCAGATACGGCCGGCGGATATAGAACAGCCACGACACCAGGAAGCCCAGCGCCATCATCGCCGTCGGCAGGAATTTCGCCCACTCTGGGATGCCTTCCATATCTTCGATGATATGCGGGTTCATCTTCAGGGACTCGCGGAAGAATTCCTCCACGCTGCCGCCGGCGAACAACTCCTTGAACGGAAAACCGGCAAAGATCGAGCCGACCGCGAGAATACCGATCGGAATCAGCATCCACAGCGGCGCCTCATGCGCGGCTTCATAATGCTCCTGATCGTGCGGCTCGCCATGGAAGGTCTTGAAGATCAGGCGCCACGAATAAAACGAGGTGAGGCCCGCCGCGACGACCGTCATCAGGAAGCCGTAGAGCGCAAACGGATTGTGCGAGGCGAAGGCGGATTCGATGATCGCGTCCTTGGAGAAATAGCCTGCCGTGAGCGGGAAGCCGGTCAGCGCCAGCGTGCCTATCACCATCACGATATAGGTGAAGGGAATCCGGTCCTTGAGCCCGCCCATGTTGCGGATATCCTGCTCGTGGTGCATCGCGTAGATCACCGAGCCCGAGCCTAAGAACAACAGCGCCTTGAAGAAGGCGTGCGTGAACAGATGGAACATGCCGACGGAGTAAGCCCCCGCCCCCATCGCCACGAACATGTAGCCGAGCTGCGAGCAGGTCGAATACGCCACGATGCGCTTGATGTCGTTTTGCACCAGACCCACGGTGGCCGCGAAGAAGGCGGTGGTGGCGCCGAAGAACATCACAACGGCCTGCGCATTGGGCGCCAGTTCAAACAGCGGCGACAACCGCGCCACCATGAAGACCCCCGCGGTGACCATGGTCGCGGCATGGATCAGGGCCGAGACCGGCGTCGGTCCTTCCATGGCGTCCGGCAGCCAGGTGTGCAGCAGGAACTGAGCTGATTTTCCCATCGCGCCCATGAACAGCAGCAGGCAGGTCAGCGTCAGCGCGTCGGCGTGCCAGCCGAAGAAATCGATGGTCTTGCCGGTCAGGCCCGGCGCGCCCGCGAAGATGGTCTCGAAGTCGGTCGAGCCGATCAGCATGAAGATCGCGAAAATACCAAGCGCAAAGCCGAAATCGCCGACGCGATTGACCACGAAGGCCTTGATCGCCGCGGCGTTGGCCGACGGCTTCTGATACCAGAAGCCGATCAGCAGATAACTCGCCAGACCCACGCCCTCCCAGCCAAAGAACAGCTGCACGAGATTATCTGCGGTCACCAGCATCAGCATCGCGAAGGTGAACAGCGACAGGTAAGCGAAGAACCGCGGCCGGTTCGGATCCTCGTCCATGTAGCCGATCGAATAGAGATGCACGAGCGACGACACGGTATTGACCACCACCAGCATCACGGCGGTCAGCGTATCGACCCGCAGCGACCACGCGACCTGCAGATCGCCCGAACTGATCCACGGGAACAGCGCGATCCTGACGTCGTGATGCATGAAGCCGACATCGACCAACGCGAACCAGGACAGGGCAGCCGAAACCAGCAAAAGCCCTGTGGTGATCAGCTCGGCCGCGCGCGAGCCCGCCGCCGGCGGCTCGGACACGTGATGATCATCGTGGCCGTGATCATCG
>NZ_JBEKCZ010000077.1:0-21442 GCF_050014615.1 Bradyrhizobium sp. | reverse complement strand
GGCGCATGTCGTTGCAGATAGTCTCCTTTCCTTCTTCGCCGATCGCCTAAAAGTCCAGCTCCGCGAACAGGGCGCGCGGCACGATCTCGTCGATGCCGTATTCGCGCTCGAAGGTCAGGACGATCTCCTGATGGTGGTCCGTCGCGTCGAGGCGCTCGGCAAGTTTCTCGATACCGATGACGGCAAGAACCTGCTCGCGGGCACCAAGCGCGCCAGCAACATCCTTTCGATCGAAGAGAAAAAGGACAAGCGCAGCTATGACGGTGCGCCCGATGCCGCGCTCTACTCTCTCGACGAGGAAAAGACCCTCGCGAAAGCGATCGATCAGGTGAAGGCGGAAGCCGGCGCCGCGGTGGCAAAGGAAGACTTCGCCGCCGCCATGAGCGCGATGGCCAAGCTTCGCCCGGCGGTCGATGCGTTCTTTGACAAGGTCAAGGTCAATGATGACGACGTAAACGTGCGGGAAAATCGCCTGAAGCTGCTCAACGAAATCCGCGCCGCCACCCGCGCGGTGGCGGATTTTTCCAAGATACAGGATTGAGCTGCGATGGATCGCCTCACGCTCGCCGCTTACAACCATGACGCGGCGGCGTTTGCCAGGGATTGGCACGAGCAGCCGGCCCCGGTCGATCTGCATGAGATCGTCACGCGCTTCTTCATCAAGGGCGGCAGTTCCGCCGATATCGGCTGCGGCAGTGGCCGCGAGGTCGCGTGGCTCAATGCGAATGGGTATCCGGCCGTTGGCTTCGACGCGTCCGACGGTCTGCTCACGGAAGCGCGTTCGCGCTATCCCGATCTGAATTTCGCGTGGGCGGAATTGCCCGCGCTGCGCGGCATCGCGGCCAACACTTACGACAATGTGCTGTGCGAAACCGTGATCATGCATCTCGACCATATCAGGATCGCGCCGTCGGTCCGCCGCATGCTCGATATCGTCAAGCCGGGCGGTATTTTCTATCTGAGCTGGCGCGTCACCGAAGACGCCGATCAGCGCGACAAGCACCACCGGCTCTATGCCGCGTTCGATACGTCGCTGGTGCGGGCGGAGTTGGCGTCGACCACGCCGTTGCTCGACGAAGAAGTCATCAGCGCGTCTTCGGGGAAGAAGATTCATCGTATCGTGGTGCGGAAGGGAGCCTGAGTGGATCAACACCCGTCATTGCGAGCGTAGCCAAGCAATCCATCTCGCCGAGCAAAGAAAGAATGGATTGCTTCGTCGCTACGCTCCTCGCAATGACCGAATTCTGAATAGCGTCCGGGACGCAACACAAAACCAAAAGCCCCGCCCGGGCAGGGGAACCCGGACGGGGCCTTGATGTCCGGTCGCCGCTGCGGACCCCGGACAACATTCAGGCGGCGTTACTCGACCACCTGAACGATCCGGCGTGAGCGCGGTTCGACCAGCACGGTCCGGCCGTTCACCACGGTGTAGCGATAGGGCGTGACGCCGAAGGTCTGCGGCACGTCGTAATAGGTGACGCCGGCTTCCGGCAGCACGCCGCCGACAACCACGCGATCCGGGATGGTGTATTCCGGCACGTGTTCGCGCACGATGTATTCTCGGAACGCCGGGCGCTGATCGACGGCGATGCCGCCGAAATCGTCGTTGACGACGACGCTGCCGCCGCGCACGATGCCGACGGTTTCATTCTGTGCCTGCGCCGCGATCGGTGCGCCCAAGGCCGCTGCGATCGCCGTGATCGCCAATATCTGGTTCCGCATATTCAACTCCTTCGCGATGATGCATGCCGGCCTGCGCCCGCACGCAAACCGACCCAATTCATCGCGAACGGCATCGTTCCCGAAAAATGGCGCATCGCAGCGCTGCAAATTTCCGTATTTTTTTGGGTGCCCCGGAACCCGTTGAAGCGACAGGCGTCTCCTATCGTGGAACCGCGCCAGAGGATAAAATGTCGCTTCGCGATTCGAGATTTTCTGCTCGATTCGAGATGTCCTGAATATCGCACCCCAAATCGCTCAGCGGAGACGTTTTAAATGACCCTCACCGTCGCCCACATTTCGCCGATCATGTCCGTTATCGCAGGCCTGTTGATCCTGATCATGCCGAGGCTGCTCAATCTCGTGGTAGCGATCTTCCTCATTCTCAACGGCCTGATCGGTCTCGGGCTCCTGAAGTGGCTTCATATGTAGGCCCAAACCGGGTTTCGCAGCTTGCGCGCAGCCGCCCAAAGTGGTGTAAGGCGCGCATTCCCTCTCCTCTCGCGGATTGTTTGCAAGTCATGGCCAAAGCCGTCGCCAAGTCTAAGAAAATCGCAGCGAAATCAAAGCCATCCATGCCGGTTCGGGCGAAAGCCGCACCATCGGCCTCTGCCCGCAAGGCATTGAACAAGAGCCCGGCGAACAAGAGCCCGGCCAAGCCGGCGCCAAAGCCCGCCAGCAAGGCGGCGACCAAGCCCGCTTTGGACGTGGTGAAATCCGGCAAGTGGGTATTCACGTTCGGTGACGGCAAGGCCGAGGGTAAAGCAGGGCTGCGCGATTTGCTGGGCGGCAAGGGCGCCAATCTGGCCGAGATGGCCAATCTGGGCCTGCCGGTGCCTCCGGGCTTCACCATTCCGACCTCGGTCTGCACTTATTTTTACGCGCACGACAAATCCTATCCCGCGGCATTGAAAGCGCAGGTCGAAAAGGCGCTCGACCATGTCGGCAAGCTCGCTGGCAAGGCGTTCGGCGATTCCAAAAATCCGCTGCTGGTGTCGGTACGATCAGGCGGACGCGCCTCGATGCCGGGCATGATGGATACCGTGCTCAATCTCGGTCTCAATGACGCGACGGTCGAGGCGCTGGCCGAAATGTCCGGCGATCGCCGTTTCGCCTATGACAGCTATCGCCGTTTCATCACCATGTATTCCGATGTCGTGCTCGGCTTCGAGCATCATCATTTCGAGGACATTCTCGATACCTTCAAGGACAGCCAGGGCTATACGCTCGACACCGATCTGAC
Organism: Bradyrhizobium sp.; assembly: GCF_050014615.1. Classification (GTDB taxonomy): domain Bacteria; phylum Pseudomonadota; class Alphaproteobacteria; order Rhizobiales; family Xanthobacteraceae; genus Bradyrhizobium. The sequence goes on along the minus strand of NZ_JBEKCZ010000077.1, from coordinate 18,480 downwards.
CGGCGACGACTGGGTCGATCTGGTCGGCCGCTACAAGGATGCGGTGGCGCGCGAAACCGGCGCGGATTTCCCGCAGGACCCGCATGCGCAATTGTGGGGCGCGATCGGCGCGGTGTTTTCGTCCTGGATGAATGCGCGCGCGGTGACCTACCGCCGCCTGCATGACATTCCGGAATCCTGGGGCACCGCCGTCAACGTGCAGGCGATGGTGTTCGGCAATATGGGCGAGACCTCGGCCACCGGTGTCGCGTTCACGCGCAATCCTTCGACCGGCGAGAGCAAGCTGTACGGCGAATTCCTGATCAACGCGCAGGGCGAAGACGTGGTGGCCGGCATTCGCACGCCGCAGGACATCACCGAATATGCGCGCAAGGAATCCGGTTCCGACAAGGCATCGATGGAAACCGCGATGCCCGAGGCGTTCAAGGAACTGACGCGGATCTACACGCTGCTGGAAAAGCACTACCGCGACATGCAGGACATGGAATTCACGGTCGAGCAGGGCAAACTGTGGATGCTGCAGACCCGCGGCGGCAAGCGCACCGCGAAAGCCGCGCTGCGGATCGCGGTCGAACTCGCCAATGAAGGCCTGATCTCCAAGAAGGACGCGGTGTCGCGGATCGATCCCGCCTCGCTCGACCAGTTGCTGCATCCGACCATCGATCCTGCCGCCAAGCGCGACGTCATCGCGACCGGCCTGCCGGCCTCTCCCGGGGCCGCCGCCGGCGAGATCGTGTTCTCGTCCGATGAAGCCGCGAAACTGCAGGCCGATGGCCGCAAGGTCATTCTGGTGCGGATCGAGACCAGCCCCGAAGACATTCACGGCATGCACGCGGCCGAAGGCATCCTCACCACCCGTGGCGGCATGACCTCGCACGCCGCCGTGGTCGCGCGCGGCATGGGCAAGCCCTGTGTTTCCGGCTGCGGCAGCATTCGCGTCGATTACGGCCGCGGCACCATGAGCATCGGTTCGCGCACCTTCAAGACCGGCGACGTCATCACCATCGATGGATCGGTGGGCCAGGTATTGGCCGGACGGATGCCGATGATCGAGCCGAAATTGTCGGGCGAATTCGGCACGCTGATGGGCTGGGCCGATTCCGTCCGCAAACTCGGCGTTCGCGTCAACGCCGACACGCCGGAGGATGCGCGCACCGCCATCAAATTCGGCGGTGAGGGCATCGGGCTTTGCCGCACCGAGCACATGTTCTTCGAGGAGACGCGAATCCGCACCGTGCGCGAGATGATTCTCGCCGAGGACGAGCAGTCCCGCCGCGCCGCGCTGTCGAAACTGCTGCCGATGCAGCGGGCGGATTTCGTCGAACTGTTCGAGATCATGAAGGGGCTGCCGGTAACGATCCGGCTGCTCGATCCGCCGCTGCATGAATTCCTGCCGCATACCCAGGCCGAGATCGAGGAAGTTGCCCGCGCCATGAATACCGATCCGCGGCGGCTGGCCGATCGGGCCCGCGACCTCGCGGAGTTCAATCCGATGCTCGGCTTCCGTGGCTGCCGGCTCGCCATTGCCTATCCTGAAATCGCCGAAATGCAGTCGCGCGCCATTTTCGAGGCCGCGGTCGAAGCCGGAAAACGCACCGGCAAGGCCGTCGGGCTCGAGGTGATGGTGCCTTTGATCGCGACCAAGGCCGAGTTCGATCTGGTCAAGGCGCGGATCGATGCGACTGCGCAGTCGGTCATGAAGGAAACCGGAACCAAATTGAGCTATCAGGTCGGCACCATGATCGAACTGCCGCGCGCCTGCCTGATGGCCGGCGATATCGCCAAGACGGCGGAGTTCTTTTCGTTCGGCACCAACGACCTGACCCAGACCACTTACGGCATCAGCCGCGATGACGCCGCGGGCTTCCTGGGCACCTATATCGCCAAGGGAATCCTGGAGATCGATCCATTCGTCTCGGTCGATCGCGACGGCGTCGGCGAGTTGGTGAAGATCGGTGTGGCGCGCGGGCGCAAGACCCGCCCCGATCTCAAGGTCGGCATTTGCGGCGAACACGGCGGCGACCCCGCTTCGGTCGCGTTCTGCCACGAGATTGGCCTCGATTACGTCTCGTGCTCGCCCTACCGCGTGCCGATCGCCCGGCTCGCCGCGGCGCAGGCCGCGCTCGGCAAGGCCGTCACCAGCCAGGCCTAGGAACTGCCGTCATTGCCTGCGACAAACGCGAAGCGTTTGCGCAAGGGAGCGCAAGCGACGAAGCAATCTGTACACGGTCATTCCGGGATGGTGCGTTAGCACCAGACCCGGAATCTCGAGCTTCCGGGTTCGATACTTCGCATCGCCCCGGAATGACGGACAGGTTGCTCCGTTGTTCTCCAAGGTGTTCCACACCGTGCAACTACGGAACCCGGTCATCCACCACGAAAATTTTCTTCATCATTTTCGTTGACGCGATATTTACCACTTTATTCCAGCGGCTGTTTACCAACAGTTTCGATGTGTCCGGCGCGGATGCAGCAAATTCTTGCGTGTAGCGCGCGGGCCACGCGGATTAACTCCCTCGCAACCTAAATTAGATACCACCAAAAAAGATCGAATTGCACGGATGTACTGGGTTCGGTCGTGCGTGTGTAGTGTTGCGTTGCGTGAGCGTATCAATGTTAGTAGTGCGTAACCGGCCGAAGGGCGCGCGTTTCGCGTTCTTCGGCCTTGGTCTTTGCGTTTTCGCATTGACCCCGACAGAAGTCGGATATCAGGACATCGCATCACTGCTGGCCCGGCAGCCGGGTGTCGCTGAACGCTGGCAAAGCCGGGTTTTCTCCGCCGCCAGCACCATCCAGCTCGCCACCTACAGCTTCGGCCGCCCGATCGGGACGTCCACCCCGCCAAGCGCGACCTATCGGCTGGCGAGCCTCGATAATCAGGGCATCGACATCACCGGCACGGTGACGCGCAATCCGATTGCACAGACGCCGGCGCGCTATCAGGCGTCCGACTTCCCCAAGGTCGATCGCACGCTGAAGGGCGACCGTCTGGTCGCTGTCCCGCCGCCGACCGCGGCACCCACGGAGGCCGCGCCCGCCAACGAGGATCCCTCGACCTCCAACGCATCGGTGCGGGGCGCCAAAACCGCCGCCGTGACGCCGGTTGCCGTACCCGCGCCACTCGATCCCGAGCTTGCGGAGGCGCTGAGCGCGCCGCCGCTTCCGCAATATGATGTTTCGTTGTCGCTCGAATCCCGGCCGCTCGACGACCTGAAAATTGCGCCCGACGCCGTGGCCGCCCCGCTGGAAACCGGTGCCTCGCATGACGGCTTCTCGATGAAGACCGCGAGCCTGTTTTTCGGAAGCACTTCGCTCGGCGCTTCGGTCGAGAATATCGAGCGCTGGCAGCCCGGCGAGGAGCCGATGATCGTGATGCCGGGCGCGGCCGCCGATCCCGACCTGAAGGTGCTGGCGTCCTTGCCCACGATAGCGGATGAACCGCTCAAGGCGGTGGAGAGCGGCGAGAGCGTCGCCGCCAAGGGCGAAGTCAATTCGGATAATCAGCGCGCCAAGACACCGGCCGAGCGCCTTGGCCTGTTCGACGAGAAGTCACGCGTCAAATCGGAGAAGTGCCTCGCCGAAGCCGTGTATTTCGAGGCCCGCGGCGAAGCCGTGCGCGGCCAGATCGCCGTGGCACAGGTGGTGATGAACCGCACCTTCTCCGGGTTCTACCCGAACACGGTGTGCGGTGTGGTCTACCAGAACAAGCATCGTCATCTGGCGTGCCAGTTTACCTTCGCCTGTGACAACATCGCCGATGTCGTGCGCGAACCCGACATGTGGGACCGCGCCCAGAAAATCGCCAAGGCGATGCTGGATGGCCAGCTTTGGCTGCCGGAAGTCGACAAGTCGACGCACTACCATGCCTATTGGGTGCGTCCGTCCTGGGTGAGCGAGATGAAGAAGATGTACAAATTCGGTGTGCACACCTTCTATCGGCCGCGGGCGTGGGGCGATGGCAGCGAGGCGCCGAGCTGGGGCACCACCGCGCAGACCGCGGAAATCTCGGCCAAGCTCGCGGAAGCCGCCAAGAGCTCGGCCGAAATGTCCGATACCACCGTGCGGCGCTAGCGCGGCGACACTCGCCAAAACAGGCCCGATCCGAGGGCCCTCCATGAATCGCAACGCTGCATTGCAACGGCGCGATCGGCCGCCATTTGGCGGTTGGGATTTCCATGCTAATGCATTAACTTCGCCCGGCGCCGATGCGCCGGGAATACCGGCGTCTGGCGCCGCGTCGAAGCGTCTGCGTGATCCGCACCAACCCCTTGAGGAATTTGCATGGCCGCGACTGAAGGCGATCCGCGTCCATTGCCCGCCGCCGTGACCTGGCGTACGCCGCTGGTGATCGTGGTGTGCGGCTGCCTGATCGGCATGCTGACATTCGGCCCACGTTCAACGTTCGGATTCTTCATGCAGCCCATGAGCCGCGAATTCTCATGGGGCCGCGACGTGTTCGGCCTGGCGCTGGCGATCCAGAATCTGCTGTGGGGGATCGGCCAGCCGATCGCCGGCGCGATCGCCGACCGATTTGGCAGCCTGCGGGTGATATCCGTCGGCGCGCTGCTGTATGCCGCGGGCCTGATCATCATGCGCTATGCCGCCACGCCGTTGTCGCTCGACGTCAGTGCCGGGGTTCTGATCGGCCTTGGCCTGTCTGGCTGTTCGTTCAATCTGGTGCTGTCGGCGTTCGGCAAGTTGCTGCCGCTGGAATGGCGCGGCGTCGCGCTGGGGGCGGGCACCGCGGCCGGATCGTTCGGGCAGTTCGTGTTCGCCCCATTCGGGGTGGCCATGCTGGACAATTTCGGCTGGCAACCGGCACTGAGCGTGTTTGCCGGCTTGATGCTGCTGGTGGTGCCGCTGTCGCTGGCGCTGGCAACGCCGGCCACGTCCACGGGCCCCGTCGCCGTGGCGCAGCAGCAGACCTTCAAACATGCGCTGGCCGAGGCGTTCGGTCACCGCTCCTATATTCTGCTGGTGCTCGGCTTCTTCACCTGCGGATTTCAACTCGCCTTCATCACCGTGCATTTGCCGGCCTATCTGGTCGATCGCGGCATGCCGGTTCAGATCGGCGGCTGGGTGATCGCCACCATCGGGCTGTTCAATATCATCGGATCGCTCAGCGTCGGCTGGCTCCAGAGCAGGCTGCCGAAGCGTTACATCCTGTCCGTGATCTATTTCCTTCGCGCGGCGGCGATCGTGGCCCTGGTCTCGCTTCCGATGACCACCTTCTCCGCGATCGGATTCGGGGTCGTCACCGGCCTGACCTGGCTGTCGACGGTGCCGCCGACCTCGAGCCTGGTGGCGATCATGTTCGGCACGCGCTGGCTGGCGACGCTTTATGGATTTGCGTTTTTCAGCCATCAGGTCGGCGGCTTCCTCGGCGTGCTGCTCGGTGGCATCGTGTTCGAGAAATTCGGCTCGTATACGCCGATCTGGTGGCTGTCGGTGCTGTTCGGCGTGCTGTCGGCGCTGATCAACCTGCCGATCGTCGAGGCGCCGGTCACGCGCCCGGTTGCGCAGCCGGCCTGATCCGGTAAACATCCGAAAGCTCGGAAAAATTCGCAAGAAAAATTTGAAGGAGTGGCCGGTGGGAACATTCAGGGCGATCAGGATCGACAAGGCGGAAAAAGGCACCATTGCCGCGCTGACGCAGTTCGACGAAGCCGAACTGATGGAAGGCGACGTCACCGTCCGGGTCGAATGGTCGACGCTGAACTATAAGGACGGCCTTGCCGTCACCGGCAAGGCGCCGGTGGTGCGGCGTTTCCCGATGATCGCGGGCATCGATTTTGCGGGCACCGTCGAGCAGTCATCCCATCCGCAGTGGAAAGCCGGCGACAAGGTGATCTGCAATGGCTGGGGCATGGGCGAGACCCATCTCGGCGCCTATGCCGAGAAGGCCCGCGTCAAGGGCGATTGGCTGGTGCGGTTGCCCGAGGGAATGTCGACCCGCGACGCCATGGCGATCGGTACCGCCGGCTACACCGCGATGCTGGCGGTGCTGGCGCTGGAAAAGCAGGGCATTGCGCCGAAGGATGGTCCGATCGTCGTTACCGGCGCCGCCGGGGGCGTCGGGTCGGTTGCTACAGCGGTGCTTTCGAAGCTCGGCTATCACGTCATCGCATCGACCGGCCGGATGTCGGAGACCGACTATTTGAGGGGTCTCGGGGCGGCCGAGGTGATCGATCGCAATGAGCTGTCAGGACCGGCCAAGCCGCTGGCGCGGGAGCGCTGGGCCGGCGGCATCGACAGCGTCGGCTCGACCACGCTGGCCAATATTCTCTCGATGACAAAGTACCGCGGCGCCGTCGCCGCCTGCGGGCTTGCCGCCGGCATGGACCTGCCGTCCTCGGTGGCGCCGTTTATTTTACGCGGTGTGTGTCTGTTGGGCATCGATTCCGTGATGTGCCCGATTGAGCTGCGAAAGATCGCCTGGAGCCGGCTCGCGAACGACCTGGATTCTGGAAAACTTACTGAAATTACTCACGAAATTGGCCTTGACGGGGTTATCGAGGCCGGTGCAAAAATCCTCGCCGGCCAGGTTCGCGGTCGAATCGTGGTAAAAATTCTCTAATCTTGTTCAGACTTTACCAACCAAGCTGCTCCAATGTTGCCATGGTTGGTATGGTAAGCAGCGGGTAAAGGAACATCAGGTTGCCCGTGCTCGGTAAAAGTCGGAGTTACAGCATGCTTGCGCGTTTCGTGGTGGGGGTGGTTGCGGCCGGTGCGGTGATCGCGCCGGCGTTGGCCGGGCAGATGAATGCCGAGGAGGCCCGCAAGTTTGTTTCCGGCAAGGTGTTCGCCTTTACCTGCTTCGATGGGACCCGCGGCGCCGGCCGGGTGCTCGACGACATGGGGGCGGCAGGTGCGGTGCAATTCAGCGGCGCCGGCCCGGTTCGTCATTTGAGGTTGCCCGGCAATACGCTTCAGATCCGCGGCCAGGCCGTGTGCGCGTCGATCAAGGGCATTCCGTTCGAGCCGTGCTTCAATCTCGACAAGAAAGACGAAGTCAGTTTCCGCGGATCGGTCTCGGGCATGGGTTTCGCCTATTGCGATTTCCATCATCAGGGCGCCGCGCAAATGCTGATGGCGCGGGCCGTGATCCATCCGCGCTCGCTGGCGCCGCCGGAACGGACCGGATCGGTCGAAGTATCGGCGCGGGTCGAAACGCCCCATGTCGAGAACGCCAGGATCGAGCCGGTCAGGTCGGAGACGAAATCCGAACCGGTGAAATCGGACAGCGCTCCGGAATTGCGCCGCTCGACCGAATGATCCCGCGCCGGTGTTAGCCATCCAACGCCAGGTGACGGAAACGCGGGGCTAACCCGCGCCATCGACAGCCTCATCGCGTCGGCATTTTTCCGCCGCGCCGTGTGCGGCGCTCAGCTTGTTGGCAATCATCCTTCCTGATCATGATCAGCGCCGGCGCATATCAGATGGCTGTCGCCGATAGCTGTCGCCTGCGGCGCGCGATGCGGGCTGAACCGTTAATTTACCAAGTGACCGCTATGTTCGCGCAGCCGGAAGGCAGGAACAGGGATCGTTCCTTGCTGTGACATGATGTCCGGCATGCACCGCGGATGATGATAATGAAAAAACTGCTCAATATAGTTGCACTCCGCTCGATCGCCGCCAAGTTCACTGCGATGGCCGTCGCCGGCACGCTCTTCATGGTATTCGTCGCCTGCACCGTGCTCTTCATTGCCCGCACCGAACTCGCCAACGAGCGCAGCGAGAGGGCGCATGCCATGGTCGATGCCGTCTGGAGCATGGCGGACAGCTTCCAGCATGCGGTCGAATCCGGTGCGATGACCGAGGCCGACGCGAAGGCGCGTTTATTGGCCGCCTCCGGCGCCATATGGTTCGAAGGCCACACCAACTATCTCTTCATTTACGACACCGAGACAGGGCTCTGTGTCATGAACGCCGGAAATGCGGCATTGATTGGCAAGGATGTGCGCGGCCTCAAGGATGCCAACGGCCTCCCGTTCGCATCGATGATGCTCGACATGGCGAAACGCGGCGAAGGCGTGATCCGATATGCGTTTCCAAGGGGGGCCGACAAGACTCCGCAGGAGAAGGTCGCCTACGTCCGCGGTTTTGCGCCCTGGCACCTGATGATCGCGTCCGCCGAGTACATGACGGATATTGACGCCACCTTCTGGGGAATGGTCCGGACTGCCGCCATGGTGATCAGCATTCTCTTGCTGTTCTCGATTGGTATCGCCTGGGCGGTCGCGCGCAGCGTGGTGAAGCCGATGTCCCGCCTCAGGGACCGGATGGCGGCGCTCAGCAATGGCGAGTTGGACCCTCCCGTCGTCGATGCAGATCGGCGCGACGAGATCGGCGAGATGGCACGTACGGTGCAAGTGTTCAAGGGGGCGATGATCGAGACCAACCGGCTGCGCGCCGAGCAATTGGAGGTCGAGCAGCGGCAGCTGCAGCAACGCAAAACGGATATGCACCGGCTTGCCGACGATTTCGAGAACGCCGTCGGCGAGATTATCGAAACCGTGTCGTCGGCGTCGAGCGAACTCGAAAACTCCGCCTCGACACTGACCACGACCGCAGAGCGCGCGGAGGAACTCACCACCAAGGTCGCCGCGGCGTCCGAGGAAGCCTCTACCAATGTGCAGTCGGTGGCGTCGGCGACCGAAGAACTGACGGCATCGGTCAACGAGATCAGTCAGCAAGTCCAGGAATCGGCGCGGATGGCCAATGAGGCCGTCGGTCAGGCCAGGAAGACCAATGGTCGCATCGGCGAATTGTCAAAGGCGGCAGCCCGCATCGGCGATGTCGTCGAGCTGATCAACACCATCGCTGGGCAGACCAACCTGCTGGCTCTGAACGCCACCATCGAGGCGGCGCGCGCCGGTGAAGCCGGTCGCGGCTTTGCGGTCGTGGCCTCCGAGGTCAAGGCGCTGGCGGAGCAGACCGCCAAGGCCACCGGCGAAATCGGCCAGCAGATCAGTGGTATCCAGGCGGCGACGCAGGAATCGGTCAACGACATCAAGGAAATCAGCGGTACCATCGAAAGACTGTCGGAGATTTCCTCGACCATTGCGGCCGCGGTGGAAGAGCAGGGCGCGGCGACCCAGGAGATTTCCCGTAACGTGCAGCAGGTCGCTCACGGCACCATGGAGGTCTCATCCAACATCACCGACGTGCAGCGCGGCGCCAGCGAGACCGGCTCGGCCTCGTCGCAGGTGCTGTCGGCGGCGCAGTCGCTGTCGGGCGACAGTAACCGCCTCAAGCTTGAAGTCGGCAAGTTCCTGAGTTCGGTACGGGCGGCTTGAGAGGGCCCGGCCCTGTGGCCGGGATCGCTTCCTCAAAGACCCCGGCGTTGCGCGCGACGGCTCGGCGGCCGGCAAGCGGTGGCTTCGATTCACCGGGCTCCAAATCGCAGCTTTAACGGTCAAAACCCGTATTCATTGATTTGGATGGCTCTGCGCCGGTTTCAGCGCATTTTGCCGGTTTCCCCGTATTTTCCCGTGACCGAAAATTAACGCAAATGGTTAATGGTGATCGCTCCTGTTCGAAAGCGAGGCGAATCGTTGCGCTCCGCTGACGCGAAATCCGTTCCCGGCTTTTCGCCTCTAAATTTAAGGACGGTCTGATGTCATTTTTCAATCTTCGGATCAGCGGCCGCCTCTATGTCGGTTTCGGTGCGCTTGTGCTGTTTTGCGCGGCGCTCGCCGGCTTCGGTGTGTGGCAGCTTGGGGGGATTCACGATCAGGTCGGCCTGCTGGCCTTGCAATCCAGGAGCACGATTCGCGCAGGCGAGATCGCGACGGAGTTGCAGGCCATTCGCCGTAGCCTGCTGCGTTACACGTTCGACCAGGACGAAGATTCCTTCGTGGAATCCGAGAAACGCTTGTCCACGGTAACGGATCTTCTCGAGGAGGCCGCCCGGACGACCAACTTTGAAGAACGACGCGCCGTCTATAAGGCCGCGAGCAACCAGATTGCCGAGTTGAAGACGAAGCGTGCTGCCCTTGGTGACGCTGTCAAACAGATGCAGGTTGGCCGCAAACTGCTATTCACCGACGGCGACAAGATGGCCGCGGATGTTCAGAAATTGGTGGATGCCGCCGACCAAAGCTCCTTTGCCGACGACGCCATGGCCATTGAAAGCAAGGTCCTTCTCGTTGAGGTCGCGAACTGGCGAATGTTGGCGACGCGTGCCCCGAAGGGTTTGGTGACTTTCAATGCCAATGTCGAAAATGCTCAGCAGCGGATTGCAGGACTGGAGAAGGCCGCCGACCTGCCGGCGGATCTTGCCGCGCTGCTGAAAGCGGTCAAGGCGGATGTCGGCAAATATGCCGAGGCATTTAACAAGACCGGACCCAGCCTCGTGCTCGGAGATGAGCTGTATTACAAGAGCATTACCCCGCTGATCACGGGCGCGATAGAAAAAATGGACGAGACAAAAACCGCGATCGTACACAATTTCACAAAGACGACCGCAGAGACCGACGATCATATCGCGGGCACGATAACCATGCAGGAGATCGCCGCCGGCGCGGCCGTGCTGATGGGCCTGTTGATCGCATTTCTCATCGCACGCGGCATCATTGGTCCGCTGTCGGGTCTGACCGCGGGCATGAAGGAGCTGGCCGGTGGTAATTTCGGCGTGGTTCTTCCCGGGCTCGACCGCAAGGATGAAGTCGGCGACATGGCCCAGGCGGTCGAGACCTTCAAGGTCAAGGCCGAGGAGAAGGCCCGCGAGGAAGCGGAAGCCAGGATCGAGCAGGATCAGATTGCCGCGCGGCAGCGCAAGGCTGATATGGTCAAGCTCGCTGACGATTTCGAAGGCGCGGTCGGCGAGATCATCGAAACCGTGTCGTCGGCGTCGACCGAACTCGAAGCCTCTGCCTCGACGCTCACCGCGACCGCGGATCGCGCGCAGGAGCTCACCACCATGGTTGCCGCCGCCTCCGAGGAAGCCTCCACCAATGTGCAGTCGGTAGCGTCGGCGACCGAGCAGCTGACCTCGTCGGTTAACGAGATCAGCCGTCAGGTGCAGGAATCGGCGCGGATGGCCAATGAGGCCGTCGGCCAGGCGCGCAAGACCAACGACCGCGTCAGCGAGTTGTCGAAGGCGGCAAGCCGAATCGGCGATGTCGTCGAACTGATCAACACCATCGCGGGACAGACCAATCTCCTGGCGCTCAATGCCACCATCGAGGCGGCGCGCGCCGGGGAAGCCGGTCGTGGTTTCGCGGTCGTGGCCTCCGAGGTCAAGGCGCTGGCCGAGCAGACCGCCAAGGCCACCGGCGAGATCGGCCAGCAGATCGCGGGTATTCAGGCCGCGACCCAGGACTCGGTGGGGGCGATCCAGGAGATCAGCGGCACCATCGAAAAGCTGTCCGAGATTTCCTCGACTATCGCGGCGGCGGTGGAAGAGCAGGGCGCGGCGACCCAGGAGATTTCGCGCAACGTGCAGCAGGCTGCCCATGGCACCCAGCAGGTCTCTTCCAACATCACCGACGTGCAGCGCGGTGCCAGCGAGACCGGCTCGGCCTCCTCGCAGGTGCTGTCGGCGGCGCAGTCGCTGTCGGGCGACAGCAACCGCCTCAAGCTCGAAGTCGGCAAGTTCCTCAATTCAGTGCGCGCGGCCTGACAACAACAGGAACCGGCTCCCGTTCGTGCAACCGTATTCTTACGGGGCGCAATCTTAACGCGAGCGTGAAACATTGATGCTTGAATGCGTCTTTTGTTGTTGCAGAATCGACCCTGCTTGATCAGGAAACGCGCTCATGGCCGGTTTTTCCCTCCGACTCACCCACAAGATCGCGGCCATAGGCGTTGTCGGCGTGGCCGGCGTTATCCTGGTCGGTGGCATCCACATGTACGGCGAATCCGCGGTTGCCGCATATCAGGACGCGGCGGAAAACGCGCGCACGATCTTTGAATTGAACAGCAAGATCGAGATCGAATTGCTGGAAGGTCGCCGCGCCGAGAAGGACTTTCTGCTCCGCAACGATCCGAAAAAGGCCGAAAGCGAGATCGAGATCGCCAAGGCTGTTGCCGCCGATATCGACAGGCTGCGCCAGAAGGTCGCGGCTGTCGGAAAGCCCGATCTGGCGAGCAAGGTCGATGTCATGATCGCCTCGCTGAAGCAATACCAGGCGCACTTCGTCGCCGTCTTTGAACAGAAGCGACGCCTCGGCCTCGACGAAAATTCAGGTCTTGAGGGCCGTCTGCGCCAGTCCGTGCACGACATTGAAGCGCGGGTCGATCAATTGCATGAGCCGGCGCTTCTCGTCACCATGCTGATGATGCGCCGTCACGAGAAAGATTTCATGCTGCGGCGTGACGGCAAATACGGCGACGATATGAAACAGCGGGCTTCGGAGTTTTTGGCCGGGGCCGAGAATTCGGATGTTTCGCCGACGGTAAAAGCCGAGCTCAAGCAAAAGCTTTCCGATTACCAGCGCGACTTCTTTGCCTGGATGGAGACGGCTCTGACGCTTGCCGGCGAGCTAAAGGCGACTTCGGAAGCATTCTCGGCGGTCGAACCGGTCATCGATGCGGTATCGAAGGAGATCGATGAGATCAGATCCGCAGCCGAACGCACAAATGTCGCGGTGCGCGACAGTATCCAGCGCCAGATGGAGATCGCGATCCTGCTGATCGCATTCGCGGTGCTGGGCGCGGGTTTTTTCATCGGCAGATCGGTTTCCAGGCCGTTGTCCGCCATGACGGCCGCCATGATCGAACTCGCCAGGGGCAACTTCGCGATCGTGCTGCCCGGACTCGGACGCGCCGACGAGGTCGGCGAGATCGCCCAGGCCGTCGAGACCTTCAAGGTCAATGCCGAGCAAAAGGCGCGTGACGAGGCGGAAGCCAGGATCAAGCAGGACCGGATGGTCGCCGAGCTGCGCAAGGCGGATATGCACAAGCTCGCCGACGCCTTCGAAGGCGCGGTCGGTGAAATTGTCGAGATGGTCTCCTCGGCGGCGACGGAGCTCGAAGCTTCCGCCAGCTCATTGACGGCGACCGCCGAACGATCGCAGGAACGCGCCATCGTGGTTGCGGCTGCGTCGGAGGAAGCTTCCACCAACGTACAATCGGTTGCTTCCGCGAGCGAGGAGTTGACGGCATCGGTGAACGAGATCAGCCGGCAGGTCCAGGAATCGTCCCGGGTTGCCAGCGACGCGGTGGAGCAGGCACAAAAAACCAACAATCGCGTTGGCGAATTGTCGAAGGCTGCCGCCCGCATCGGCGATGTCGTCGAACTCATCAACACCATCGCCGGTCAAACCAATCTGCTTGCCCTGAACGCCACGATCGAGGCGGCACGCGCCGGCGAGGCCGGCCGCGGTTTCGCCGTCGTGGCATCCGAGGTGAAGGCGTTGGCCGAGCAGACCGCGAAAGCCACCGGCGAAATCGGTCAGCAGATCACCGGTATCCAGTCGGCGACGCAGGACTCGGTGGGCGCGATCAAGGAAATCGGCGATACCATCGGCCGGATGTCGGAGATCTCCTCGACCATCGCGGCGGCCGTGGAAGAGCAAGGCGCGGCCACGCAGGAGATATCCCGCAACATCCAGCAGGCCGCGCAAGGCACCATGCAGGTGTCATCCAACATCGCCGACGTGCAGCGCGGCGCCAGCGAGACCGGTTCGGCCTCGTCGCAGGTGCTGTCCGCGGCGCAGTCGCTGTCGATCGAGAGCAACCGCCTCAAGCTTGAAGTCGGCAAATTCCTGAGTTCGGTACGCGCGGCCTGATCGGCACCTCGCCGGTATTTTGATGAGATTGCTGGCGTCGGCGCCGTGGCCGTCCGCGATTTGCCTTAAAGATTGGCCTGAACCGCGCTGCCGTCGGATGAGGGCGTTGACCGTCGGCGGAACAGGATCCGCTGGTACAGCCAGCCGATCGTCACCAGCACCAGGCCGAGGCACATGAACGACAATGCGCGGTAGGCCCCTGTCAGCGTCGACATGTCGATCAGGAACGCCTTGAGGATCGTCAATGCGATGACGATGGCCGAGGCGAGCCGGGCGCGTTGCGAGTTGAAGAGAATGCCGATGCCAAGCAGCACCACGCCGAACGCCAGCCACGCAATCGAATAGGTGTATTGCTCGGCGCCGCCGGTGCCGCCGCTGGTCAGCTGCGGGCCGTGGTAGAGCCGGCGGATTTCAAGCGTTACATAACTCAGCGCCAGCACCAGCGCGGCGCCCGCGATCGAATTGGCGTAGCCGGCGGGCCGGCGCCCCGCCACCGCGTAGGACAGCAGCAGCGCCAGCACCGCGGGCAGCGCATAACCGAGCAGGATTGGATTGATGAACACGCCGCCGATCTCGATACGCCAGAGTGCCGGATTGTTCAGGAACAGCAACCCGACCACGCCGGCCACTGCGGCAAAAGCCGTGAGCAGGACCGCGGCGACATTGTGGACGACGCTGCCGGTGCGGATCCGCAGCCGCTCGAGGCCGATCGCCAGCGCCAGCGCGGTACAAACCTGCAGTGCCGTTTCGGTGAGGCTTGCCGTGTCCATGTACACATCGCCGCCGTTCACGGCATGGCGGATTTCCATGAACACCAGCAGCACCGTAAACAGGATCGCCGCGGATTCCACCGTGCGCAGCGGCGCGTCGTCGCCGCGGCGGCGCAGGAAAATGCTGGCGGCCCAGAACGACAGCGCCGGAACGCCGTAACCCCACAACAGCCAGTTGAAGATCGGAGTGGTGCCGACGGCACCGCCGACGATGCGCGGCTCGTAGCCGATGCGCAGCACCACGATCCCGGCGAGAATGGCGGCCAGCGAACGCAGGAATGGAATCGGCCGCTGCAGCGAAATCCAGGCAGATCCCATCGACATCAGCGCCAGCGCGATCGTAAGCCAGCCCTTTTCGAGCGCGAAGGTCAGCGCCAGTGCCAGCGCGCCAAGCGCCCCGGTGGCGAACAGCGCGATCGAGATTGGCAATCCGGGCCGATTGTCGCGTTTGGTGAGGATTTCGGTTGCCGCGCCATAGGCGGCCGCGAGCATAACCGCCAAAATAGCAAACGGGATCGAGCGGTCCAGATGCGCGATGCGCGCATACAGCGCAATCAGCAACGCCAGCGGCGTGAACACGGCCGCAGCCGACCACACCACCGGTATGACGGCGCTCACAGAGCGGCCTTGGGCCAGGAACCCGGCGGCGCCAAACCCGGCCGCGAAGATCGCCGCGGTGATCAGATGCAGCGAAACCGAGCTGTCGGTGGCCGCGGGGCCGATGCCGGGTAACGGTCCGCCCGGCAGCACCAGCATGTCCGGATTGCCGCGAACCGCCCATTCGGCGAACACGGCAAAGACGAACAAGGCCGCGGCGCCGACCGCGCCGGTGGCGGCTTGCGCGCGCCATGCCACCAGCAATGTGGCTGCCACCAGCGCGGTGAACACGATCATGGCGGCATCGGCGTGAAAACTCGCGAGCACGATGACCGTCGCGCCGGCGAGATAGGCCGCCAGCGAACCGGATGAGATCGGCTCGATCCGCCCCTCGTCGGCGGGTGGCCCGAACATGAAGCCGCATACCACCAGCAATGCGGCGAGCACAAAGCCGGTCACGACGTGGAACGCATGCGGTCCGATCATCGACGGCCCGCATGGCAGGCAGGGAAAGGTCCAGAGCAGCGCGAACAAGATGGCGGTGACCGCGAGCCAGCGCCACAGCCTGATCCGCGCTAGGCTCAGCGCAGCCGCGGTGACGATGGCGAGATAGATGTACAGCGCCCAGAAGTCGGGCCGATCGGAAGAAACCAGAATCGGAGTGGCGAATGCGGCGGCGACGCCGAGGCCGGCCAGCGCCGGTCCGTGCAGCAGCGCCGCGGCGAGCGTGCCCAATGCTACCAGTCCGAGCAGGATGAAAGCGGTCGCGGGCGCGAGAAAGCCGTACAGCGCATACGCGGCATAGACGGTCGCGAAGGCCACCGCCGTTCCTGCGGCAGTGAGGATCGCCGGGATATTGGCGATCGGCAGTGCATCGATGGTGGAGATGCTGTCCTTGCGCCGCATCCATTCGCCGGCCGCCAGCAGCGCCAGCGCGAACGCGCCGCCGAGCATCGTTCGCACGCCGGGCCCAAGCAGCCCCGCCTCGATCGAATAGCGGACCATGAAGAAGCCGCCGAGCGCCAGCGTCAGGCCGCCGACCCAGACCACCCAGCGGGTGCCGATGCGTTCCTCGAAGCCGGGCTGAGGCTGGTCCGG
Source organism: Bradyrhizobium sp. (assembly GCF_050014615.1). Classification (GTDB taxonomy): domain Bacteria; phylum Pseudomonadota; class Alphaproteobacteria; order Rhizobiales; family Xanthobacteraceae; genus Bradyrhizobium. Next base: position 2,279 of record NZ_JBEKCZ010000077.1, on the reverse strand, counting down.
CGGAAGTGGCGGGGGCATCGCCGTGCCACCGCCGACGTCGTCTGGCGCGGCGGGCTCATTCGCTTCGACGGATACGGTTTGTTCAGCGCTGGCGATGGTTGCCGGCTGTTCGGCCGCAATGGCCGGCGAGGAGGTTGTCGGGGTTGGCTCGGACTCGGCGCGGGCGGTGAGCGGTGGCGGGGCGGGCCTGGCCTGGAATCCCGTGGCTTCCATCGCGTCCAGCCGCGCTCGCAGGATCGCAGCCTGATTGAAGGTCTTGCGCGCGACAATCAGCGCAACAACGGCAATCGCCATCGCAAAGAAATCGAACATCAAGCCTCCAGCCGATCGGCCCGACGTCTGGGCTTACCCCGTCAAATCCTCAAGCACCGTCGGACGCAATGGCGTCGTCCGGTCGTCCCCGGTCTGTGTCGCCATCGTGCCGGTCGGTTCAAATACCACCGGGTCCGGCACCGTTCACGGATATCATTCGAGATCGATGCGGAACGGCCGGCCTTCGACCATCATGCTGCCCGGACCCATCTCGTCGAGCGCCCGCAGCATCCGCCCATCGCGTCCCAGCGCCTTGTCCGCCAGACTGACGATCAGCCGGTTCGGCGACGCGATCGGGGAGGCGGCGCGTATTTGCCGCGCGATCGCGACTTCGTCGCGGTGCGGATTGAGCGCGCAGGCGGCCGCGAAGGCGCTCGCGGTCGAGCGGCTGATGCCGGCATAGCAATGGACCACGAGCGGTGCGTTGCGATCCCAGCCGCGGACAAAGTTCAGGACCTGCTCGATATGCGAATCCGAAGGCGCGACAAAGCCGTCCATCTGTTCGGTGATATCGTCCATCTGCACCTTCAGATGGTTGGCCGGCAGCACCGATTCCGGTCGCTGCACCTGGTCGACATTGGCCATGACGGTGAGAACGTGACTGGCGCCGACAGCCTTGACGGTGCCGGGAAGCGCGGCGAGTGAGCAGACGTGAATCATGATGGTCCTTTTGTCGCTTCGATTATAAGCCTGCATGTAGGGTGGGCAAAGGCGCGTTTGCGCCGTGCCCACCATTTATTCCCGCGGCAAAAACTCGGTGGGCACGCGGAGTTTATCATCGGGCGCGCATTCGCGCGACCCGTTGGCTTTGCCCATCCTTCGACTTCACGGATGCAACGTCTTGAACCGCGTCAGGAACCGCTTCTCGGCTTTGGCTGCGGTCCAGGGCGTCAGATAATCCTGCTGGGTCGCGGTGGACAGGCCGGGATCGCGGCCGAACAGCCGTTTCGCCTCGGCCTGCGCAAACCCGGCGAGTCGCGTCGCCTCCAGATAGGCCGCGCCGCGGTCGGCTGCCTTGATCTGCCGGGTTATCTCATCCGGCAACACCGCAGGCAGGCCGAAGCGGATGTGGATCGCCGACAGCAGCCGATTTTCGACGGCCTTGTAGTTCCCGCCAAGCACGGCCTTGAACGGCGAGATCATGTCGCCGATGACATATTCCGGCGCATCGTGCAGCAATGCGGCGAGCCGGAAGCGCAGGTCAATGCGTGGGACCTGCTCGCGCATCACGGCCTCGACCAGCAATGTGTGTTGCGCCACCGAGAAAATGTGCGCGCCGTTGGTCTGCCCGTTCCAGCGCGCCACGCGCGCCAGGCCATGGGCGATGTCGGCGATTTCGATATCGAGCGGCGAGGGGTCCAGCAGATCGAGCCGCCGCCCCGACAGCATCCGCTGCCAGACGCGCAAGGAGGTTTCGGGCGCGGAAGATCTTGCCGCCGTCATTTGACTTTAAGACGGGGCGCGCGCTGTTTTCCGGCGCAGTCCTGGTGGCAAAAGCAGCTGACCAGATGATCGTTGACCATGCCGGTGGCCTGCATGAAGGCGTAGACGATGGTCGGGCCGACGAACTTGAATCCGCGCGACGCCAGTTCCTTCGACAGCTTGATCGATTGAGGCGTCGACGCCGGCACGCTGGCGGTGGTCTTGAAATGGTTGACCTTCGGCTTGCCGTCGACGAATTCCCACATGAATTTAGAAAAACCGGGGCCGTCTTCCATGATCTTGAGGTAGGACTTGGCGCTGTTGACGGCGCCCTCGATCTTGGCGCGGTTGCGGACGATGCCGGCATCGTTCATCAGCGCGTGAACCTTTTTGGCACTATAGCGCGCGATCTTTTCCGGCTGGAAATCGTCGAAGGCCTTTCGGAAATTGTCGCGCTTGCGCAAAATCGTGATCCACGACAACCCGGCCTGGAAACCGTCGAGGATCAGTTTTTCGTAAAGCGCGCGGTCGTCATATTCCGGCAC
>NZ_JBEKCZ010000076.1:0-21467 GCF_050014615.1 Bradyrhizobium sp. | reverse complement strand
AGGCGCCGCGCCTCGAAGATGCGGCGTTCCCTGGGGTTGAGCACGCCGATCGCGCCGTTCAGCGCCTCGCGGCGATGATCGAACTCCTCGTGCTCGGCCATGATGGCTTCCTGGTTGGGCGACGTATCGACCAGCCAGTCCTGCCATTCACCGGCCTCACCGTCGTCGCGGATCGGCGCGTTGAGCGAGGCATCGCCGCCGAGACGGCGGTTCATGTCGACCACGTCCTGATCCGTGACACCGAGGCGCTTGGCAATCAGCTTCACCTGGTCGGGGTGAAGATCACCCTCGTCCAGCGCGGAGATCTTGCTCTTCGCCTTGCGCAGGTTGAAAAACAGCTTCTTCTGGTTCGCGGTGGTTCCCATCTTCACGAGCGACCACGAACGCAGGATGTACTCTTGTATTGACGCCTTGATCCACCACATGGCGTAGGTGGCGAGACGGAAGCCCTTTTCGGGCTCGAACCGCTTCACCGCCTGCATCAGGCCGACATTGCCTTCCGAGACGACCTCGGAAATCGGCAATCCGTAGCCGCGATAGCCCATGGCTATTTTGGCCACGAGCCGCAGATGGCTGGTGACAAGGTGATGGGCCGCGTCGCGATCGTCATGCTCGCGCCAGCGCTTGGCGAGCATGTATTCCTGCTGGGGTTCCAGCATCGGAAATTTGCGGATCTCGGCGAGGTAACGGGAAAGGCCGGATTCCCCGTTGAGGATCGGCAGGGTAGCTGTACGGGCCATTGTAGCGCCCTCCAGTGGTTCAGGCCCCCGATAGCGGCGGGCCAGGCAGACGGACGCTGGGTTAAAGCCATCCGCTCTGCGATGTTCCGCGTTGGATATTCAACGCAGGCGCAACATACACCAAATCGGGGGACTTTTGGAAGGATCGCGGCCGTCACGTCCCCGTGTGGCTGGTATAACCTGTTGGCATAACATCACTTTCCCAAAGGCCCTGCGTCATTGCGTCGCTCGCAGGGTTTTTTGCAGGAGAAGCAAATCCTCCGGCAGGGGCTGTTCCCAATGCAAAATTTCCCCGGTTTTGGGGTGTTCCAGCGCCAGGAGGTATGCGTGTAACGCTTGGCGCCCGAGGGCCTCCAGGGCCGCCTGGCTCTGCGGGCCGAGATGGCTGGCCTTGGTTTTGAAGTGTGGGCCGTAGACGCTGTCGCCCATCAGGGGGTGGCCGATATGGGCGAGATGCACCCGGATCTGATGGGTGCGGCCGGTCTCCAATTGGCACGCCAGCAATGAGGCGACCGGCTTGCCGTCGCGTCCGTTGAAGGTTTCCCGGATTTCCCAATGGGTAATAGCCTCGCGGCCGCGCTCGCGCACCGCCATCTTTTCCCGGGCGTAGGGATGCCGGTCGATCGGCGCGTCGACGGTGCCGCGCTGGCGGCCGGGCACATCCCAGGCGAATGCCATATAGCCGCGCCGCATCGCGCCGGTGCGGCCGTGATCGGCGAATTGCGCCGTCAGCGATTGGTGCGCGCGGTCGTTCTTCGCCACCACCATCAGTCCGGTGGTGTCCTTGTCGAGCCGGTGCACGATGCCCGGCCGCTTGACGCCGCCGATCCCCGACAGGCTCGCGCCGCAATGGGCGATCAGCGCGTTGACCAGCGTTCCCGTCTCATGGCCCGCGGCGGGATGCACCACGAGGCCGCTGGGCTTGTCGATGACGATGATGTCGTCATCCTCATAGATAATGTCGAGCGCGATATCCTCGCCCCGTGGCTCGGCGGCGACCGCCTCCGGCACGTCGATTGTGATCGTATCGCCTGGTGTGACGTGATAAGCGGGGTCGCGAACGGGGACGCTTTTGACGGCGACCTGCCCTGCCTGGATCAGGGCTTTCAGCCGCGATCGCGACAGTTCCGCCAGACGCACGGCCAGCACGCGGTCGAGCCGGGCCGATCCCTCGTCGCCGGCGACGGTGACCTCCAATTGTTGACCGCTATTCGAAGCTTGTTCCAAAGAAGAGCCGATCCCTGAAGAGTTTTGCCTTAAAGAGTGTTGCATGACCGAAACGATTGCGCCCGAACCGACCCAAGAGCAGGCCGCGTTGTTCGCGCGGGTGCGGCGGCTGATGCTGATTGCGGGCCTTACCACGGCGCTGGCGGTCGCGGCGGTTCTGATCGCCATCGGCTACCGTCTTTTCCGCACCGAGGGAAGCGCCGTCAACACCGATACCACGGCGGTCCTGCCGAAAGGCGCCCGTATCGTTTCCACCGGCGTCGCCGGCGACCGGCTGGTGGTCACGCTGGAGGTCGGCGGGGCGACGGAAATCCGCACCTTCGATGCCCATACGCTGAAAGCCACCGGTCGGCTGAAATTTGCCAACGAACCCTAAGCTTCGAGCGCGCCGGAGGGTTTCAGTGCCTTGCAGAGCGCCGATTTCAAGGCTATTCCCTCAAGTACACGCTCCCTTCGTCTAGCGGTTAGGACACGGCCCTCTCAAGGCTGAAACAGGGGTTCGATTCCCCTAGGGAGCGCCATTTCGGAAGTAACCATCCCGGACGCAACTATCGCCCCTGGATTTTGCGGTCTCGCGCGTCCTGTCGGCTTGACTTCCATGCAGTCGCTCGACGCGAATACGATCGTCATCCGTCGGCCATTTCCAGTGCCCCGCCCAGCAGCTTGACGTTGAGCTTGCCGCCGGCGAACAACATATCGTCCAGCGCTTCACTGATATCGCCGGATTTGACGGTTGTGCCGCCGTCGCGGGCAATGCTTGCCTGGGCGATGCGTCGCATCAGCTCCTTGACGAACGCGGCGCTGACACCCTTGGTCCGCTGCGCGGCCTCACGCACAACGGCATCGCCGAGCGGCAGACCCCGGCCATAGAGTTGGACCAGCTTCTTGCGGCCGATGTCGTCGGGAAGCGGCACCTCGATCGCCTGGTCGATGCGACCGGGGCGGCTCGCCAGGGCGCTCTCAAGCTGCTCCGGCCGGTTGGTGGTGAGGATGAACAGGATATCCGCATTCTCCTTCAATCCATCCATCTGGTTGAGAAGCCCGTTGAGCAGCGATTCCTCGCAAGGACCCATCTGGTTACGATCGCGCGCGATGAGATCGACATCCTCGATCACGACCATCGCCGGCTGCAGGAGGCGGGCGAGATTCATGTAATGGGAAAGCAACGTGACCTGCGCCGCTGTGATGATCAGGGTGGTGTGACCGGGCAGGTTGCTCGCCAGATAGCGGATGGTGTGGGTCTTGCCGGTTCCGGGCGGTCCGTACAGCAGGATGCCCTTGCGGGTCGATTGCCCTAACCGGCGCAGTTGCGCGCGGTTTCCCACAAAGCTCAGGATGTTGCGGTCGAGCAACCGCAATGTGGCTTCTGGCAGGATCACTTCCTCGCGCCGGACCGGGGGCAATTTGTGAACCATGACGCCTCGCGAGCGTCCCCGATAATCCGCGTCGCCATCGAGCGACAGGATCTTGCCGCGATAGCAACGCGCGGCGTTGACGGCACTCTCCAGCTCGGAGAAACAGCGTTGCACGAACTCGCCACCCACCGCGCCCGCAGGTACGGCAACCTCGATCCGGGTCCCGGCCTCATATCCGTACTCCCGGTGCGAGGAGAGCACGACCGCGTAGCGCAGGTCCTCGTTGCGGCAGAGCCACAATCCGTTATGGAGGCATTTCACTGGCGCGCTCTCGCCGATATCCACATCGTGATACTGTGCCGGCGCGATAGCGGGAGCATCCCGGTCATCCCTGGTCAGCGCCGCGAAGGTCAGCGTTTCATAGCGGCGCTCCTCGTGGATGCCAAAGAACCGGATCGGTGATGTGGAGAACAGTCCGTTGACGGCTGCTTGAATGTCAGCGCGCATGTGACCCGGGAACAGGCGCGAGGACGCGACCAGCTGAGCCGGCGGAATGCCTTGGAAATGCCAGGCGAGGGCTTCGCAGGCATAGTTGAATTGTTTGGTGCGGGTGACTTCCGGCAGGTTGCCGATGATCTCGTCCATGCAATCATCGCAGACGAGTGTCAGGGTGCCCTTCAGGGTAAGCCGGTTTTTGCCGGAGAGGGTGCCGCATAATTTGCAGCGGCCATCAAGCAGTTCGACGCTGCCTGCAACTGCTTGGCTCGAAATCCGGAGCGGATAACCCGAAGCATGGATGCGCTGCCGGGCCGTCTTAAGCAGTTCGGTGGCAACATCGCACGGATAGGCATCGCAAACGGCCTCTCCGTGCTGGTCGACGGCATCGATAAGTCTCATCGCGTCCATCAACGGCTTGTTGAACACCGTCCGCAAAAGCTCGATGACGAATTCTGCGGGAGTTTCATCGTCGTCGTGAAAGGTCAGCTGGATGTGGCGGGCGTCGGCGTGAACGTCGCTCATTGGATCGTGCCCCTGATGAGTTGTCATTTCGGCATATGCCTGGATGGATCACGAGGCCGAGACTAGAACAAAAGAAGAACATTGTCACGTCCCCCCTGTGCGAAGAATATGGGAGGCGGGCAGGCGCGGAACGCCGGCCCGAGCCTTTATCCAGGGGGCGATCAGGCGCCGAGGCTCGCCGCAAGGCCAACAATGTCGGCTACGTTAAGGTCGACGAACGGCTTCGGCTCGCTGTCGATCGGCTGGCCCGGGCCGTTTTCCAGCGGGCGCGGCCACCATGCGGTCTTGTAGCCGAATTTCCTGGCGGCCTCGAGGTCGTAGAAGTGAGTGGCACAGAACAGGACTTCTTCCTTGTTGTATCCGAGCATGGACAGAATCAATTGGTAGACTTCCGGCGCCGGCTTGTAACTGCGCGCCAGCTCGCCCGTCAGCACTTCATCAAAAGGAAGCTGATGGCGGTGGACCATCTGGAAAACGGTTTTCATCCCGGCGTTCGATAGAGTGGTCAGCGCGAATTTTTTCCTGAGGCGGCCCAGCCCTTCTTTGGTGTCCGGCCACGGGATCATCTGGCCCCATACATTGTTCAATCGGTCCCGTTCTTCCTTGCTGAACTTAGCCGACAGGCCGTGCCTGTCGAGCAGCGTATCGAGGCCCTCACGGTAGACCTGCTCGGTCGGCACATAATCGCGTTGGTGCGCCAACACCGGCTCCATGACGTCGTGATAGCAGTCGCGCCACTCCTTGGTCATGACGCCCCAGTCGAGATCGAGCTTCTTTTCGGCGTTGATCCGGCGACCGGCGTCCATCAGCGGGGTGAAGTAATCCACGCAGCTGCCCTGGAAGTCGAATGCAAGCACCTTGATTCCGCTTGCGTCGAATGAGGGGACCTGCGCCAAGGTTCGCTTCACGGGCAATGTTGCGGCAACGGCGCTGGTCGCGGCCGTCATCAGAAACGACCGGCGTGACGGGTTTCGCAAGATCATCAAATCGCTCCGAAATGGATTCCGCCGCGGGGTCGCGCGCGGGAAAGATATAGATTCACTCGCCGAAAATGGGAGGCTGAATTTTCGCCATCACGGGAGATGATTGAGGATCTCCTACCGCGGCGCTTCATGGCTGCATTCTCAGGCTGATCCGGCGGGCCGTCATCTTCATGGTGGCATCCGCAAACGCGCGGCAGGCAGTCGCCACGGCATGAGTGATTCCGTCCCGCGCGGCACGAAGATTGCTCTTCAGGATTGCCCGAGAAAATCCGGGTTTTTCCGTGCACCGTTTTGACTTTTCCAAACTCCAACGACCTTCCTCCCGAAGGCAAAAAGGCGCCAATGTCCAAACTGAAGGCTTTGATTCCCGCGCTGTTCTGGCTTGCGCTGGTCGCGGCGCCGGCGCTCACGCCGGCCCATGCGGCAGGCAACCTTGTCGCGGTGCTTGAAGCTGAAATCGTCACGCTCGATCCGCATTTTTCCACGGCCTATATTTCGCGCACCTTTGGCTACATGGTGTTCGACACGCTGTTCGCGAAGGATTCCAGGGGCGATATCAAGCCGCAGATGGTGCAGGACTGGAAAGTGTCGCCGGACGGGCTGACCTACAGCTTCACGCTGCGCGATGGCCTGAAGTGGCACGACGGCCAGCCGGTCACGTCGGCTGATTGCGTGGCGTCGCTGCGGCGCTGGAGCCAGCGCAGCGCGCTCGGCCGCCGCATCTTCGCCCTTGCCGCCTCGCTTGAGCCAAGCGATGCCAGGACCTTCGTGCTGACGCTGAAAGAGCCATCGGGCCTCGTGATCGATGCGCTCGGCAATCCCGTCAGCCCGGTCGCCTTCATGATGCCCGAGCGCATTGCCAGGACGCCCGGCGACCAGCGCATCACCGAGATCATCGGCTCCGGCCCGTTCGTCTACAACAAGGCCGATCACCGCACCGGCGACCGCATGATCCTGAAAAAATTTGCCGATTACGTGCCGCGTCCCGAGCCCGCGGACTTCCTGGCCGGCGGCAAGCGCGTCAATATCGACACGCTGGAAATCCGCGTCATTCCCGACGGCTCCACCGCCGCTGCTGCGTTGCAGACCGGCGAAGTGGACTTCATGCAATACGCGCCGTTCGATCTGCTGCCGCTTCTTGAAAACAATCCCCGCGTGAAAGTCGTCAATTTCACCGGCGGCAACATGTTTGCAGGCGCCTATCGCCTCAACGCCGCGTCGAAGCCGTTTGACGATCCGGCGATCCGGCGTGTGCTGTGGAAGCTGGTCGATCAGCGCGAAGTCATGGACGGGCTCGGCCTCGACGCCAAATACGCCACGCCTTGCGCGACATTCTTCACCTGCGGCACCACCTATGACAGCAAGGCCGGCACCGAAGCGGCGGCAAATCCATCGGTCGAAGCGGCGCGCGCCGCGCTGAAGGCGACGAAATATGCCGGCGAGCCTGTTATCGTCATGCAGGCCAGCGATCTCGAAGCCCCGAGCGTCTCGGCGCAGGTTTTGGCGGCGAAGCTGAAGCTTGCCGGCTTCAACGTCGATCTGCAGGTGATGGATTGGGGCACCCTGCTGGCGCGCCGCGCCAAGAAGGAAGGCTGGAGCGTCTATGGCGTTCACGCCGGCGGCTTCGATCTGGCGTCGCCGCTGACCAACGTCATGGTGGCGTTCAATTGCATCGACTTCTCGGGCTGGCAGTGCGACCCGCGCATCACGCCACTGATGGAAGCCTTCGCCAGGGCGCCCGCCGAAGACGATCGCAAGAAGATCGCCGCCGAGATCCAGACCATCATGTATGATCAGGCGCCGGCGATTCCGTGGGGCCAGTTCGCCCAGCCGGCGGCCTATCGCGCCAATTTGCGCAATCTGATCCCGTCTGCCATCCCGATTTTCTGGAACGTTGAGAAGTAACGCGATGTACGATGTCATTGTTGTCGGCGGCGGCTCTGCCGGCGCCGCTGTCGCGGCAAGGCTCTCCGAGGATCCCGGCCGGCGCGTCCTGCTGCTCGAAGCCGGTCTCGACTGGCGCGCCGATCAGGCGCCCTGGGAAGTGACCACGCCGAATCCGATACCGATCATCCACAAGCGCGAATTTCAGGAAAAATGGCAGTGGCCTGATCTCCTGACGCGCCGGGTGGCGGGACAGGAGGCACGCTTCTACTGGCGCGGCAAGGGCCTCGGCGGCAGCTCGATGATGAACGGCCAGATCGCGATTCGCGGCGTGGCCGATGCGTTCGACGAATGGGCTGCCCATGGCTGTACCGGCTGGTCGGCCAAGGACGTGATGCCGTTGTTCTCCGTGATCGAGGATGATCTGGAATTCGGCGACACCGAAGGTCATGGACGCGGCGGGCCGTTGCCGGTCTATCGCGCGCCGCCCGGCACATGGGGCCCGATCGATCGCGGCCTGCGCGACGCGGCGCTGGCCAGCGGCTATCCATGGTGCGCCGACCTCAACGGCCCGGACGGCGAGGGGGCGGCGTGCTACCCGATCAACAGCCGCAACCACCGCCGCATCTCGACCAACGAAGCCTATCTGGAGCCCGCGCGCGGCCGCGCCAATCTGGAAATTCGCGGCAAGGTGCTGGTCGACCGCGTTGTGATCAGGGACGGCGCGGCTACCGGCGTCCGTGTTCGGGTCGAGGGCCAAGGGGAGGGTAAAGGGGACGGCGAGGCGTGCAGCGAGATCAGCGCGCGCCAGATCGTGCTATGCGGAGGGGCTATCCACAGCCCGGCGATCCTGCTGCGCTCGGGCATCGGACCGGCCGATGAGCTGAAGGCGATGGGCATCGCGGTCGAACGTGACCTGCCGGTCGGCAGGCATTTCTTTGACCACCCGCTGTTTCGCGCAACGATTCAACTGCGCGAGGACATCCGTCCCACCGATCCGGACACCCGCCATACCAATTGCTGCGTGACCTATTCCTCCGGCCTCGCCGACGGCGGCAAGCGCGACATGATCCTGATCGCCTTCAACCATCGCGGCATCGGGGTTCCCGGCGCCATCGGCGCGGGGCTGTTCAACGCCTATTCGCGCGGCTCGCTCAAGCTGGCCTCGATCGATCCGCAGATCGATCCGGTCGTCGAGGAGAACATGCTGGCCGATCCCCGCGACATGTTGCGCATGATGGATGCGGTAAAACGACTGGCCGTGCTCACCGTCCAGCCGGCGCTGGCCGGCATTGCCGACTGGATACGGCTGACCGACACCGATCTGACGCTGCCGCAGGCTGCGGCGCTGCCGGATCGTGAACTGGAGGCGCTGCTGCGCCGCGACACCGGCGACATCCAGCATGCCGCCGGCAGCTGCCGCATGACCGGCTTCAACGATGCCGATGGCGTGGTCAATCCCGATGGCACCGTGAAGGGCATCGCCGGCCTGCGGGTGGCTGACGCATCGATCATGCCGTCCGACTGCCGGGCCAACACCCACTTCACGACCGTGGTGATCGGCGAGGCGATTGCGCGGATGATGCGCAAGCTGTAATCTTATGCACGCTATCGATCATAGCGACGTCAGGACACGTCGGTCGTTGGACAACGACGCGCCGGTTTCTCGCCCGGTTCAGGGGAATCATCCGTTCGCACGCGATGCCTGGCGGACTTCACCATCACCACATCCGGGTTCAGGTTTTCGCGACACACAGCCGTGCAACGCGCCCGCTACATGATGCTGGAAACCGTCGCCCCGATCAGCGATAATCCCATCATCGTCCTGTCCCAGTATCAGGATGATCTGCCCGGCCTCACCGGAGCTCGGTGATGTCTGCCAGCATGGGGCACGATCCTCCGCCCCTTGAGGCGGAAGTTATTGCGACGAAGGAGCGACGATGGCGCGACTAATTCTTGCGGCCGCCACTGTTCTGATCTTCGTTGGCGAGCCAAGGGCCGTTTGCGAGCCAAGCGCCGCGCTGACGCTGACGACCGAAGAATATCCGCCTTACAACATGCTTGACGAGCGTACCAGGGAACCCACCGGGATCACCGTCGATAAAGTGGTCGAACTGATGCATCGCGCGAACGAGCCGTTCACGATCACCTCTTATCCATGGCAGCGCGCGTATCGATTGGCGCTGGATATGGAGAATACCTGCGTATTTTCGACCAGCCGAACGCCCGAGCGCGAAGCCCTGTTCACGTGGATCGGCCCCCTGGCGCAAAGCGATTGGGCAATTTTCGCCCGTGCCAACGACATCCGAAAACCGAAGTCGCTGGAAGACGTGAGGCCGTTTACTATCGGCGGATATAACCAGGCTGCAACCGGCGAATACCTGAAACTGCGCGGATACAAAGTCGATTTAGCGATCAGCGATGCCCTGAACCCGCAAAAGTTGCTGCGGAATCACATCGACTTCTGGGCAACCGGCGACTTGCTGGGAAAATATCTGATCAAAAAAGCAGGATTGACCGATCAAATTGTTTCTCTGTTCAAATTTGAACTGTCGGAACTATACATGGCATGCAACCTTGCTATGAATCCGCAACGCGCCGAGAAATTCAATCGCATCCTGAAGGAAATGGATAGCGACGGCTCAAGCGCTGCGATTGAACGAAAATACCAATAACGACGAATTATGCGGGCCAGCGTTCCCCAAATCATCGTTCTCGATACCAATGTTTGCCTTGATCTGTTTGTCTTCACAATCGCACCGGGCAGGTTGCAGGCCGGGTTGAGGTTGGAAACCTGCGACTCGCGAGCGGTTCTTCACGCTTGCGAGAGCGAAAGGTTGCGATAGTCGCGGGGCGACAGGTCGAAGCGCCGCCTGGAAGCAGCCGTCCAACGGATCATTCTTTCGCGCGCGGTTTCGATCGGGGCCGAGGCGGAGAAATTTTTCGCTTTGATTTCGGCGAAGCTTTCGCAGCCTCTATTTCAGGTTCGATCGACCCCAGGCTTTCATAGATTTTCCGGAACACGACCTTGAGATGAGAGATCTCGCTTTCCGAGAAGTCGCGAACCGCGACGTCTTCGAAATGCACCGCGATGGGCATCAGATCTTCGACCAGCAGCCTGCCCTTCGACGTGAGATTGATGGCGACGGTGCGGCCGTTGTCTGCCAGCCTGCTGCGCGTGACCAGACCCTTGCGCTTCATCTCGCCGACAAGGCGGGACAGTGTCGAAATCTCGGTGGTCGTGATCGTCGCAAGGTCGCTCAGCCGCTGATCGCCGTTTTCCCAGAGCGCCGCCATGACGCGGTACATCGGAAGCGTCACGCCGAACGACGAGATCCGGCGCGAGAACAGTTCGCCCATCCGCACGCCGACCCGGTTCAGCAGATAGGGGAAAGAATTTGTAAGTCTGTACAAGGTTTTGGTGTCCGACGAGCCGCAACAATTGCGCCCCGACAACTATCGAAACGCCGTTCGTTCAGCAAGAAAATTGCGGCCTGAAATTCTTGATTGACAATTAGTTGCGTTTGCAAATATTGTGATTGAAACTATCCGACGAAGAAGCGGACCTTTAGGACGGGAGAGAAGCATGTCCCTGGATGCGGCCACCGACGACCTTCGCGCGTCGTTCAAGCTGGCGATGCGCCGTTTCCCCGCGGCCGTCACGGTTATCACCTCGGCTGACCAGACCCGCCGGCATGGCATGACGGCGACCGCGGTGACGTCGCTGTCGATGGACCCGCCGTCGCTGGTGGTCTGTGTCAATCAGGCCAGCCTGCTTCACGATATCATGCTGCTGGCGCGCAGGTTCTGCGTGAACCTGCTGCGTCGGGACCAGGTCGCTTTATCGGCCGCGTTCAGTGGAGCGCTTCCACCGGAAACCCGTTTTGGCCTGGGTGAGTGGGCGGTCTCGCCGGAAGGCATCAGCTATCTCGAGACTGCCCAGGTGAACATTTTCTGCAGGAAGGCCGCCGCGGTTCCCTACGGCACGCATACGATCTTCATCGGCGAGGCCGAACTCGTTAAAGTCCACGATCCCGTCGACCCCCTGATCTATCAGGATGCGACCTACTGCTTTTCCGTGCCAGCCGAAATCAAAGCCGCCTAGCGGGCGGCTTCGGCCGCCTGAGCTCCCCATCACGGAGGAATTGACATGAATGTTGCCGCACACGCTTTCGAAAGAATACCGGATCAGCCGTTGGGGCAACGGCCCAGCGTGGCCGATCTCAAGCTCCGGGTCGCCAGCGTGACTTCGCAAATCAAGGCGCGGGCGCACACCACCGAGAAAAGCGGACGCGTTCCCGCGGAGAACATGCTGAGCTTGCGCGAAATCGGATACTTCGACATCGTCAAGCCGCGCGCCTTCGGCGGCTACGAGTACGATTTCGACGTCCTCGTCGACCTTAACATCGATCTTGCCAAGGCGTGCGCCTCGACCGCCTGGGTCGGCGGACTGCTCGCCGCCCACCAATGGCTGATTGCCAGTTTTTCCGAACAGGCTCAGCGCGACGTCTGGGATATCGACCCCGACGCACTCGCCTGTGGGTCCTACGCGCCGGCCACCAAGGCGGTGGCCGCAAAGGGCGGCTATACGCTGAGCGGGCGCTGGTCCTTCGCCAGCGGTTGCGACAATGCGCAATGGTCCCTGTGTGCGGCGCTGCTGCCGTCGCGGACGGACGCCGACCGGCCGACGCCGGCCTTCATGCTGGTACCGGCCTCGGATTATCTCATCGACGACACCTGGAATGTCGTCGGCCTCTCCGGAACCGGAAGCAAGACGTTACAACTGAAAGACGTCTTCGTTCCCGAGCACCGGGTCCTGACATTTTTCGAGACCACGTCGGGCAAAACGCCGGGCGCGTTGCTCTATCCGGAAAATCCGGGTTTTTCGATTCCGATGTTGTGCAACATCCCGTCCTGCCTCGCCTCGGTCGCGGTCGGCACCGCGGCAGGCGCGCTGGAGGATTATCTTGAAGTCACCAGCAAGCGCGTGACGCGGGGCGCCGTTGCCGGGAGCAACAACCGGATGGCGGAATTCCCGACCATCCAGTTGCGGGTCGCGGAAGCCGCCGCCTCTATCGACGCGGCGCGCGAAATTCTGCTGCGCGATTTGCGCGATCGCGCCATCACCGTTCGGGCCAACAAGCCCGTGTCGATCGAGGACCGGATCGTCAGCCGCCGCGGGCAGGCCTTTGCGGTTTCGCTGGCGATCCGTGCCAGCGAGGCGCTCAACGCGTCGACCGGCGGGCAGGGGCTGGATCTCGCCAATCCGGTTCAGCGCGCCTGGCGCGATGCCAACGCGGTCGGCCGCCACATCAGCATGAATTGGGATGCGGTGGGCACCATGTACGGCCAGTTCGCTTTGGGTCTCGCGCCGCAAGGACAGTACTGAAAATTGAAAGGGAGAGAATGACCATGCAGGGCAAGATCGCGCTCGAAGAGCATTTCGCCATTCCGGAAACGCTGATGGATTCCGCGGGCTTCGTGCCCGAGAGCTATTGGCCCGAACTCAAGGAGCGTTTGCTCGACATCCAGGACAAGCGGCTGCGACAGATGGACGAGCAGGGCGTCGAGATGATGATCCTTTCGCTCAACGCCCCGGCGGTGCAGGCGATACCCGACGCCAGGAAGGCCAACGACATCGCGATCCGGGCCAACGATTATCTGGCCGAACAGGTCGCCAGGCGTCCCGACCGCTTTCAGGCTTTCGCCGCGCTTCCGATGCAGGATCCGGATCTGGCGATCGCCGAACTCGACCGCGCCGTCAACACGCTCGGCTTCAAGGGCGCGCTCGTGAACGGCTTCTCGCAGGTCGGCGACGGGAAAACCCCTGTCTACTACGATCTCGATCGCTACTGGCCGTTCTGGGCGAAGGTCGAACAGCTCGACGTGCCCTTCTATCTGCATCCGCGCAATCCGCTGGCGCAGGATTCCAGAATTTATGAAGGTCATGAATGGCTGCTCGGGCCGACCTGGGCGTTCGGCCAGGAGACCGCCGTCCACGCGCTGCGTCTGATGGGCTCCGGGCTGTTCGACCAGCATCCGGGATTGCGCATCATCATCGGCCATATGGGAGAAGGGCTACCGTACAGCATGTGGCGGATCGACCATCGCAATGGCTGGGTGAAGACGCCGCCGCGCTACAAGGCGAAAAAGAAGATCTGCGAATATTTCAATGCGCATTTCTACCTGACGACGTCCGGAAACTTTCGCACCCAGACGCTGATCGATGCGTTGCTCGAGGTCGGCGCCGACCGAATTTTGTTTTCCGCGGACTGGCCGTTCGAGAACGTCGATCACGCCGCGCAATGGTTCGACAGCGCGACCATCAGCGAGGCCGACCGGAAAAAGATCGGCAGGGACAACGCGCTGCGGCTGTTCAAGCTCGCCGACAAGAGTACGTTGCAATCAAGCAAGGTTGCGCAAGCCGCAGAATAGCCGGCACGCACTTACAAAAATCAGTCGACATCGGGGAGGATCGGGATGGTTGCGCACGTGATCGATGTTCACGAAGAGCTGGAAGACGCCAAGGTGAGCGCCTTCCATTGGCGTCTCGGCGCCATCATGGGGCTGCTGACGCTGTTCGACGGCTACGACACCTTCAATCCCGCCTATGTGATCCATTATGTCGCCGGACCGTGGGGTCTCAAGGCGGGGCAGTCCGGCCTTCTGATATCCAGTGGACTGGTCGGCTTCCTGCTCGGCGCCGCCGTGCACGGCGTGGCGGCGGACCGGTTCGGACGTCGCGGCACGCTCTTGGCCGGACTCTGGATCACCAGCGTCTTCACGCTGCTCACCGCGCTATTTGCAAACTCATTCCTGACGTTCTGCGTGTTGCGGCTGCTGACGGGGATGGGCCTCGGCGTGCTGCTGCCGCTGGCGACCACCTACATCAATGAACTCGCGCCGCGCCGGGTGGCCAACACCTTCGCTTTATGGGGCGTCGCGCTGGGCTGGGCGGCCGGCGGCACACTGGCGGGAGTTGTCGGCGTCTTCGCAACGCCGTCTCTGGGCTGGCAAAGTCTTTACTGGATTGGATCGCTTTCGTTTGTGCTGCTGCCGTTCATGCATCTGACGCTGCCGGAGTCGCCGAAGTTCCTGGTGCTGAAGGGGCGGGTCGCGGAGATCAGGCAAATGCTGGCGAAGCTGCGACCGGAGCGGGCGCATCTTTATGCGTCGGCGACTATTTTTCCAGGCCACAACAAGACATCGGGAAACCTGATCCTCGAATTGCTGCAACCGCGTTACCGCAGGACCACCATCGCGATCTGGGTCACGGCCTTCCTCAGCCTGTTCTGCATCTTCGGGCTGTCCGGATGGATCCCGACGGTGATGATCCAACGCGGAGAGACATTTGCGACCAGTTTCGGGTTTGGCGCCCTGATGCAGATCATGTCGTTTATCGGTGGACTCGTTCTCGGCCATCTGGTCGACCGCTTCGGCCATAGCCGGGGTCTGCTTGGCCTGTGGTGGGGACTCGGCGGTTGCGCGGTTTTGACGCTGGTGTTCCTGAACGATCACGTCGTCAACGTCACCTGCGTTGCCGCCGCCGGGTTCTTCATCATCGGCGCGCAGTTCGTTCTCAACAATTTCACGGCGGCGGCCTACGAGACCAACGTGCGGGCAACGGCGGTCGGCATGGAATTGGGTGTCGGACGGGTCGGCGCCATTCTGGGGCCGTTTGTCGCGGGCGCGCTGCAACAGACCTATCAGAGCTTCCTGCCGATGTTCATTTCGATCGGTTGCGCGGCCCTGGCCGCGGGCGGGATCATCCTGTTCGCAAACCGCTCCAGCGTGAACGCAAGCATCGAGCGGTTGGCTTCGCCCAAGGCTGTATCAACGGCTGCGTAGTCGCTACGGCGGGCGTGTTGGCGCCCGCCCTTCATCCGGTGCGCGGCGTATTTTCGTTGCGCATCAGTTTATGCAGCGGGGGAAATCATGGCCGATCCGAAAGATCAATTCGTCGACGTGCAAGGCGTCAAGACGCGCTTCTGGAAGGCTGGCAACGAAGGCGCGCCGATCGTTCTGCTCGCTGGCATCGGCTGCTCGGTATTGGAATGGCGGAACAACATCGAGGTTCTCGCGGCCTCGCATCGGGTCTATGCGCTCGACATGCTTGGCGACGGCAAAACCGGCAAGCCGGAAGGCGACCACTACAGCCTTGGTAATCTGGCGCGCTTTACCCTCGATTTCCTGTCGAGCCAGGGGGAAGAGAAAGCCCACTTCATCGGCAATTCCCTGGGCGGCAGAATTGCGCTCGAATGTGCCCGCATCGCCCCGGCCCGTGTCATGTCGATGGTTCTCGTCGCGCCTGCCGGCGTCGGCTACGATACCCATATCAACATGCGCCTTCCGGCCGTTCCCTTGCTTGGCGAGTTGATCACGCGTCCGAATCGAAAGGGATTGCGGATGCTTTGGACTCTCGCCGTCCACGACCCCAAATTCGTGACGGATGAACTCATCGAGGATAAATATTCGCTTGCCAGTCTTCCGGGCGCTCAGGCGGCCTTTCTAAAGACGCTTCGAGGCTTCGTCGGTCTGCGCGGCTTCGCGCGCGATCAGGTCGGGGAAGTCCAAGCCGCCATGCCTGCCATGACGCAACCGACCCTGGTTGTCTGGGGACGCGAAGACAGGCTTCTGCCGGTCGATCAGGCCAGGATTCTGGAGGCCAGGCTGCCATCGTCGCGCAAGATCATTTTCGAAGCCTGCGGCCATGCGCCCATGATGGAAAAAGCTGCCGAGTTCAACAAAGCGGTTCTCGAGTTCGTTCAAACGGTTCAATAGCGTTTCATGCCATTTCGGGGGGGGTATTGCCATGTCCACCGAGGCCGCAAGCCTTGATGGCGATACCCGTAGTTCTACTGGCGTTGTTCCCTATTAAGGGGGTCTTAGCCCCTTTTGGATATTTTTAACCAAACACCAGCAACGGAAACTCACCATGCGGATCGGCCGGCTCTTTGCGGTATCCATGTTCTCGGTAACGGCTTTGGCGGTCGTCCTGGGCGCCGGGGTTCTTGTCCCGCAGTACCGTACCTTCGCCAGCAAGACCGAAGCGATCAAGGCGGTGGAGGCCTACGGCGCGGTTCTGGCGGTTGGCCAACAGATCGCCAGCCATCGCGCGCCGTACCTTAGTCCCCTGTTCCAGGAGGGTGCCGCGACACCCAATCAGCTCGAGGCGATCGCGAAGGCGGTGCGTCAGGGGGATGCCGCTTTCGCCAATGCCCGGACGGTTGTCGCTGCCCTTAGCGACGGCGCCACGATCGTCGACGGCCTCAACCAGGTGGCGACCAGGCTTGGCGATGTCCGCGCTGCGACCGATCGCGTGCTGGCTGTGCCCATGAGTGGGCGCGACGCCGCGGTGCTCAAGGGCTTCATGCCCGGCGTGGCCCAGGTCGCAGCGTTGCTCGAACCGCTCCTGAATCGCCTCGAAAATCAGGTCACCGCCGCCGACGCGTCACTGACGGCACTTTTGAGTGTCGCCCGCACCGCCCAGGATCTGCGGATCTCCGCCGGCGGCCGCGCCGGTGGGATGTCCGCCGCGGTCAGTCTGCGCCGCCCGCTGACGGCGGCTGAAATATCCGCAATCGACCGTGGCCAGGGCCGCGTTGACCTCGATCGCGAACGGATCGAAGCCGGCGTGGATCAGATCGGGAGCCCGGCACGGCTTGTGAAACCGCTCAAGGATGCGGTCGATATTTACTTTGGACAGGTCGCGCCGTGGCTCGAAAAAGAGGTGCTGGCCGCGCGCGGCGACGGCAATTACGGGATTAAGTCCGAGGACGAGCTGGCCGCCAAGGTGGTGCCTGCGGTGCAGAGCTTCTTTGCGGTGCGCGATGCGGCATTGGCCGAGGCGGCCGAACGCGCCGGCGCGGCGCGCGGCACCGCGATGACGATGCTGGTGCTGGCGGGTCTTGCCGTTGTCGCGCTGCTTGGCGTGCTGGCCGGCGTCACCGTGATGTTGCGTCGCCGGGTGATCACGCCGCTCGCGACCCTGACCGACGTGGTTGGCGACATGGCCGCCGGCCGGCATGACGTGACCATCCCGACCAGCGACCGCGCCGATGAAATCGGGGCGATGGCGGGCTCGCTGCAGGTCTTCAAGGAGGCCCTCATCGCCAAGAAGGCCGCCGACGAGTCGGCTGCGGTGGAGGCCGCTGCCAAGATCGAGCGCGGGCAGCGCGTGGACACGATTACCCGTGACTTCGAAGCGATGATCGGCGAGATCGTCGACGTGGTGTCGTCGGCTTCGGGCGAACTGGAAGTCTCCGCCGGGTCGCTGACGGCGACCGCGGAACGTTCGGAGCAACTGACCACCTCGGTTGCGGCGGCCTCTGAACAAGCCTCCACCAATGTGCAATCGGTCGCATCCGCCACCGAGGAGATGGCATCGTCGGTCAACGAGATCAGCCGCCAGGTGCAGGACTCCGCGCGGATCGCCAGCGCGGCGGTGGAGCAGGCGCAGAAGACCAATGAGCGGGTCGGCGAACTGGCGAAGGCGGCGGCCCGGATTGGCGACGTCGTTGAACTCATCAACACCATCGCCGGGCAGACCAACCTGTTGGCGCTGAATGCCACCATTGAGGCGGCGCGGGCCGGTGAGGCGGGACGGGGCTTTGCCGTGGTGGCGTCCGAGGTGAAGGCGCTGGCCGAACAGACCGCCAAGGCGACCGGCGAGATCAGCCAGCAGATATCAGGCATTCAGGCCGCGACGCAGGAATCGGTCGGTGCCATCAAGGAAATCGGCGATACCATCGGGCGGATGTCCGAGATTGCGTCCACCATTGCCTCGGCGGTGGAAGAGCAAGGCGCGGCGACGCAGGAAATTGCACGCAGCGTGCAACAGGCCGCGCACGGCACGCAGCAGGTCTCCGCCAACATTGCCGACGTGCAGCGTGGCGCCAGCGAGACCGGATCGGCCTCGTCTCAAGTACTGACCGCGGCGAAATCACTGTCCGGCGAAAGCAGCCGGCTCAAGCGCGAGGTCGGCAAGTTCCTCAGTTCGGTCCGCGCGGCCTGAGCAGCGACGCCTCACGCCGCGAAGAGCGAAGCCCTGCCCTGGTGCGGGGCTTTCTGATCTGCGTCAGGTGAACTATAGAGGGGCACAGTAACGACACGGCGTCCGCGTGCCGTGCATCCCGGGACTTGCCCCCACTCATGACTGTTTTCCACCATGGCTGATTTTCACGGCGTCTTTCCCTATCTGGTCTCGCCGGTCGATGCCGACGGGCAAATCCGCACCGACGTGCTCGGGCGTCTCTGCGACGACCTCATCAACTCCGGCGTGCACGGGCTGACGCCGCTCGGCTCGACCGGCGAGTTCGCTTATCTCACCGCTGCGCAGCGCGCGCGCGTGGTGCAGACCACGATCGAAGCCGGCGGAGGCCGGGTGCCTGTCGTCGCCGGCGTCGCCTCGACCTCCACGCTGGATGCCGTGGCGCAGGCCAAGGCCTATCAGAGGCTCGGCGCCGACGGCATCCTGGCCATTCTGGAAGCCTATTTTCCACTGCAGGACGCGCAGGTCGAATCCTACTTTCGCGCCATCGCGGATTCGGTCGATATTCCCGTGGTGATCTACACCAATCCGCAGTTTCAGCGCTCCGACCTGACGCTCGATGTCATCGCGCGGCTCGCAGCGCATCCGCGCATCCGCTACATCAAGGATGCCTCGACCAATACCGGGCGGTTGCTGTCGATCATGAACCGCTGCGGCGACGCCATCGGCGTGTTCTCGGCCTCCGCGCATATCCCGGCCGCGGTGATGCTGATCGGCGGGGTCGGCTGGATGGCGGGGCCGGCCTGCGTGATTCCGCGGCAAAGCGTCGAGCTCTACACGCTCTGCAAGGCCGCGCGCTGGGACGAGGCGCTGGCCCTGCAGCGGCGGCTGTGGCGCATCAACGAAGCCTTCGCGCGCTACAATCTGGCCGCCTGCATCAAGGCCGGGCTGGCGATCCAGGGCTATGATGTCGGCGACCCCATAGCCCCGCAGGCGGCGCTGACGGCCGCCGAGCGCAAGGCGGTCGAGGCGGTGTTGCGGGAGATCGGGTGAAACCCGCCAACGTCATTCCCCGATGTGCAGTTGCACATCGGGGGCAGCCCGCAGGGCTGAACCCGGAATCTCGATCTATAATCTCTGGATTCCGGGTTCGCATCTGCGATGCGCCCTCAGACGCGCCAATTGGCGCGTCGGGGAATGACGGGCTATAGGGCTTGGCGTGTTCCTTGCCTATCGGCTAAAACCCACCGACGCCAACCTGAGACCCGAAGGACAGACGAATGAACATTTTTCCCGGCAATATGCGGTTCGGTGCGGGCCAGCCTGTCAAGCGTCTGGAGGACCAGCGGCTTCTGACCGGGACCGGGAAGTTCATCGACGACAAGCCGGAAGACGGCGCGCTGTGGCTGTATGTGCTGCGTTCGCCGCATGCCCATGCGAAAATCAAATCGGTCGACACCAAGGCCGCCGCCGCAATGGCCGGGGTCGAAGCCGTTTACACCGGCGCCGACCTGATCGCCGACGACATCGGCACCCTGCCGACGCTATTGGTTTTCCCGCGTCCCGACGGTTCGCCGATGACGGTGCCGCCGCGGCGGCTATTGGCCCACGAGATCGTGCGCTTTGCCGGCGAACCGGTCGCCGCGGTGGTGGCGACATCCAGGATGGCGGCGCAGAGCGCGGCCGAGGCGATCGCGGTCGAATATCAGGTGCTGCCGTCGGTGGTCGATCCGGTGGCGGCGATCAAGCCGGGCGCGCCCGCGGTATGGGCCGCAGTGCCCGACAATATCGTTGCCGCCATGAGCTATGGCGACGCGGCCGCGGTCGAGGCCGAATTCGCCAAGGCCGCCCATGTGGTTTCGCTCGATCTCGTCAACCAGCGCCTGGTTCCTTCCGCGATGGAGCCACGCTCCACCATCGCCGAGATCGAGAAGAAGACCGGCCGGCTGATCCTGCATGTTCAGTCGCAAACGCCGGGTTCGACCCGCGACATTCTCGCCGAAGCCGTGCTGAAGCGGCCGAAGGAAAGCGTCCACGTGCTGGTCGGCGATATCGGCGGCGGCTTCGGTCAGAAGACCAGCCTCTATCCGGAAGACGGCATCGTGGCCTACGCGGCGGTCAAGCTGAACCGCAAGGTGCGCTGGCGCGGCGACCGCACCGATGACTTTGTCGGAGGTACCCATGGCCGCGACCTGACCTCGACCGGCGAATTCGCGCTCGATGCCAAAGGCCGCGTGCAGGCCTATCGGGTGCGCTCGGTCGGCGGTACCGGCGCCTATGTGTCCGGCACCGGCGCCCTGATTCCCCTGGTGCTCGGTCCGTTCGTGCAGACCGGGGTCTACGACCTGCCGCTGGTGCATTACGATATCAAGGCGGTGATGACCAACACCGCGCCGGTCGGCGCCTATCGCGGCGCGGGCCGGCCGGAAGCCGTTTTCATCGTGGAGCGGCTGATGGACGCCGCGGCGCGGCAGATCGGGATGGATCCGCGCGCGATCCGGAAGGTGAACTACATCAAGCCCGCGCAAATGCCCTACACCAATGCCGTCGGTCAGGTCTACGATTCCGGCGCGTTCGCGCATATGCTGGAGCGGGCGTCCAAGCTCGCGGACTGGGACGGATTTGCCGCGCGCAAGAAGGCGGCCAAGAAGAAGGGCCTGCTCTATGGCCGCGGGCTCACCAGCTACATCGAGTGGACCGGCGGCACCGTGCATACCGAAACGGTTAGCCTGCACGCGACCGCCGAAGGCCGCGTCATCCTCTATTCCGGCACCCAGGCGATGGGCCAGGGCCTGCAGACCAGCTTTTCGCAGATGGTAGCGGCATCGCTGGGCATCCCGATCGACAAGATCGATGTGGTGCAGGGCGATACTGATTTGGCGATCGGCTTCGGCAGCGTCGGCTCGCGTTCGCTGTTCGTCGGCGGCACCGCCGTAGTGGTATCGGCCATCGATCTGATCGCCAAGGCACGCGAGAAGGCCTCCCACATGCTCGAAGCCTCGGTCGATGATATCGAATATCATGACGGCTGGCTGACGGTGGTCGGGACCGACAAAAAGATCGGCCTGTTCGAGATTGCCAAGGCCGAAAAGGGCGCCCGGCTCAGCGTGGAGAGCGAAGGCAAAGCTGATGGGGCGACCTTCCCGAACGGCACCCATATCTGCGAGGTCGAGATCGATCCGGAAACCGGCGTCAGCCGCGTGGTGCGCTACACCACCGTCGATGACGTCGGCGTCGCCATCAATCCGATGCTGGTGACGGGGCAGGT
>NZ_JBEKCZ010000075.1:0-21996 GCF_050014615.1 Bradyrhizobium sp. | reverse complement strand
CAATCTCGGCGCCTCGCATTCGGGCACCTCGGACTTCTGGCGCCAGCGCGTGACTGCCGTGGCGATGGTGCTGCTGATCCTGCCCGTCATCATCGTGGTGATGATGCTGCTCGGCAGCAACCAGGCCGGCGCCAAGCTGGTGCTGGGCTCGCCGGTGGTCGCGATCATCATGCTGTTGTTCATCATCGCCAGCGCCTGGCACATGAAGATCGGCATGCAGGTGGTGATCGAGGATTATGTGCATGGCGAGAAGGTGAAACTCGCCGCCATCATGGCCAACAATTTCTTCTCGATCGCGGTGGCGCTGGCCTCGATC
Source organism: Bradyrhizobium sp. (assembly GCF_050014615.1). GTDB lineage: Bacteria > Pseudomonadota > Alphaproteobacteria > Rhizobiales > Xanthobacteraceae > Bradyrhizobium. Next base: position 21,680 of record NZ_JBEKCZ010000075.1, on the reverse strand, counting down.
TACGCCATCCTCAAAATGTCATCTGGAGTTTAGCGCATGGCCGCTGATGGCAACGGCAAGGCTGCAAACGGCAGCGGTGGTCCCGCCACCAATGGCCACGCCTATCCGATTGAAGACCACACCTATGATGTCGTCGTCGTCGGCGCCGGCGGCGCCGGCCTGCGCGCGGTGGTCGGCTGCAGCGAGGCCGGGCTGCGCACCGCCTGCATAACCAAGGTGTTTCCGACCCGCTCGCACACCGTCGCGGCCCAGGGCGGCATCTCCGCCTCGCTCGGCAACATGCATCCGGACGACTGGCGCTGGCACATGTACGACACCGTCAAGGGGTCGGACTGGCTCGGCGACCAGGACGCCATCGAATATATGGTGCGCAACGCGCCCGAGGCGGTCTACGAACTCGAACATTGGGGCGTGCCGTTCTCGCGCACCGAAGACGGCAAGATCTATCAGCGGCCGTTCGGCGGCATGACGCTGGACTACGGCAAGGGCCAGGCGCAGCGCACCTGCGCCGCCGCCGACCGCACCGGCCATGCCATGCTGCACACCATGTATGGCCAGGCGCTGCGCCATTCAGCGGAATTCTACATCGAGTTCTTCGCCATCGACCTGATCATGGATGACCAGGGCGTGTGCCGTGGCGTGATCGCGCTGAAACTCGACGACGGCACGCTGCATCGCTTCCGCGCCCAGACCACTATTCTGGCGACCGGCGGCTATGGCCGGGCCTACGCCTCCTGCACCTCGGCCCACACCTGCACCGGTGACGGCGGCGCCATGGCGTTGCGCGCCGGGCTGCCGCTGCAGGACATGGAGTTCGTGCAGTTCCACCCCACCGGCATTTACGGTTCGGGCTGTCTCGTCACCGAAGGCGCGCGCGGCGAAGGCGGCTATCTCGTCAACTCCGAAGGCGAGCGCTTCATGGAGCGCTATGCGCCCTCCGCCAAGGACCTCGCCTCGCGCGACGTGGTCTCGCGCGCCATGACCATCGAAATCCGCGAAGGCCGTGGCGTCGGCAAGAAGAAGGATCACATCTTCCTGCACCTCGATCATCTCGATCCCAAGGTGCTGCACGAACGCCTGCCCGGCATTTCCGAATCGGCGAAGATCTTCGCCAATGTCGACGTAACGCGCGAGCCGATCCCGATCCTGCCGACGGTGCACTACAATATGGGCGGCATCCCCACCAATTATCACGCCGAGGTGCTGACCAAGAAAAACGGCGACGACAACGCCACGGTGCCCGGCCTGATGGCGCTGGGCGAAGCCGCCTGCGTTTCGGTGCATGGCGCCAACCGGCTCGGCTCCAATTCGCTGATCGATCTCGTGGTGTTCGGCCGCGCCGCGGCGTTGCGCTGCGCCGAAAAGCTGACCCCGAACGGCAAGCAGCCGGAACTGCCGGCCGGCTCGGCCGACAAGGCGCTCGGACGGCTTGATCGTTTTCGCTACGCCGCCGGCGGCACTTCGACCGCGAAACTGCGCGACAGCATGCAGCATGTGATGCAGAACAATTGCGCGGTGTTCCGTACCGGCGAGATTCTCACCGAAGGCCAGAACCTGATTCACAAGGTGCATGGCGGCATCGGCGACATCTCGGTCAGTGACCGCTCGCTGACCTGGAACTCGGACCTGGTCGAGACGCTCGAATTCGACAATCTGATCGTGCAGGCGGTGGTGACGATGGACTCGGCGGCGAATCGCACCGAGAGCCGCGGCGCCCATGCCCGCGAGGATTTTTCCGCGCGCGACGACAAGAACTGGATGAAGCACACGCTGGCGTGGATCGACGATGGCGGCAAGACGTCGATCGATTATCGCCCGGTGCACGACTACACCATGACCAATGACGTGCAATACATCCCGCCGAAGGCGCGGGTGTACTAACCACACCTCGTCATGCGCGGGCTTGACCCGCGCATCCATCTTTCTTCGATGGATTGCCGGGTCAAGCCCGGCAATGACGGATTGAAGCAAAAAGGCAAGCTCAATGGTTGAATTCGCACTGCCGAAGAATTCGAAGATCTCAGGCGGCAAGACCTGGCCGAAGCCGGCGACCGCCACCCAGACGCGCGAATTCAAGATCTATCGCTGGAACCCGGACGACGGCAAAAATCCCAGCGTCGATACTTATTTCATCGACACCCAGGATTGCGGCCCGATGGTGCTCGACGGCCTGATCTGGATCAAGAACCACATCGATCCGACGCTGACCTTTCGCCGTTCCTGCCGCGAAGGCGTCTGCGGCTCCTGCGCCATGAACATCGACGGCCAGAACACGCTGGCCTGCACCAAGTCGATGCACGACGTGAAGGATGGCGCGGTCAAGGTCAACCCGCTGCCGCATCAGCCGGTCGTGAAGGACCTGGTGCCCGACCTGACCAATTTCTACGCGCAATATGCCTCGATCGAACCGTGGCTGAAGACCACCACCCCGACGCCGCAGAAGGAATGGAAGCAGAGCCACGAGGACCGCGAAAAGCTCGACGGCCTCTATGAGTGTATCCTCTGCGCCTGCTGCTCGACCTCGTGCCCGAGCTATTGGTGGAACAGCGACCGCTTCCTGGGACCCGCCGCCCTGCTGCAGGCGACGCGATGGGTGAAGGATTCGCGCGACGAGGCCACCGGCGAGCGGCTCGACAATCTCGAGGATCCGTTCCGGCTCTATCGTTGCCACACCATCATGAACTGCGCCAAGGCCTGCCCGAAGAGCCTCAATCCGTCCGAGGCGATCGCCGAGCTCAAGCTGAAGATGGTCGAGCGGCAGGTTTGAGAGCAAAGCCGGTTCAGGAACCGGATCCGGGATCGGCATTCGGTCGTTGGAGCCGCCGGCATAAGTCGGCTATGTAGGCGCGGCATCCGCAAGCCTTGGTTCGAAGTCTCCGGCGAGAACATTCTTGGCAACACCCACTCTTTCCTCCGGCATCGCCGCGGCCAACGATCCGGCGCCGCCCGCTTTTGGCGCGTTCGCACCGACGCGCGCCCAAGCGGCCGTCATCGCGCTCGCACACCGCACGCGGCTGAAACGCGGCGCGTTCCGCCCGATGCTGTCGCGGCTGGTCAATCTGTTGCGCGCGGGTCCGGTCGACGTCCCCTACCAGGGTGCGTCATTTCGATTCTATCACCAGGCCAGCGCCACCGAACGCGGTGCGCTGTTCAATCCCGACTACAATCTTGAAGAGCTGGATTTCCTGCGGGCGCACACGCCCCTTGGCGGCGTGTTCGTCGACGTCGGCGCCAATGTCGGCACCTATGCCATGGTGCTGGCGCGTCATGTCGGCCCCGGCGGAAACGTGATCGCGATCGAGCCGCATCCCGTCACCCACGCGCGGCTGGCATTCAACCGCGCCGCGTCCGGCTTTACCCAGGTGGCGCTGGTGGCCGCGGCGGCCGGGCCGTCCGACGGCGAGTTGATGATCGAGACCGACGGCGACAATCTCGGCGCCAGCCACATCGTGTCAGGCGAACGGCAGGGCAATGCCATCAGGGTGCCGTCGCTGCGGCTGCAACGCATTCTCGGCGATGCCGGTGTCAGCCACGTCGATACGCTGAAGATCGACATCGAGGGCTATGAGGACCGTGTTCTGACCGGATTCTTCAAGCAGGCGTCGCCATCGCTGTGGCCGCGCGCGGTGGTGATCGAGCATCTGTCACGCGACGAATGGCTGGCGGACTGCATCGCCGACATGCGCGCGCGTGGCTATGCCGAGACCGGCAGGACCCGCAGCAACACCATGCTGGTGCGCGCTTAAGCGCAAGTTCCGCGGAACCTTGCGGTATCGATGCCGTTGGATCCGCGACACCAGATCGAAACTCCGGAAAGCGCGAAATGCCGATCGATCCGCAAGAGGATCCACCGATCAAGCCCGGACAACCGTCGGAGCCGCCGCAGGAGAGCCCGCCGGGAAACCCGCGGCCCGAGGTGCCGCCGCCGATGCAGGATCCCGGCGAACCGCCGACGCCGGAGGAGCTGCCGGGCTACATGCCTGACGAATTGCCGGTACGCGGACCGGAGGGACCGAGCATCCCCTCGCCTGCGACCGATATCGGAGGCGTTGGCATACCAGGCGCGGGGGCCTGATCCCGGCGCTGACAACGCCGATATGTCGCAGGGGGTGATATCAAACTACGGTTTGAAACGATCCCCTGAATGCGTAATGAACAAAGGCACATCGGGGCTTTGCGCCTTCAGAAATAAATACAAATCCACCTCTAAAGCCCGCCACAATCCGGCCTAACGCTTGTTCGTTGATCGCCAGACCTTGATGACAGCGTTGTTGCCAAGAACCTTGCCGCCAAGAACCTCGCCGCCAAGACTTCCCGCCGAAGACCTTCCTGCCAACACCTTCTCGCCAAAACCTTCCTGCCAAGAATTTTCCGGGGACAGAGACCATCATGACAAAACTTCGTTTGTTGCTGCTTGCCACCACCGCTCTGACGGCGATGCACTTTGCAGGTACGTCATCGCACGCGCAAACCACGCCGCAGGTCATGGCGCAGGCCAAAGAAGAGCTTGGTCCCGACGGAAAGCCCAGGCCCAAAGAAGCGCCCAAACAACCGCCGAAGGCAGCCCCCGCCCCACCACCGCGCCCGGCACCTCCCGCCGCTCCCCCGCCCCGGCCAGCGCCGCCACCGCCGCCGGCTGCCCCGCATCCCGCGCCGCCACCTCCTCCCGCCGCGGCGCCTGCGCCGCACCCGGCAGCGCCCGCCGCACCGCCGCCGCCACATGCTGCGCCGCCGGCTCCCCCCGCGGCAGCGCCTGCACCCAATGCGCCGAAACAACCGGCTGCGCCTGCCATGCAGCCTCAGGAGCGTGAGAGAGAGCGGGAAAGACTGGCGCCCGCGGGCCAACCGCCCGCAGGCGGAGGCGCGCCTGCGTCACCCCCGGCGCGCACGGGACCACCTCCGGCCAATCCGGCTCCGAATGCAGCACCGAGTGCAACTCCGGCCGCGCCGGGCGCCGCTGGACGCACTGCGCTGCCGCCGGGAGCCGCTCCGATGGTGCGCCATGCGCCGCCAACCGTCACCGCACCGCTGCCGGCCGCGCCTGCGCCCGCTGCGGCCTTGACCCCGATCGCGCCGGGTGCGGCAGCCCCGGGGCCGCGTCGCATGGAGGATTTCCGTGGCGCGCGGCAGGAAAGCGACCAGGGTGGCCGCAAGGTCTTCACCGAACCCGGCCGCGTCATCGTGGTCGATCCCTCCGGCCAGTCGTTCATCCGTCACAACGAAGAGGAGCGATTCCGCTTCGGCGCGCGCGATATCCAGACCCAGCAGGTCGGCAACGAAACCCGCACCATCGTGATTCGTCCCGACGGCTCGCAGATCATCACGATTACCGGCCGCGACGGCCAGTTGCTGCGCCGGATCAGGCGGGATCGGGATGGCCGCGAGATCATCATCATCGACGACAGCTTCCGCGATCCCAATGCAGCCGGCGGGTTCTATGTCGACCTGCCGCCGCCGGTGCTCCGGATTCCTTACGACCGCTACATCGTCGATGCCGAGGACGCTCCGCCCGACCTGATTTACGAAACCATGGAAGCCCCGCCGGTGGACCAGATCGCGCGGCGTTATTCGCTGGACGAAATCCGCTTCAGCCCGTCGGTGCGGATGTTGATGCCGAGCATCGATCTCAACACCATCACCTTCGAAACCGGATCGTGGGAGATTCCGCCCGATCAGGCCGCGAGGCTGCAGGTGATCGCGGATGGGCTCAACCGGGCCATCGCGCGCAACCCGCGCGAGGTGTTCCTGATCGAGGGCCACACCGACGCGGTCGGCAACAGCGTCGACAATCTTTCGCTATCGGACCGGCGCGCCGAATCCGCGGCCGAATTGCTGACGCAGCAATTCGGGGTGCCCGCGGAAAACCTGACCTCGCAGGGCTACGGCTCGCAATATCTGAAGGAGCAGACCGACGGACCGAGCCGCATCAACCGGCGCGTCACCATCCGCCGCATCACGCCGCTGCTTAATGGCGGCACGGCGTTGCCGCCGCCACCTCCGGGCATCGCGCCGCCGCGGTAAGGCATGGCCTTTCGCAAATGAAAATGGCCGGGAGAAATCCCGGCCATTTTTGTTTCTCACCCTGTCGTCCCGGCGAACGCCGGGACCCATACGCCGCGGCTTCTCGGCAGCGCGCTGTAGCAAACGCCTTTTTCTATCCATTAACGCCTGTGGTTATGGATCCCGGCTCGCGCTTCGCTTGGCCGGAACGACGTTGAGAGGTCTGCTCCCAGCCCCGGCTTCTTCTTGCGCTCAGTCCTTGTCGGTATCGAGTTTGAAGATGTGGGAGCTGTCCCCAATCGATAGCAGGCCCGTCTCGGCGTAGAGATTGAGCTTGGCGCGGGTATCGGTGATGTCGAGATTGCGCATGGTCAGCTGGCCGATACGGTCCGCCGGCGTGAACGCCGCGTCGTCCACCTTCTCCATGCTGAGCCGCTCCGGCTGATAGGTCAGATTGGGGCTCTCGGTGTTCAGGATGGAATAGTCGTTGCCGCGTCGCAGCTCGAGCGTGACCTCGCCGGTGACGGCGCGGGCCACCCAGCGCTGGGCGGTTTCGCGCAGCATCAGGGCCTGAGAATCGAACCACCGCCCCTGGTAGAGCAGCCGGCCAAGGCGCATGCCGCTGACTCGATACTGCTCGATGGTGTCTTCGTTGTGGATGCCGGTGATCAGGCGCTCATAGGCGATGTGCAGCAGCGCCATGCCGGGAGCTTCGTAAATGCCGCGGCTCTTGGCCTCGATGATCCGGTTCTCGATCTGGTCGCTCATGCCGAGGCCATGCCGGCCACCGATGGCGTTGGCCTCGAGCAATAGCGCGACCGGATCGGCGAAGGTCTGGCCGTTCAGCGCGACCGGCTGCCCCTCGACAAAACGCAACGCGACCGTTTCGGCCTTGACGGCACAGTCATCGCGCCAGAACGGCACGCCCATGATCGGCGTGACGATTTTGATGCCGCTGTCCAGGCGCTCGAGATCCTTGGCCTCGTGGGTCGCGCCGAGGATATTGCTGTCGGTCGAATACGCCTTCTCGGCGCTCATCTTGTAGTTGAAGCCATGGGCGGTCAGGAACGCCGACATTTCCGCACGGCCGCCCAGCTCGTCGATGAACTGCTGGTCGAGCCAGGGCTTGTAGATCTTCAGGCTCGGATTGGTCAGCAGGCCGTAGCGGTAGAACCGCTCGATATCGTTGCCTTTGTACGTGGAGCCGTCGCCCCAGATGTTGACGCCGTCCTCCTTCATCGCCGCGACCAGCATCGTGCCGGTCACCGCGCGGCCGAGCGGCGTGGTGTTGAAGTAGGTCACCCCGCCGGTAGAGATGTGGAAAGCGCCGGATTGGATCGCGGCGATACCTTCGTGGACCAATTGGCTGCGGCAATCCACCAGCCGGGCTTTTTCGGCGCCGAAGCCCAGCGCTTTGCGCGGAATCTCGTCGTAGTCCGCCTCGTCGGGTTGGCCGAGATTGGCGGTATAGGCGAACACGCGGGCACCTTTCTGCTTCATCCACAGCAGCGCGGCGCTGGTGTCGAGACCGCCCGAGAAAGCAATGCCGACTTTTTCCCCTTTGGGCAGGCCTTTCAGGATCGTACTCATCGAGGTTCCAATCGGTCGTAATGGCTGAGTTTGTTGCGAATTGAGTGCGCGAATATCAAATTTCGCGGCGATGGGCACGCGTTTAATAGAGCATGATCCGGAAAAGTGGGAACCGGTTTTCCGAAAAGATCATGCTCAAACAAGAAGATGGACGACAAGCATGATTCAACCCAGTTGAATCATGCTCTAGCGGATGGCGGAGTCGGGTTTCCCCGGCTTGCGGAAACGGTTGCCCAGTCGCGTCAGCACGGCATCGACACCCTCGTCCGTCAGCCGGGTCGACGGCCAGCGGTAGATGTAGCCATGCGCCAGCCAGATCACCAGAAACGTCACCAGCCCCGCGGCGGCGACGTCGGTCAGGAAATGGCCGCCGAACGCCATCCGCAATACGCTGGTCGTAACCCCGAGCATGGTCGCGGCGGCATAGGCCAGCGGCCGCCACGCTGGCGGTGCCAGCGCCGCGGGCGCATAAGTCCAGAATGCGGTGGCGCCCTCGCCGGAGAAGAACGAGCAGTTTCGCCCGCAGCTGCCGCGCGGGTCCCACCACGCCACGAATGGCTGCGTTCCATTGAATTGCGTGACCGTCACCGGACGCGGCCGGCCCCAATAGCTCTTGAAGGTGAGGTTAGTGAGAACGCCCGCGGAGAGAATGAGGGTGGTCAGCAGAAAGACGATCGCCCGACCTGACATCAGCAACGGCCGCTCCGGCCGCACCAGCTTCACGACCAATGCGACGATGGCCGGCAGCGCCAGGCCCCAGGCGATCCACATCGCGCCGTCGCGCGCGATCGCGGCCAGCGTGTTGAGCTTGAGCGGAAAGGATTTGGTCGCCGCATCGTAAAACAGACCGGCGAGCTTCAGATCGAGCTCGGGATAAATCCCGAACAGCAATCCGACGATGAGCGCCAGGGCCAGCGCGATGAAAAGTCCAGTCCGGTTCATGGCGCGGGGTTTAGCTGAGGGGGGCCACGATGAAAAGGCCGGGGCCGAGCGGCCGCGCCTTACGGTGATGGCGGCGAATCCGGCGGCATCGGTGAATGCGCCGGCAATGGCGGCGGCGGCCGCAGCGGACGCCGCGGTTCGCGCCATGCGCCGGCATTGCGGCCCGCGATCATCCAGTAGACCACGCCGGCGACGATCCCGGCGCCGGTCATGATTTCGAGATGACGCCGCACGATACCGTCGAAACGAAACGTCTCGGGATCGAACGGAATAAGACCGAGATAGCAGGCCAGACCGACGACGCCGCCTCCGACCGCATAGGTCAGCGCGCCGCGGATATAAAACGCCTCCGTGATCGCGACCACGATCATCGCCGGCAACAGCGCAAAGCCGCTGACGAAGATGAAGCCGAAACCGAACACGATGTTCAACGCGCCCTGATCAATCGGTCCGGTGCCGAGTTCGCTGAATTCGGGAAACAGCACCGCGCCAACCACGATCATCCCCGCCACCAGACAGGCAGCGAAAAACGCAAACAGAACCACGAAAAGCCGGCCGATCAGTGCCATCCGATCAATCCGTCATCGCCATGGCGCGCAGCGCCTGGCGCTCGCGCACCGACAATTTCTCGGTCTCCGATTTCAACTGGCCGCAGGCGGCGAGAATATCGCGGCCGCGCGGCGTGCGTACCGGCGACGAATAGCCGGCATTGAAAATATATTCCGAGAACTTTTCGATCTGATCCCAGTCCGAGCACTCGTAGCGCGTGCCTGGCCACGGATTGAACGGAATGAGATTGATTTTGGCCGGAATGCCCTTCAACAGCTTGACCAGCAGCTTGGCGTCGTCGAGCGAATCGTTGACGCCCTTGAGCATCACATATTCGAAGGTGATGCGCCGCGCATTGGAGGAGCCCGGATAATCGCGGCACGCCTGCAGCAATTCCGCGATCGGATATTTGCGGTTCAGCGGCACCAGCTCGTTGCGCAATTCATCGCGCACCGCATGCAGCGAGATCGCCAGCATGACGCCGATCTCATCACCGGTGCGGATGATGTTCGGCACCACGCCCGAGGTCGACAGCGTGATGCGGCGGCGGGAAATGCCGATGCCCTCATTGTCGGACACGATCAGCAGCGCATCGCGCACCGCGTCGAAATTATACAGTGGCTCGCCCATGCCCATCATCACCACATTGGTGACGAGACGGCTGCCGGTCGGGGTTTCGCGGTCGGCCCAGTCATTGAGGCGATCGCGCGCCACCATGACCTGGCCGACGATTTCGCCCGCGGTGAGATTACGCACCAGCCGCTGCGTGCCGGTGTGGCAGAACGAGCAATTCAGCGTGCAGCCGACCTGCGAGGAGACGCACAGCGTGCCGCGGTCGGTTTCCGGAATATAGACGCACTCGACCTCATGCGCCTTTTCGATCGTATCACCGCTCGGCAACCGCAACAGCCATTTGCGGGTGCCGTCGTTGGAAATCTGCTCCGCCACCACTTCGGGGCGCGCGACCGTAAAATGCTGCTCGAGTTCGCCGCGCATTTCCTTCGAAATGCTGGTCATGTCGGCAAACTGTTGCGCCCCGCGGACATAGATCCAGTGCCACAGCTGCTGCACGCGCATCTTGCGCTGCGCCGGCGCCACACCGATGGCACCGAGCTGATCGGCAATCTCGGCGCGCGACAATCCGACCAGCGACGGCTTGGCCGGCGGCACATAGGTTTCCAGCGCGATCTTTTCCAGGGGCACGCTGACGGCGGAGCCGGCTTCGATGGAAGGGTTGGTCATGATCTCATTCATGGCACTTCAAATAGGCCTTCCAGGGTCGGCTGGAAAGGCACCAAATACAGCCATTCTGGCGTGAAAAGAGCCCTTTAGCGCCTGCAATCCTGCGCCAGCCGGTCGAGCGCCTGGGCCAGGCCCTTCAGCGAGAAGGTGTCGGTGGTCTCGGTGCCCTTGGCCGACACGCCCTTGACCGTGACGTCGGCGGATTTGCGCATGGCATCGACCATTCGCTCTTCCTCGGCGGCGTTCTTGATCCAGAGGCCGTCGCCCTGGGTATACATCGCGTAGGACGCGCCGCCGACCTCGAGCGTCGATTCCGAGCCGGGTTTCAGCGTGTAGCCGATCATGATCGAGACTTCGTTGGCGACCTTTTCAGCCGGACGCGTGGAAACGAACGCGTAGGCGGGATCGCGCGGGCGATTCGGGGGATTGGTTTTCGACGACGAGGGTTTCGCCAGCGCGAAGCAAACCTTCTTGCCGTTCGGCGTCGCGGTATAGGCGCCCCAGGTGCCGAACTGGCCGATCAGCGTCGGCTCCGCGCCGCCTACCGCGGCAGCTTCCGGCTTTGCCGCGGCCGCCGCCGGCTTGGCTGCGCTTTTCGACGACGTGCTCTGCGCCTGCGCAAGGCTTGAACCCCCGCACACCAGCACAATCGTCACCAGCGCTGTCAGCCTTCGCCGCACGGACATCACCAAGTCTGGTTCCCTCATTATTGTGACTGGAAGATGGCCCGCTATCGCATCGTCACATCACCGATGGATAACCGGGAAATGCCTTTTTGGGAAGGCAGTTAGCGACCTCTGAACAGGAAGCTGGGCGACGCCGTCACGTGACGCGCCACTCACGTTCCGCCTTTCGGCCGCGCGGTCCGCTGCTTCTCCCACTGGGCATCGGTCCAGGCCAAGAGATCCTCGGCGCCGGAGCTGCGCAAATGCGCGCCGCCGTCCTGCACCACCATCTCGCCATTGATGTAGCCGGCGGAATCGGAAATCAGGAAACTCGCCAGATCGGCGAGCTCGCGATGTTCGCCGACACGGCCAAGCGGATTTCTCAAAGCCCAGCCTTCATCGCGACCCTCCGGCCGAAGCTGACCCGAGGCACCCGCGGTCGGAAACGCGCCAGGCGCAATCGCCACGGTGCGGATGCCCTTGGGGCCCCACTCCACCGCGAGGCTTTTGGTCATCGCGAGCACGGCCGATTTCGCCATCGCCGACGGCACTGTGAAAGCGCGGCCGGTAATGGTCGAGGTCGACAGGATGCTGAGCACTACGCCTCCGTGTCCGGCTTCGATCCAGCGCTTGCCGGCCGCGAGCGTGCAATACATCGTGCCATGTAAAGTGGGCGCCAGCACCGCGTCCGCGGCGCGAAACGACAGAAGCTCGGTCTGCGCGATGAAGGTCGCGGCGGCATTGTTGACAAGAATATCGAGCGGCGCATCGCGCCAGATCGCGTCCATCATGGCCTCGACGTCGGCACCGTCGCGAATGTCGCATCGGATCGCGGCCACCTTGCCGCCGGGATCATCGCGCATCCGGGCCGCCGTCGCCTCCAGCAATTCGAGCCGGCGGCCGCAGAGAACCAGGTCGGCGCCGAGCTCGACGAAACGGCGCCCCATCGCGGCCCCGAGCCCGGAACCACCGCCGGTGACCAATATCCGCTTTCCCTTGAGAAGGCCTTTTTCAAACATTGGTTTATTCCTGTCTCGTTGTGCAGCCGTCATTCCGGACCAGCGCGCAGCGCTGGATCCGGAATCCAGAGATTGTTGATCCTACCTCTCGAGATTCCGGGTTCGCGCTCGCGCGCGCCCCGGAATGACGGAGGCAGCCGAATCAGATTGTAGCCCGGCTTCAAATCCGGCATGAAGCTGACAAACTTGCTTCCGCGCCCAAAACCCAGGTGTCTCCATGAAAGCCATTCTCTGCTCGCAATATTGCGGACCCGACGATCTGGTGCTGGCCGATCTGCCCGACCCCGTGGCCGGGCCCAATGAGGCGGTGATCGCGATCAAATCCGCGGCGTTGAATTTCTTCGACCTGCTGATGATCCAGGGCAAATACCAGATCAAGCCGCCGTTTCCGTTTTCACCGGCGGCGGAAGTCGCAGGGATCATCGAGAGCCTCGGCGCAGGGGTCAGCGACCTGAAAGTCGGCGACCGTGTGGTGGCGTCGTGCGGCCATAACGGCGCGCGCGAGAAGATCGCGCTGCCGGCGAGTTCGATCGTTAAAATTCCCGACAATCTCGATTTCGATCGCGCCGCCGGAATTATCATCATCTACGGCACCGCGCTGCATGCACTGGAAGATCGCGCCAGTCCGAAACCCGGCGAGACCCTGGCGGTTCTCGGCGCCGCCGGCGGCACTGGTCTGGCGGCCTGCGAACTCGGCAAGTTGATGGGCCTGAAGGTGATCGCCTGTGCTTCATCCGACGAAAAACTTGAATTCGCGAAGGCGCACGGCGCCGAGCTCGGCCTGAACTACGCCACCGAAGACCTCAAGGAAGGCTTGCGGCGGCTCACCGGCGGCAAGGGCGCCGATATTATCTTCGATCCCGTCGGCGGCAGCTATGCCGAGGCCGCGCTGCGCTCGATCGCCTGGGAGGGCCGCTTCCTGGTGATCGGATTCGCTGCCGGCGAGATTCCGAAAATGCCGCTCAATCTGGCGCTGCTGAAGGGCTGCGATATCAGAGGCGTATTCTGGGGCGCGTGGGCGCGGCTCAATCCGGAGAAGAACCGCGCCAATCTCGAAAAGCTGGTGAAGTGGACCGCGGAAGGCAAGATCTCCTCGCATGTCGACCGCACCTTCCCGCTCGCGCAAACCGCCGATGCCCTCAAGGTGCTCGCGGGCCGCAAGGCGATGGGCAAGGTGATCCTGCATCCGTGATAGCTGTCTTCGCCCGGCTCGCGCTTAATCCTCCGGCTCGATGCCGCGCTTCAGCGCGGCACGGGCGGCATCGCGATGCTCCGGCTTGATGTGGGTCGCGACCATCCGGATCGCGGTGGCAAGCACCGCGGCATCGTCGGTGAAGCCGAGCACCGGCAGCATGTCCGGAATGAAATCGAACGGCAGGATGAAATAGGCGATGGCGCCGAGCAGCGCCGCCTGGACATGGCGCGGGGTCTCCTTGTCGAACGCGCAATAATAGGCGCTCAGCAAATCCTCGACGAAGGGCAGCCTGGCCGCGACCCGCTTCAGCTTGATCCAGAAGCGCCGGCGCACGCTTTCGCGGTCTTTCGCCAGCTCCTCGGCCGGCTCAAACCCCACGGTATGTTCTGTTGCCATCGCCCGTGCTCCCGGACCCCGCGCGGCCGGTTGCCGCAGCGGATCGCCTTAAAGCTGGGGATGTCGCGTCGGCCCCGCAAGATTGGCGGGATTAGCCAGATTAGATGCACTGAACCGGATCAGGCTACCCCGAACTGCCTGGCGATGGCGTTCATCGCCGTTGCCAATTCGATGTCCCGCGCGGTCACCCCGCCGGAATCATGGGTCGCCAGAACCACCTCCACCGTCTTGTAAACGTTGCGCCATTCCGGGTGATGGTCGTTCTTTTCAGCCACCAAGGCGGCGCGGGTCATGAACCCGAACGCCTCGTTGAAATCCCTGAAGACAAAGGTTCGGGCGATCGCCTCGCGGCCGGTTGTGTCGGTCCAGCCGGGCAAGGCGTTGAGCGCCGATTTTCGCGCTTCCGCCGACAGCCGTTGCGCCATGATGGCCTCCTGTTTCACCGGAACTACCCTAACACCGAACCCCATCATTAGGATCCTTGGGGATCCCCGTCACAATAAGGCGGCAAAACCGGTCCAAAATGACCGCTCCCGAGGGGGCGGCTGGTAACCATGACGCGGATGTAACCCCACGGCGGCAGGAAATTTGCTAGAATATTGGCTTAATTGCCTCGGCAAGACGACATTGGACCTCAAACGATTGTTTGCCAGATCGATGACCGACGGCCCCCTGCTTGCCGAGCAACCTTCGACGCCCTCGCCCCGCTCGGCGCAGCGACGAACCATGTTCATCACGCTGGCCGCTATCCTCGCCATCGTCGGCACGCTGGCGGGTGGTTATTACTTTGCGATGCGGCCGGTGATCCTGCGGATCGCGGTCGGCCCAGGCAACAGCGACGATCTGCGGGTGGTCCAGGCGCTGACCCAGGCCTTCACCCAGGCGCACAGTCATATCCGGTTGCACCCGATACAGACCGATGGCCCCGCCGCGAGCGCACAGCTGCTCGCCGACGGCAAGACCGATCTCGCCATCATCCGCGGCGATCTCGACGTGCCGAAAAATGCGCAAGCGGTGGCGACACTGCGCAAGAACGTCGCGGTGCTCTGGGTGCCTCCGCCCGCGAAGGGCAAGGGCAAAAAGGCCGGCCCGAAGATCACCAAGGTCGCGCAGTTGGCCGGACACCGCGTCGGTGTCGTCGGCCGCACCCCGGCCAACGTCAATTTGCTCAAGGTGATCCTGCAGCAATATGGCGTCGATCCAGGCAAGGTCGAGATCGTTCAGTTCCCGGCCAGCGACGCCGCCGAGGCGGTCCGCGGCCAGAAGGCGGATGCCTATCTCGCCGCCGGGCCGCTCAACAGCAAGATTACCGCGGATGCGATCGCGGCATCGACCCATGATGGCGGCGCGCCGACCTTCCTCGCGATCGATTCGGCCGAAGCGATCGCGCAAAATCACCCGGTATACGAGGCGTCCGAAATTCCCGCCGGCTCCTTCGGCGGCTCTCCCGACCGGCCGGACGACGAAGTGAAGACGATCAGCTTCTCGCACCACATCGTTGCGCGCAAAGATCTTTCGGACGTCACGGTCGCCGCCTTCACCCGGCAATTGTTCGCGATCCGGCAGGCGGTGATGTCGGAATTCCCGCTGGCTGCCAAGATCGAGACTCCGGATACCGACAAGGACGCCGCGATCCCGGTGCATCCGGGCGCCGCGGCCTTCGTCGATGGCGAGGAAAAGACCTTCCTCGACCGCTACAGCGATTACATCTGGTGGGGGCTGATGGGGCTGTCCGCGATGGGATCCGCCGGCGCGTGGTTCGCGGGCTATCTGAAAAAGGACGAGCGTCACAACAACTCATCGCTGCGCGAACGGCTGCTGGAGATGCTCGCGGCCGCGCGCCGCAGCGACTCCACCGAGGAACTCGACCATATGCAGGCCGAGGCGGACGACATCTTGCGCGATACGCTGCATTGCTTCGAGGCCGGCGCCATCGAGGAGGGGGCGTTGACCGCCTTCAACATCGCGCTGGGGCAATTCCACCACGCGGTGGCCGACCGCAAGGCGTTGCTGATGAGCATGCCGCAAAATCTGCAACGGGCGAGCGCCCAGTTCCGCGCGACCGGAACTTTGTAGACGGTTCCCCTCGGTCAAATCGCCTCGCCGCAATCGAACCGTCACATTATCATCCTAGGTCTGTCTGCAAGACTTTTCGCGCTGTGACGATCGATCGAGAGACCCCATGACGATCAAGATTCCACGCAAGATCTCCCGCCGGCGGTTTCTTTCCACCGCGGCGGCGACGGGCGCCGGCGCGTGGGGCACCATCGCGATGCCCTATCTCAGCCGTGCGGCCGACCGCCCGCAGGTGAGCCACGGCGTCCAATCCGGCGATGTCAGCGCCGACGGCGGCGTAATATGGGCGCGCGCGGACCGGCCCTCGCAGATGCTGGTCGAGGTAGCCACCACCGAATCGTTCGGCAATGCGCGGATTTTGCCGCCGGTCGCGGCGCTGCCCGAGAGCGACTTCACCGCCAAAATGCTGCTGGAGAATCTCCCCGCCGGACAGGATATTTTCTACCGCGTCCAATTCCGCGACCTGTCGCATACCGGCGTTTCCAGCGAACCGGTCGTCGGCCGCTTTCGCACCGCGCCGGCCGACCGGCGCGACGTCAGTTTCGTCTGGGGCGGCGATGTCGCCGGACAGGGCTGGGGCATCAATCCCGACGATGGCGGCATGCGCACCTTCGCCACCATGCGCAAGCACCGGCCGGATTTCCTGATCCATTCCGGCGACACCATCTATGCCGACAGCGTTTTTTCTTCGGAAGTAAAATTGCCGGACGGCAAGATCTGGAAGAACGTGATGATCCCGGAGAAGGCAAAAGTCGCCGAGACGCTCGACGAATTCCGCGCCGCGCATAAGTACAATTTCCTCGACGACAATGTGCGCGCCTTCAACGCCGAGGTGCCGATCTTCGTGCAGTGGGACGATCACGAAGTCACCAACAACTGGTCGGCGTCGAAACAGCTCCCCGCCGCCTACAAGGAGCGCAACATCGCGTTGCTCGCCGCCCGCGCCGGCCGCGCGTTCCACGAGATGTATCCGATGCGCGAGAGCATCGTTGAACCCGGCCGGGTCTATCGCACCCTCAACTATGGGCCGCATCTCGACGTCTTCATGCTGGACGAGCGCAGCTATCGCGGCCCCAACGGTCCGAACCTGCAGACCGCGTATGGTCCCGACAGCTACTTCATCGGCCCCGACCAGCTCGCCTGGCTGAAGCGCGCGCTGGTGAATTCACGCGCCACCTGGAAGGTGATCGCGTCCGATATGCCGCTGAGCCTGATCGTCTATGATGACGCCGCCAGCAAAAAGGGATCGGAAGCCTTCGCACAGGGCGACGGCCCGCCGCGCGGCCGCGAGCTTGAGATCGCCGACCTCTTGCGCTTCATGAAGAGCGCCGCCATCACCAACACCGTATGGCTGACGGCGGATGTGCATTACACCGCCGCGCATTATTACAATCCCGACAAGGCGCAATTTCAGGAATTCGAACCGTTCTGGGAATTCGTCTCCGGACCGTTGCATGCGGGAACGTTCGGGCCTGGCGATCTCGACAATACGTTCGGGCCGGAGGTCCGGTATTTCAAGGCGCCCGCTCCGGACCAGCAGAACGCGCCGCCCTCCGCCGGCATGCAGTTCTTCGGCCACGTCACGATCGAGGGTGCGTCGGGCCAGATGACCGTGACGTTGCGCGACCGCGCCGATGTGGCGCTGTGGTCGACCACGCTGGATCCGAAGCCGGGATAGCGTGCCCCGAACCACGCGCGCGCCGCTTGTCACGGCCCGGCGCTTTCGCCCGGTCGGCGTTTCAACAAGGATTCCAGCGCGTCGGTCGGACAGGGCTTGGGCAACCTCGGCCGTTGTGTGAATGGCGCCGGGAGTCTGACGTCGGCGCCGTATCCGGTGACGAAGGCGAACGGAATCCCGAGCTGCTCCAGCCGTTCCGCGACCGCAAAGCTCTTTTCGTGGAGCAGGCCGACATCGAGCAGCGCGAAGTCCGGCGCACGCTCAGCAATCATGTCGAGCGCCTTGGCGACGTTTCCGGCGGTCCGGACCGCCTTCGCCCCAAGACCAAGGATCGTGTCCTCGAAATCGAGCGCGATAAGAGGATCGTCCTCGACGATCAGGACGTCGTCGGGCAACGCGGGCGAACGGTCGGATGCGGTGGTGTCCATTTTCTCGCTGGCAAGAGCTATCAATATCAAAATCTTGGCCTGACCTGGAACCCGAACTGCCGTTGGCGCCTTACCCGGCCGGTTCCCATTGTGAAACCACCACGTCACGGCTTCCGCGTCTGTGCACTTGTGCACATAACTATCCAACAGAGTCCGATATTGTCGAAACCGCAGGGGACGAGGGACATTTTGGGATGACGGCACCCGGTGGAAGTGCTTCGGACGGTCTTGATCGCCCCTTCAACAACCTGTTGCGGCGGCTCAATGCCAGGGATTTTGCGCTGATCGCACCGCATCTCGCACGGGAACAGGCTGCGGCCGGCGACCTGCTTTATAATCCCGGCGACGACGTCGAAACCGTCCACTTTCCATGCGGGCCGACTTTGGCGTCGTATCTGGTTCCCAACGAGGATGGCCGCGATGTCGAGACCATCCTGGTCGGCCGCGAGGGCGCCGTCGGCGGCATCGTCAGCCTCGGTTATCTGCCGGCCTATACCCGCATCATGGTCAAGTTCGGCGGGCCGTTGGTGCGCCTGCATGTCGGGAAACTGGATGCAGCGAAGACCACGTCGGCCACGCTGCGCAACGTGTTTGCGCGCTATGCCGACTGCATGCTGGCCCAGATGTTCCAGTCGACCGCCTGCAATGCGATCCATTCGATCGAGCAGCGCACGGCGAAATGGATCATCTCGGCGATGGAACGCACCGACGGCGACAATGCAGTGCCGCTGACGCATGAGCAGCTGGCGACGCTATTGGGAGTCGGCCGCAGCTATGCCAGCCGGGTGATTCAGACCTTCAAGCTGGAAGGGGTGCTGGAAACCCGCCGCGGCTCGATCCTGGTCCGCGACCGCGAAGCGCTGCAAAAGCGGGCCTGCCTTTGTAACGAATCCGTCAAAAACCACTTCGAGGAAGTGCTGCGCGGGGTTTACCCCGCCGAATGCGGCCCCAGCCACTGACGGCAGGCCGGTTTGGCGTGAAAATCAGCTAACCAAATCGCAAACAACGCATTGTTTTTCGGCGATTTCTGACTATATTGCGCCGCAACGAGTAGGGTGTGCCCGGTCCTTTGGCCGGGCTTCCTTTTTGGGCGCCTGGCGCCCTCTCGCACTCCAGGTTTTTGAGCGTGATCCGGAAAAGTGGGTCCCGGTTTTCCGGCGAGATCGCGCTCCAGTCGTTGCCCGAGCCAGAAGAAGAGCTATGAACCTTCGCAACATCGCCATCATCGCCCACGTCGACCACGGCAAGACCACCCTCGTCGACAAATTGCTGCAGCAATCCGGCACCTATCGCGACAACCAGCGTCAGGTCGAGCGTGCCATGGACTCCAACGATCTGGAGCGCGAGCGCGGCATCACCATTCTCGCCAAGTGCACCTCGGTGCATTGGGAAGACACCCAGATCAACATCGTCGACACGCCGGGCCACGCCGATTTCGGCGGTGAGGTCGAGCGTATCCTGTCGATGGTCGACGGCGTCATCGTTCTGGTCGACGCCGCCGAAGGCCCGATGCCGCAGACCAAATTCGTGGTCGGCAAGGCGCTCAAGCTGGGCCTGAAGCCGATCGTCGCCATCAACAAGGTCGACCGCCCGGATGCCCGCGTCACCGAAGTCGTCAACGAGGTGTTCGACCTGTTCGCAGCACTCGACGCCACCGATGATCAGCTCGACTTTCCGATTCTGTATGGATCGGGCAAGAACGGCTGGATGGGAACGACGCCGGACGCTTCTCACGACGTCGGCATGAAGCCGCTGTTCGATCTCGTCATCAAGCATGTGGCGCCGCCGGTGGTCGAGGAAGGCCCGTTCCGGCTGCTCGGCACCATTCTCGAGGCCAACCCCTATCTCGGCCGCATCATCACCGGCCGCATTGCGTCCGGTTCGGTCAAACCGAACCAGGCAGTGAAGGTGCTGTCGCGCGACGGCAAGGTGGTCGAAACCGGCCGCATCACCAAGATCCTCGCTTTCCGTGGTCTCGAACGCCAGCCGGTCGAACTGGCCGAAGCCGGCGATATCGTCGCCATCGCGGGCCTGCCCAAGGGCACCGTCGCCGACACCTTCTGCGATCCGAGCGTCGATGTGCCGATCCAGGCCCAGCCGATCGATCCGCCGACGGTGTCGATGTCGTTCATCGTCAACAACTCGCCGCTCGCCGGCACCGAAGGTGACAAGGTCACCAGCCGCCTGATCCGCGACCGCCTGCTGCGCGAAGCCGAAGGCAACGTCGCATTGCGCGTGGTCGAGGCCGCCGACAGGGATTCCATGGAAGTGTCGGGCCGCGGCGAATTGCAGCTCGCGATCCTGATCGAGACCATGCGTCGCGAAGGTTTTGAGCTCAGCGTGTCGCGCCCGCGCGTGGTGTTGACCAAGGACGAGAACGGCCAGTTGCTGGAGCCGGTCGAGGAAGTCGTCATCGACGTCGATGAGGAATTCTCCGGCGTGGTCGTGCAGAAAATGAGCGAGCGCAAGGCCGAGATGATCGAGATGCGCCCGTCCGGCGGCAATCGGCTGCGGCTGGTGTTCTACGCGCCGACCCGCGGCCTGATCGGCTACCAGGGCGAGTTGATGACTGACACCAAGGGCACGGCGATCATGAACCGCCTGTTCCACAATTACCTGCCCTACAAGGGCGACATCCAGGGCCGCCGCAACGGCGTGCTGATCTCCAACGATCAGGGCGAGGCGGTGGCTTACGCGATGTTCAAGCTGGAAGATCGCGGTCCGATGATGATCGAGCCGGGCTGGAAGGTCTACAAGGGCATGATCGTCGGCGAGCATACCCGCGACAACGACCTCGAGATCAACATCCTCAAGGGCAAGCAGCTCACCAACATCCGCACCACCTCGAAGGATGAAGCGGTGCGGCTGACGCCGCCGATCCGCATGACGCTGGAAAAGGCGCTGGCCTATATCGAGGACGATGAACTGGTCGAGATCACGCCGAAGTCGATCCGCCTGCGCAAGCGTCACCTCGACGCCAACGAGCGCAAGCGCGCGGAAAAGTCCAAGGAAGCGGTGGCCTGATTTAACCTCGCCCCACACGACACTGTCATGCCCCGCGAAAGCGGGGCATCCAGTAATCGCTGCCGCGTGAGATAGAACCGAACCGGCGCGGCGTACTGGATCATCCGCTTTCGCGGATGATGACACCGCAAACCGGGCTGGCTTCAACCCCAAATGCCTACGTGCTAGAGCAAAAGCATGTCCCTCCCCTTCGCAGTCGATGTCGCCATCATCGGCGCCGGCGCCGCAGGCCTCGGCGCGGCGCATGCGCTGAAAAACTCCGGCCTCTCCATGATCGTGCTGGAAGCACGCGACCGCGTCGGCGGACGCGGTCACACCATCATGGCCGCCCCGGACATTGTGTTCGACCTCGGCTGCGGCTGGCTGCATTCGGCCGACAAGAATTCATTCGTTGCCATCGCCGAAGGCCTGAACTTCGAGGTCAACAAGGCGCTGCCGCCCTGGCGCGAGCGCGCCTATGGCAAGGCGTTTCCGCAACAAGAGCGCGACGAATTCATCCGCGCGATCGATGAATTCTACGCGCGCGCCGAGCACGCCGCTAAAGGCGGCCGCGATATGCCGGCCAATCTCTGTCTCGAGCCCGGCAACCGCTGGAACCCGATGATCGACGCGATCTCGACCTACATCAACGGCTGCGAACTCGATGCCGTCTCGATTCTCGACATGGACGCCTATGAGGACACCAACATCAACTGGCGCATCCGAAACGGCTACGGCGCGTTGATGGCGGCCTATGGCGCCACGCTTCCACTGGCGCTGAATTGCGAGGTCACGCTGATCGATCATTCCGGCAAGCGGCTGCGGATCGAGACCTCGCAGGGCACGCTGACCGCGGACAAGGTTGTGATCACCGTGCCGACCAACCTGATCGCCGAC
>NZ_JBEKCZ010000074.1:0-22207 GCF_050014615.1 Bradyrhizobium sp. | reverse complement strand
AAATCGGTGCTTGAATTGACCGTCTATGACGGATCGGACAATGGCGAGAAGGTCTACAATACCCTGTCCGTGATCGGGCAGCCGATCCCCGGCGACCGCACCATCGATTCACCCGATCCATCGACGCAAAATGACGTCATGAAAACCATGACGCGCTGGCCGGTGACGGTGAGCTATTATGACCGCGATACCAAGGCCAATGAGGGCGAGCAGAGCCCGGTCTATGCGATGTCGTTCGAGCTGTACGAGAATGGCGTTTCGCGGGCGCTGGTGCTCGATTACAACGACTTTGTCATCTCCGGCGCGCTCGGAAAGTTCGACGTCAAGGATTCCAAGCCGTGCAAGACGG
The DNA here is from genome assembly GCF_050014615.1 of Bradyrhizobium sp. Classification (GTDB taxonomy): domain Bacteria; phylum Pseudomonadota; class Alphaproteobacteria; order Rhizobiales; family Xanthobacteraceae; genus Bradyrhizobium. The sequence continues at coordinate 21,858 of NZ_JBEKCZ010000074.1, read as the reverse complement.
CGGAAGCGCCGAAGTAGCCGTCACCGAACTTACTCCGCCTTTTCCGGCCCGTCATAGGCGATGCCCCGGATCACGGCGGCGTTGCCGAACTTCTTGCGCAGATCGTCGATGGCGCGTTCGGCATGGGCGGAGCGGCGGTCCAGCATGTCGGTGTCGTCGGCCTGTGATCCCGGGCGCAGCGCGCTGACGCCGGCGCCCATCAGCCGAAAGGCCGTGCCGTCGATTTCCTTCGCCAGCATTTCCCGGGACACCGCGAAAATCTTGGCCGCCAGCTGTGTCGGGGCGTGGATCGATTGCGAGCGGGTGCGTTGCCTGAAATCGGCGGTCTTGAGTTTCAGCGTGATGGTCGATCCCGCCAATTCGCTGCTTTTGAGCCGCGACGACACCTTCTCCGACAGCCGCCACAGCGTCCTTTCGAGGCTTGCGAAATCGCGAATGTCGGTCTCGAACGTGGTTTCGCTGGAAATGGTTTTGGCGCCCCGGTCCGGCACCACGCGGCGATCGTCGATGCCGCGCGCCAGCCGCCACAACCGCCGGCCCTCGGTCGAGAACTGCTTCATCAGCTCGGTTTCGTCGGCGCGCTGCAGGTCGGCGATGATGCGAAAGCCACGCTGCGACAGCCGTTCCTGGGTCGCCGGCCCGACGCCGAAAATGAACCCGACCGGCTTGTCCGCCAGCATCGCGCGGGCCTCGGTTTGATCGAGCGCGGCAAAGCCGCGTGGCTTGTCCATGTCGGATGCGATCTTGGCCAGGAATTTGTTGCAGGACAGTCCGACCGACACCGTGATGCCGATGTCGCGCTCGACTTCGCGGGCGAAACGCGCCAGCACCTTCGCCGGGATCATGCCGTGCACGCGCTGGGTCCCGCCGAGATCCAGAAACGCTTCGTCGATCGACAGCGGCTCGACCAGCGGTGTCAGCGCCTGCATGGCGCGGCGCACGTCGCGGCCAACCCGGACATATTTGGCCATGTCGGGCCGGATCACGGCGGCGTGTGGGCACAGCGCCAGCGCCTTGAACATCGGCATCGCCGAGCGCACCCCGAAGGTGCGGGAGATGTAGCACGCCGCCGATACCACGCCGCGCTTGCCGCCGCCGATGATGACGGGCTTGTCGGCGAGTTCAGGGTTGTCGCGTTTCTCCACCGTCGCGTAGAACGCGTCGCAATCGATGTGGGCGAGGGTGAGCGACGCCAGCGCAGGGTGACGAACCAGGCGAGGTGAACCGCATTCGCCGCATCGCTTCGCCGCGATGTCGAGATCACACAGGCAATCCCGGCAAAAGCAGGTTGGCCCGGCGAACTCAGGCGCGGTGGCGCTCACGGCACGTCGCGCTCCTCATCCGGATCGCGCAGCGCCTGCCGGGCGGCGGCGATGTTGGTGGGATGCAGTTGTGAAGCGGTTGCGAACGCCTTCACGGTTGCGTCATCGCGCAACACGAAATCGAGCACATGGGCGAGGAAATGCGGATCGGCCGCGGCGGTGCGCAGCGTTTCCGGACCAATCCCGCTTTCGGCCAGGAACAAGCCCAGACGCTCGGGGTCGCCGGCAACGAAGGAAAGCGCCTGAATCGCAACGATTTCAGCCACTTCTTTCGGTTTGTGAATGGGTTTCCTCAACGGAATTATTTGCCTTTCCGTAACTTATGGTCTCTATTTTTAAAGCCATCATGCCCGAGTCTGCGTAGCCTGTTCAAGCAAGTGGAAACCACTTCACGCAAAGATGGCAGTCGGGCTTAACGGGTTAGAGCGAATCTGGCGCTAGTTTGAATTCACTTTTTGACACGTCCGGTAGCGGCGCCTGATGCCCCGCATGCCTGGACGGTTTTCACGGGATTGGAGGGCGGGATGGCAAAAACCGTCCTGATCGTGGAGGACAACGAGCTCAACATGAAGCTCTTTCGCGATCTGCTGGAGGCGCATGGCTATCAGACATCCGGTACCAGCAACGGTTTCGAGGCGCTCGATCTCGTGCGTAAGCTGCGCCCCGATCTCATTTTGATGGATATCCAGCTTCCCCAGGTTTCGGGTCTCGAAGTGACGCGCTGGATCAAGGATGATCCGGAATTGCGTTCGATACCGGTGGTCGCGGTCACCGCCTTTGCGATGAAGGGTGACGAGGAGCGCATCCGCGAGGGCGGCTGCGAGGCTTATTTGTCCAAGCCGATCTCGGTCGGCAAATTTATTGAAACCGTCCGACGGTTCATCGGGTAGGAGAGTTTATGTCCGCGCGTATTCTGGTCGTCGATGACGTCCCGGCCAACGTCAAGCTCCTGGAGGCGCGGCTGTCGGCCGAGTATTTCGACGTCATGACCGCGTCCAACGGCACCGAGGCGCTGGCGATCTGCGCGCGCGCCGAATGCGATATCATTCTGCTCGACGTCATGATGCCGGACATGGACGGTTTTGAGGTTTGCCGCCGGCTGAAGTCCAGTCCGGCGACGCATTTCATTCCGGTGGTCATGGTGACGGCGCTGGATAGCCCGGCCGATCGCGTGCGCGGCCTGGAGGCCGGCGCCGACGATTTCCTGACCAAACCGGTGTCGGACGTCGTGCTGATCGCGCGGGTGCGCTCGCTGACCCGATTGAAGATGATGACCGATGAGCTGCGCATGCGCGCCATCACCTCGCTCGAGATCGGCGTGCAGGCGCCGGAGCGAAGTGCCGTGGCCGACACCGGCAAGGGCGGGCGCATTCTCTTGGTCGACGACCGGCCCTCATCCTATGAGCGGCTGGCGCCGGTGCTCAGCTCCGAGCACACCGTCGATGTCGAAGCCAATCCGGCCGAAGCGCTGTTTCACGCCGCCGACGGCAATTACGATCTTCTGATCGTCTCGCTCGGCCTCGATAATTTCGACGGCTTGCGGCTGTGTAGCCAGGCGCGGTCGCTGGAGCGGACCCGGCAGGTGCCGATATTGGCCATCGCGGACGCCGACAACAATGCGCGGCTGCTTCGTGGCCTCGAGATCGGCGTCAACGATTACCTGCTGCGCCCGGTCGACAAGAACGAATTGCTGGCGCGCGCGCGCACCCAGATTCGCAAGCGGCGCTATACCGACCATCTGCGCGACAACGTGCAGAACTCGATCGAAATGGCGATCACCGATGCGCTGACCGGCCTGCACAATCGCCGCTACATGGAGAGCCATCTGGGAACGCTGGCCGAGCAGGCCTCGAGCCGCGGCAAGCCGCTGGCGCTGATGATGCTCGACATCGATTTCTTCAAGTCGATCAACGACAATTACGGCCACGACGCCGGCGACGACGTGTTGCGTGAATTCGCGGTCCGGATCCGCAAGTCGATCCGCGGTATCGATCTCGCCTGCCGCTATGGCGGCGAGGAATTCGTCATCGTGATGCCGGAGACCGATTTGCACGTCGCGGGCATGGTGGCCGAACGGCTGCGGCGTTCGATCGCCGGCGAGACCTTCGCGGTCCACAAGGGCACCAAGCGCATCGAGGTCACGATTTCGATCGGGCTGTCGACGCTGGAGCGCAAGGGCGAGGCGATCGCCGACGTGCTCAAGCGCGCCGACACCGCGCTCTACCGCGCCAAGCATGACGGCCGCAACCGCGTGGTCGCGGCCGCGGCGTAGAGCGGCCGGAGCGCAAAACAAAAACGGGGCCCGAGGCCCCGTTCGAATCCGCCAGCAATGGGCCGGAAGCTTACTTGATCTTGGATTCCTTGAACTCGACGTGCTTGCGCGCGACCGGGTCGTACTTCTTCTTGACCAGCTTGTCGGTCATGGTGCGCGAATTCTTCTTGGCGACGTAATAGAAGCCGGTGTCCGCCGAGGAAACGAGCTTGACCTTGATGGTGACCGCTTTGGCCATGTTCAGAACCTCTGGATGTCTGGAAAATGTCTGGAATCGGGTGCCGGCCCATCAGGCCCGCATTTGCCGCGCAACCTAGCTTCTGATCGCCCAAAGTCAAGGTTTTGCGGGGCAATAACCGCCCGATTCCAGGTAGAATCAATCTTTTGCGCGTATTCTGATCACAAAACCGGTGCCCAGTTTTGTGGAATACGCGCTAGATTAACCCTCAAAGAAGCGATTTTTCGGCCGCGGCAGGCCCAGATTCTCCCGCAACGTCCTGCCTTCATATTCGGTGCGGAAAATCCCGCGTTTCTGCAGTTCCGGCACCACTTTGTCGACGAAATCGTCGAGCCCGGCGGGCAGGAACGGGAACATGATGTTGAAGCCATCGCAGCCGAAGCTGGTCAGCCACTCTTCCATCTGGTCGGCGATCACCTGCGGCGTGCCCACGAAGGAGAGCCCGCCATAGCCGCCGACGCGCTGCGCGAGCTGGCGCACCGTCAGCCTGTCGCGCGCGGCGACGTCGACGATGCGCTGACGGCCGCTCTTGCTGGCGTTGGTTTCGGGGATCGGCGGCAGCTGGCCGTCGGGATCGAAGCCGGAGGCATCGGTTCCCAGCATCACCGAGAGCGACGAAATCGCGCTGTCGTAATGCACCATGCTGTCGAGCAAAGCGCGTTTCTCCTTTGCCGCTTCGACACTGTCGCCGACCACGACAAAGGCGCCAGGCAGGATCTTCAGGCTGTCGCGGTCGCGGCCTAGCCTGTCCATGCGGCCCTTGATGTCGGCATAGAGCTTTTGCCCGTCAGCGAGGCTGCCGCCGCCGGTGAACACCGCCTCGGCGGTTTCCGCGGCGAGCTGGCGGCCGTCATCGGATGCGCCGGCCTGGACGATCACAGGCCAGCCCTGGACCGGGCGGGCGATGTTGAGCGGGCCGCGCACCGACAGATATTTTCCCTTGTGATTGAGCACATGCATCTTTTCGGGGTCGAAATAGAGGCCGGCCTCGACATCCCTGACAAAGGCGTCGTCGGCGAAGGAATCCCACAGGCCCGTCACCACATCGTAGAATTCGCGCGCCCGCTTGTAGCGCTCGGCGTGCTCCATGTGGTCTTCGAGGCCGAAATTCAGCGCGGCGTCCGGATTCGACGTGGTGACGATGTTCCATCCGGCGCGGCCGCCACTGATGTGATCGAGTGAGGCGAAGCGGCGGGCGACGTGATAGGGCTCGTCGAAGGTGGTCGAGCCGGTGGCGATCAGTCCGATCCGTTCGGTGGCGCCGGCCAGCGCTGACAATAATGTGAACGGCTCGAACGAGGTGACGGTGTGGCTGCGCTTCAACGCGGAGATCGGCATGTTGAGCACGGCCAGATGATCGGCCATGAAGAAGGCGTCGAATTTTCCGGCTTCGAGTTTCTGGATCAGCTGCCTGATATGGGCGAAATTGAAATTGGCATCCGGCCAGGCGCCGGGATAGCGCCACGCGCCGGTGTGGATGCTGACCGGGCGCATGAACGCGCCGAGCTTGAGTTGACGTTGTGCCATGGCCCCATTCCCGTGTTGGTTTTGTCGTTCGGTAGGAGATAGGGATGAAGCGGCCATGCGCCATCACACGAAGTGCAGAAGATTATTTTGTTTTTGTGCGGGTCCCCGACACATCCGTCATTCCGGGGCGATGCGCAGCATCGAACTACGATGTGCAATTGCACATCGGATAATCTCGAGATTCCGGGTTCGCGCCAGCGCGCGCCCCGGAATGACGGAGGAGATGCGTCGGATGCGCTACGCGCCCAACACATCCTTGTGCATCTTGCCGCCATAGAAATGGAAAAACGGCACCGTTGCGTCGTGGTTCAGCGGGCCGGTGGCGAGGCGCTTTTCGAGTTCGTTCAGGACATTCCTGGTCATGGGATGCAGGTCGGCCAGCGGTTTCGAGCCGATCTCGACCCAGACCAGCTCCACCAGTTCGGCATCGGCGTGGATCACGCCCTCGACGCGATGCGCGATCGTTGAGGCGTCCGCGGTGAAGAATCTTGTATCGAAGCGCCGCACCCGGCCTGGCGGCGTAATCGCGCGCGCAATCAAAAACAGCCCGGACGGGTCAGGTAGGAGACCGGCCTCGGCGAAGGGCTTCCACGCGCCATCCAGCGCCGGCGCTGCGCCATTGCTTTTGCGTCCAAGACAGAGGCCGGTTTCCTCGCAGGCCTCGCGGATCGCGGCCACCGCCAGCGCGCGTGCGCGCGATGGCGTGATCTTGGGACGGCCCTTCAGCAGGTTGGTTTCGAGCGCAGCGGGGATCGGCGCGGCCACGGGGACGCGGTTGTCGGATTTGTCGACGCGACCGCCGGGAAAGACGAATTTTCCGGGCATGAACACCACCTTGTCGTGGCGCTTGCCGACCAGAACTTTCGGGGTGGTGGCGGTACGATCGATCAGGATCAGCGTGGCGGCGTCGACCGGGCGGCGATAGGGGTGATGATCGGCTTCTTTCGCCGTCGTCGCAATTTCACTCATCGCACGTCCGCCGCCCGTTTTAGTTTCTTGTTTGGAAGGTTGCCCGGTGGTCTATGGCTCCGGGTTCTGCTCGTCAAATCCGTGCATCCGCAGCGCCCATTGCATCCCGACCACCACGCCCTTGACCGGCTGCAGCAGCAGCAAGGACGCAACGACCGTGAATGGCAGATAGATCGAGAGCTGCAGCCACACCGGCGGCGAGTAATCGGTTTCGATCCAAAGGATCACCGGCACCAGGAGATGGCCGACGATGACAATCACGAGATAGGCGGGCAGGTCGTCGGCACGGTGCGGCGTGAAATCGAGGCCGCAGGCCGAACAATGATTGTCGACTTTGAGGAAGGCGCGAAACAGCTTGCCTTCGCCGCAGCGGGGACAGCGGCCGCGAAAGCCACGTTTCATCGCGGTCCACACGTCGCGCTTCTCGGCGGACACGGAATCGCTGGTCCAGATTTTGGGTGCTGCGCTTAAGCTTTCCATGATTGACCCTTCCTGGATTTGCCTGAGTTGCTCTTGCCGGGCTTGCGAATCTTCTTGCGGGGCGTGCGACCTGGATGCGCTTTGGCCTTGGTTTTGGAAGTGTCCCGCCCGGGTTCGCGTTTGCGTCCGCGCGGGGCAACCTGGCCTTCCGACAGCAATTCGAACCGTAACGCGCCGGCCACAGGGGCTGCTTCTACCAGACGAACGTCGACAACGTCACCCAGCCGGTGCATGGCACCGCTGCGTGTGCCGACCAGCGCATGGCGGGTCTCGTCATAGTTGAAATATTCGGTTCCGAGCGTGCGGATCGGGATCAGGCCGTCGGCGCCGGTATCGCTGAGCTTGACGAACAATCCGGCGCGGGTCACGCCGGAAATGCGGCCCTGAAAAGTCGCCCCGATGCGGTCGGCCAGAAAATGTGCGATCAGGCGATCGGCGGTTTCGCGCTCGGCCTTCATGGCGCGCCGCTCAGTGACGGAAATCTGCGCGGCGACCTCGCTCAAGGTCTCCACCGTTTCGGTCTCCGGCAACGCGCCTTCGCCCAGGCCCAGCGCGCGGATCAATGCGCGATGCACGATCAGATCCGCGTATCGCCTGATAGGCGAAGTGAAATGAGCATAACGACGCAGGTTCAGGCCGAAATGACCGTAATTCTCGGCTGAATATTCGGCCTGGGCTTGCGAGCGCAACACCACTTCATTCACCAGCGGTTCGGAATCATGTCCCTTGACCTGCGCCAGCACGCGATTGAAGAGCGAGGGGCGCAACGCGCCGCTTTTGGCAAACGGCAGATCGAGGGTCTTGAGGAATTCCTGCAGGTTATGAACCTTCTCAAGTGTCGGTTCATCATGCACCCGGTAGATAAGCGGCAGCGTCTTCTTTTCAAGCATTTCGGCCGCGGCGACGTTGGCCAAAATCATGAATTCTTCGATCAGTTTGTGGGCGTCGAGGCGCTCCGGCACGATCACGCGATCCACCGTGCCATCCGGTTTCAAGAGGATCTTGCGCTCGGGAATGTCGAGATCGAGCGGGTCGCGCTCGTCACGGGCGCGCTTCACAACCGCGTAGGCATCATAGAGCGGTTTGAGGATCGGATCGAGCAGGGGGCCGGTGGTGTCGTCGGGCCGTCCATCGATCGCGGCCTGCGCCTGCGCGTAATTGAGCTTGGCGGCGGAGCGCATCAGGATGCGATGAAAGCTGTGCGAGCGCTTGCGGCCATCATTGCCGATCACCATCCGCACCGCCAGCGCGCCGCGCGGCTCGCCCGGCACCAGCGAGCACAGATCGTTGGAGATGCGCTCCGGCAGCATCGGCACCACGCGGTCCGGAAAATACACTGAATTGCCGCGGGTCAGCGCGTCACGGTCCAGCGCCGATCCCGGCCGCACGTAAAATGCGACGTCCGCGATCGCGACATGGACGATGTAGCCGCCTTTGTTATTCGGATCGGAATCCAGTTCGGCATGAACCGCGTCGTCGTGATCCTTGGCATCCGGCGGATCGATGGTGACCAGCGGCAGGTCGCGCCAATCCTCGCGCCCCGCCAGCGTTGCCGGTTTCGCCGCCTCGGCTTCGCGCAATGCGGCGGGGGAGAAAGCCTGCGGAATTTCATGGGCATGGATCGCGATCAGGCTGACCGCTTTCTCCGACGCCAGTGAACCCAGCCGCTCCTTCACCTTGCCGGAGGCCAGCCCGAAGCCGCGCGAGCGCACCAGATCGACGCTGACGAGGTCGCCATCCTGCGCGCCGCCGGTATCGGCGTTGGCGATGTTCAATTCGCGGCCGGCCTGCTTCTTGTCGACCGGAATGAGACGGCCGCCGCCGGTAGGCAGGGCGCGGAAGATTCCGAGCACGCGGGTCCTGGCGTGATCGATGACCTTGATGACCCGCCCGCGATAGGCGGCGCCTTCGCTGTCGTCCGGCTTCTCGACACGCAGCAGCGCGCGGTCGCCGACACCAGCCGCCGTGCCCGGCTGGGGTCGTCTTGGAACATGAATCCGGATTTTCGGTGCCGCGCCGCTTTCCTCTTCATCCCACTCGGTGGGCGTGGCGATCAGTTCGCCATCGCTGTCGCGTCCGGTGATATCGGCCATCACGGTCGGCGGCAGTGCGGCCGGCTGGTGTATCTTCTTGCCGCGTTTGGCGATCGTGCCGTCGGCGGCGAGCTCGCGCAGGATTCGCTTCAGCTCGACGCGGTCGGCGTTTTTGAGGCCGAATTCCCGCGCAATCTCGCGGGTTCCGACGTCAGCGGATTGCGCGCGGATGAAGGCGACGATGGCATCCCGGCCCGGAAAACCGCTGTCGCGTTGCTGTGCCACGCTATCCGCTTGCCTTGCCGGCGCTCTTCTTGGCGAGGGGCTTGGCGGCCTTTGAAGGCGATGTTTTGGCCGTCACCGGCGCGCGCGCCTTGCTGGCGGCTTCCGCTTTCGGTTTCGCCACGGACTTCTTCGCAGCTGGCTTCTTGGCGGGCTTTGCCGCCTTCGCTTCCACCGCGACCTTGGCTGGCTTGGCCGATGGTTTGGCTTTTTTGGCGCCGCGCTTGGGCTTGCCGCCGCCCTTTGCCACGCGTTCGTCGATCAGCGCGATCGCCTCGGCGAGCGTGATGGTGTCCTGCGTCTTGTCGCTGGGAATGGTGGCGTTGACGCCGCCGGCCGTGACATAGGCGCCATAGCGTCCGCTCTTGACGGCGACCCCGCCAAGGGTCGGGTGGTCGCCCAGCGGCTTGCCGGGATCGGCGCCGAAACGGCGGCCGCTAGGACCTTTGGCGATTTTTTCGGCAATCAGCGTCACGGCCCGGTTGAGGCCGATGTCGAACACCTCGTCGCCGGCCTCGAGGCTGGCATAGGTCTTCTCATGACGAACGAACGGACCGAAACGGCCGAGGCCCGCGGTGATCGGTTCGCCGGTTTCCGGATGCTTGCCGATCTCACGCGGCAGCGACAACAGTTTTAATGCCAGCTCAAATTCGATATCGCTGGGCGAAATGTTCTTCGGGATACCGGCGCGCTTGGGCTTTTCGCCTTCGGCATAATCCTTCTGCTCGCCGAGCTGGATGTAGGGACCGAACCGTCCGGCCTTCACCACGACGTCGAGACCGGACACCGGATCCTTGCCGAGAATACGGTCGGCGCTGGCTTCGCTGTCGGCGGCGAGCGGACGGGTGTAGCGGCACTCCGGATAATTGGTGCAGCCGACAAAGGCACCGAACTTTCCGGCCTTGAGGTTGAGCTTGCCGGTGCCGCAGGTCGGACACTGCCGGGGATCGCCGCCGTCCGCGCGCGGCGCATAGATGTGCGGCCCCAGCATGTCGTCGAGCGCATCCAGCACCTGGGTGACGCGCAGATCCTTGATCTCGTTGACCGCGCCGATGAAATCGCCCCAGAAATCCTTCAATACCTGCTGCCAGGAAATCTCGTTGTTGGAGATGCGGTCGAGCTGTTCTTCCAGTGCCGCGGTGAAATCATATTCGACGTAGCGGGCGAAGAAGTTTTCCAGGAACGCGACCACGACGCGGCCCTTGTCCTCGCCGTGCAGGCGCTTCTTTTCGAGCTTGACGTAGCCGCGGTCTTTCAGCACCTGCAGGATCGAGGCATAGGTCGAGGGACGGCCGATGCCGAGTTCTTCCATGCGCTTGACCAGCGACGCTTCGGAAAATCGCGGCGGCGGTTCGGTGAAGTGCTGGGTGACGGCGAGCTCCTTGCGCTTGAGCGCTTCGCCCTCGCTCATAGCGGGGAGGCGGCGGGAGTCCTCGTCGTCACCGTCATCGTCGCGGCCTTCCTGGTAGAGCGCGAGGAAGCCGTCGAATTTGATCACCTGGCCGGTGGCGCGCAGTTCCAGCACGCGGGAGCCCGCCTTGGCCGCGATATCGACGGTGGTGCGTTCCAGCTCGGCCGATTCCATCTGGCTCGCGATGGTGCGGATCCAGATCAGTTCATAAAGCCGGGCCTGATCGGTATCGAGGCGGTGGCGCATATCGGCCGGACGGCGCGACAGGTCGGTCGGCCGGATGGCTTCGTGCGCTTCCTGCGCGTTCTTGGCCTTGGTCTGGTACTGGCGCGGCGCATCCGGCACATAGGCGTTGCCGTAATCCTCGCCGATCACCTTGCGCGCCTGCGTGATCGCTGAACCGTCGATCTGCACGCCGTCGGTCCGCATATAGGTAATGAGACCGGTGGTCTCGCCGCCGATGTCGATGCCCTCATAGAGCCGCTGCGCGATCCGCATGGTATGGGCGGGCGCAAAGCCCATCTTGCGGCTGGCTTCCTGCTGCAGGGTCGAGGTGGTGAAGGGGGCCTGCGGATTGCGGCGCGCCGGTTTTGCTTCGACCGTGGAAACCGAGAAGTTGGCGGCCTCGATCGCTTTCTTGAAATCTTCGGCCTCGGCGCCGGTGCCGATATCAAGCCGCTGGATCTTCTTGCCGTCGGCGCCCACCAGGCGGGCCTCGAAGGCGTCGCCGCGCGGCGTCGTCAATGTCGCAACCAGCGACCAGTATTCGCGCGGCACGAATTTCTCGATTTCGAGTTCGCGATCGCAGACCAGCCGCAGCGCCACCGACTGCACTCTGCCTGCGGAGCGCGCGCCCGGCAATTTGCGCCACAGCACCGGCGAAAGCGTGAAGCCGACCAGATAATCCAGCGCGCGCCGCGCCATATAGGCATCGACCAGCGCGCCATCGATCTGGCGCGGATTCTTCATCGCGTCCGTCACCGCCTGCTTGGTGATGGCATTGAACACCACGCGTTCGATCTTATGATCCTTGATCGCGCGCTTCTCTTTCAACACTTCCAGCACATGCCAGGAGATCGCTTCGCCCTCGCGATCGGGGTCGGTTGCGAGGATCAGCTTGTCGGCACCCTTGAGCGCCTTGGCGATGTCGTTGAGCCGGCCGGCTGCTTTGGGGTCGACCTCCCAGATCATCTGGAAATTGGCCTCCGGATCGACCGATCCGTTCTTGGCCGGGAGGTCGCGGACATGGCCGAAAGAGGCCAGAACCTCGTAGGAGGCGCCTAGATATTTGTTGATCGTCTTGGCTTTCGCCGGCGACTCGACAATGACGATATTCATGTCATTCCAATGGCTTACGGGAAAAATAAAGGCCGGTTCCGCGAGACTCGCGTCGGCCGTTTCGAAGCGAACATGGGTGCAGTGGAGGCCTCTGTCAAATCGCCAGATGTTGAAAGCACGCCCGGCGGCAGCGTGCTACCGTCTAAAAAGTTGTGAAATACGTCCTAGAGTTGCGCTCTCGGAAGGAGTATCTTCCAACAATACACGGCATTGGATGTTTTTTTGACCAAGACAGGGGGCCGGAGGACGCGCGGATCCTCGGGCGGGGGCGGGGGATCGCAAACCGACGAACCGCCGGGAGACGGCGGGCCAGACGAGGCCGCGGTGTTCATTGCGGAAACCGCTGCCGCGCTGGCCCGGCTGGCGCGGCGGCACAAGCTTGGCATGCTGGTGCGTCTGCTTGAGATGGCGCAAATGGAAGCGGAGGAGCGCGTCCGGCTTCGCGGCAAACGCAATCTGTCGTAACGCAATCTGTCGTAACGCGCGCTGTCGTAACGCGCGGCGCACGTCGGTCAGGCTGAAACGCGCTGGCGGCGTTTCAATTTCGGATTGGGCTTCAACGTCGTGTCCCCAATGTGTAATAGCCGGCCGTCATGGGCGCGCAGTTCGAGCTTTCGCACCGGCCGGCCCTTGCCGCGATCGACCAAGAGGGTAGCGAACCCACCAGGCTCGCCGGAAAATTCCTCGCTCCACTGCCGCAGCGCGACCAGCACCGGGAAAATGCCGCGTCCCTTCGGGGTCAGCAGATATTCCTGATAGGCGCTGCCGTCGGAGGCCGGCGCCGTAGTCAGGATGCCGTGGTCCACCAGCGCGCGCAGCCGCACGGTGAGGATATTCTTCGCCAGTCCCAGGTTCTTTTGGAATTCGCTGAAGCGGCGCAGCCCCAAAAATGCGTCGCGGATGATCAGCAGCGACCACCAGTCGCCGAGCGCGTCGAGCGACCGTGCGACCGGGCAGTCGGCATTCTCAAAACTTGTCCGCTTCACCATGGCTATCCTCCCGGAACGCCGGATCTCCGATCACGGCGTTGTGTGGTTGCATTATGAAACCAGATGCCCTAGATGGCAACTTAGTTTAATAATGCAACCAGATAATGCTTCAACCAGATAAACAGGAGTTGACGATGCGGCTCGCGGGCAAGACGGCATTGATTACGGGGGGCAATAGCGGCATCGGGCTGGCAACCGCGCGGCTGTTCGTGGCGGAGGGCGCCCGGGTGGCGATCACCGGCCGAAATCAGGCGACGCTGGAGGCGGCCGCCAAAGCATTGGGACCGAACGTGCTGGCGATCGTGGCCGACGCGACCGATGTCGAGGCAACCGAGCAAGCCGTAGCCCAGGCGGCCGAGAAATTCGGCAAGCTCGACATCGTGTTCGCCAATGCTGGCATTGCCGGCAATACGCCGATCGGTTCAACCAAGCTGGCGGCATTTGAATCCGTGATCCGAACCAACCTCACCGCGGTGTTCTTCACCGTGCAGGCCGCGGTGCCGCATCTCAGGGATGGCGCCTCGATCATATTGAACGGCTCGGTGATCTCCGTGCTCGGCAATCCCGGTTATGCCGCTTATGCGGCGAGCAAGGCCGGGGTGCGGGCGATGGCGCGGGTGATGGCGTCGGAACTGTCGCCGCGCGGCATCCGGGTCAATGTGGTGTCGCCGGGAGGAACCTCGACGCCGATCTGGAATCGCACGGCACCGACCCCGGATGCGGTGGTGGCTTTGGAAAAGCGCATCTCGCAAACCATTCCGCTCGGACGCTTCGGCAAGGCCGAGGAGGTCGCTAAGACGGTGCTGTTCCTGGCTTCCGACGATGCCTCCAACATCCAGGGCGCGGAAATCTTTGTCGACGGCGGCGCGACCGCGTCACCGGCCGGCGCGCCGGCTTTTCGCGGATAGACTGAGGTAACGACACCGGCCCGCCGCCGTGGTTCGGCGACGGCGGGCGGCGTCTCGTCTCATGCTCAGGCGGCGTGAAGACTGGTCGCGGCCTGCAGGGCGCTCGCCAGCGCCTTTTCGCGGTATTCCGGTCCCATCTGGATTCCATCAGCCGAAATGAATTCGGGGTTGGTGACGCCGATGAAGCCGAACACCCAGCGCAAATAGGTCTCGAGATGTTCGCCGACGGCCATCGGTGTTCCGGCGCCGTAGAAACCGCCGCGCGAGATCGCAATGATGACTCGCTTGTTGCCGGCCAGTCCTTCCGGGCCCTGGGCGCCGTATTTGAAGGTCTTGCCCGCCACCACAATACGGTCGATCCAGGCCTTGAGCTGGCTTGGAAGGGTGAAATTATACATGGGCGCGCCGAGCACCACGATGTCGGCGGTGAGGAATTCATCCAGTACGGCCTGACCGGCGGCGAGATCCGGCTGCAGCGCGGCTTCGGGCGGCGCCCCTTGCGCGGCCGCCAGATGCGAGCCGGACAGATGCGCCAGCGGCGTCGAGGTGAGGTCGCGGTAGGTGATGTCGAGGTCAGGCGTTTCCTGACGGAGACGTTCGACAATCGCGGCGGAAACCTGGCGGCTGACGGAGTGCGGTCCAAGCACGCTGGAATCGATATGCAGGAGTTTCATGTTGGTCACCCTTGGTATATGTTTGTAACTGAGGCTATATGAGTGACTGTCCGCAAACCCCGCAAGAAGGCACATTTTTGAAACCCGAGCACATCAATGTGCCTGTCCTGCCGCCCAACGCGCATCTCGACAGCGACTGCCGCGGCGTGGCCTCGGTGCTGGCGCGGGTCGGCGACAAATGGAGCGTGTTCATCATCATGCTGCTCGGTAACGGCCCGCGGCGCTTCAACGAGATCAAGCGCATGGTCGGCGGGATTTCGCAGCGGATGCTGACCCTGACGCTGCGCGGACTGGAGCGCGATGGCCTGGTCACGCGCACGGTATTTCCCACCATTCCGCCGCGGGTCGATTACGAACTGACCGATCTCGGACGCGGGCTGTGGCAGCCGGTGGAAGCGCTCGGCAAATGGGCCGGTGAGCATCAAACAGAGATAGAGGACGCGCGGGCGCGGTTCGACCGGCGCAACGAAGTGGGTTGATGGGTTAGATCAGCGACACCAGTCCGCCGCCGTGGCGCTCGAGCCGTCCGGCCAGTTCAAGCTCGAGCAACACGGTGCGCACGATCGCCGGCGAGGTGCCGGCCATTCGGATCAGATCGTCGAGCAGAAGCGGAGTGGGTCCGAGCAAGTCTGTGATGCGGGCGCGATCGCTTGCATTGGGCTCGAAATCCGGCGGCGCTTCGTCGTCGGGCTCGCGCAGTTCGATCGGCCGGCCCATGATCGGCTCGACCGCCTGGATCACGTCGGCGGCTTCCGTGATCAGCGTCGCGCCCTGCTTGATCAGATCATTGGTGCCGGCGGCGCGCGGATCGAGTGGCGAGCCCGGCACCGCGAATACTTCGCGGCCCTGTTCGGCGGCGATGCGGGCTGTAATAAGCGATCCCGAGCGATGCGCGGCTTCCACCACGACCACGCCCAGAGATGCACCCGAGATCAGCCGGTTGCGCCTCGGAAAATCGCGGGCGCGCGGCACATGCCCGAGCGGCATTTCGGAAATTGCCCCGCCCGACGCGATGATCGCCATCAAGAGATCCTCGTGTTCGGGCGGATAGATCTTGTCGTGACCGCCGGCCAGCACCGCCAGCGTGCCGCCCGCCACACTGGCGCGATGTGCGGCCTGATCGATGCCGCGCGCCAGTCCCGAGGCGATCACAAATCCGGCGTCGCTGAGATCGCGCGCCAGGGTGCCTGCGAATTTAAGCCCGGCGCCGGAGGCGTTGCGCGAGCCGACGACGGCGATCATCGGCCGCATCAGCACATCCTTCGCGCCGCGCACGCCGAGCAAGGGTGGTGCATCGTCGAGCGTCGCCAGCCGCGGCGGATAGCCGGCTTCGCCCGGTGCCAGCAGGCTGACGCCGATCTGCCGGCTGGCCGCAAGCTCGGCACGGGCATCTTCCTCGCTGTAGATTCGTCCCGGACGATCGGCGCCGCCGCGCCGCGCCAGATCGGGCAGGCGCTCCAGCGCGGAACGCGCGCTGCCGAAATGATTGATCAGGGAGCGGAACGTGTGCGGCCCGACGCGATCGGAACGGATCAGCCGCAGCCAGTCGATGCGCTGGGCGTCGGTGAGGTGCACATTCCCGGTGATGCTGCTGCTGTCCACGGCAACAACATGGATCAACCCGAGCGAGTGGGGAAGGGGGTTTGGCGCTTGCCCGATCGTGATCCGGTTCGTAAAAGCGCTGCGGTCTCCGTCAGGAAAACATGCCGATGATCTCGCTCGCCGATCTCCAGCGCCGTATCTCGTCCGGCGCGCTTTCGGCCGATGCGGCCATCGCCCAATCGCTGGAGGCGATCGGCGCGCACGAAAAGTCCATCGGCGCTTTCGTCTGTCATAGCGAGACCGTCCGCGCCGCAAGTGACGGCCCGTTGCGCGGCATCGCCGTTGGGATCAAGGACATCATCGATACCTCGGATTTCCCGACCGAGATGGGCTGTCCGGCGATTTACGGCGGTTGGCAGCCGCGCGCGGATGCGCCTGTGGTGATGATGCTGAAGCAGGCGGGCGCGACCATCATCGGCAAGACCACGACCACGGCGTTCGCGGCCAATGATCCGCCAGCGACGGTCAATCCACACAACCGGGATCACACGCCGGGCGGATCGTCATCGGGCTCGGCGGCAGCGGTGGGCGCCGGCATGATTCCGCTGGCGCTGGGAACGCAGACCGGCGGTTCGGTGATCCGGCCGGCGTCGTTCTGCGGCGTCGCCGCGATCAAACCGTCGTTCCGGATGTTGCCGACGATCGGCGTGAAATGCTTTTCATGGACGCTCGACACCGTCGGGCTGTTCGCGGCCGGCGTCCGGGATCTGGCCCAGGGGCTTTCGGCCATCACCAGCCGGCCCGAACTGTTGCCGGGCGCGGCGATGCAGACGCCGCGGATCGGCGTTGTGACGCAGGATTTTGCCGGCGCGCCGGAAACGGCGAGCGGAGAGGCGCTGCGGATCGCGGCTATGGCGGCCGAGCGGGCCGGTGCTTCGGTTCGGACGCTGCCATTGCCGCAGATCATTGCGCAGGCGTGGCGGATTCATTCCGTCGTGCAGTTTTTCGAAGCTCATCAGGCGATGGCATGGGAATATCGCGCCAATTATGACGCGGTGCCGCCGCTGTTGCGCGCAAGATTGGACGAAACCCTCGGCATAACCCCTGCGGCCTATGACGACGCGCGCTCTATCGCGCACCGGGCCCGTGGCGCAGTGGACGAATTATTTAAAGAGGTTGATGTGTTGCTGACGTTCTCGGCGCCGGGCGCCGCGCCCAGGGGACTGGCTTCAACCGGCGATACGCGGTTCAACCGGCTCTGGACCCTGATGGGCGTTCCCTGCGTCAACGTCCCGGCTTATGTAGCCGACGGTGGATTGCCTGTCGGCGTGCAGGTGATCGCCCGATTTGGCAACGACGCCGGCGCGCTTAAGGCCGCGCGCTTCGTCGAAGACGCGCTGGCGCGGGGATAGCATGCGGTCATTCCGGAACACGCGTCTTCGTGTGGACCCGGAATCTAGACGTTTGTCTCGCGAGATTCCCCGATGTGCATGGCACATCTGAGGTTCGCGCTTGGCGCGCCCCGGAATGACGTTCTATTTCTCCCCGATCCGTCCCTCGGTCCCTGCCTGCAACCGCCTGATGTTTTCGCGGTGCATGTAGAACAGCAACAGCGTCAGCACCACGAACAGCGACGCCAGCGCGGGATGGCCGAACCACCACAGGAAAATCGGTGTGACAAAACTCGCGACCAGCGCCGAGAGCGATGAATAGCGCGAGGTCACGGCGGTCGCGATCCACAGCACGCAGAACACCACCGCGGCCGGCCAGAACAGGCCGATCAATACGCCGATATAAACCGCGACGCCTTTACCGCCTTTGAACTTCAGCCATACCGGAAACAGGTGGCCGAGAAAGGCGCCGAGCGCGGCCAGCATCGCGGCGTCGGGGCCGCCATAATAGCCCGCGATAATCACCGCGACGGTGCCCTTGAGCATGTCGCAGATCAGGGTAGCGGCGGCGAGGCCCCTGCGGCCGGTGCGCAGCACATTGGTGGCGCCGATATTGCCGGAGCCGATGGTGCGGATGTCCTGCGTTCCCGCGAGCCGGGTCAGGATCAGCCCGAACGGGATCGAGCCCAGGAGATAGCCGAGGATGAACGCCACCGGCAGCAACGCATTAAGCGACATTTCTGCTACTCCCCGGGCGGCAAATCTCGCTCGCGCGCATCGCGTGCGAGCGCGTTAGACATGCTCAAAGACGGTTCTACCGCCGACGATGGTGCGCACGACGCGGCCCGAGAACCGGGATTCGTCGAACGGCGTGTTCTTGCATTGCGATTTGAGATCGGCGGGGTCAAGCACCCAGGGCGTGTCGGCATCGATCACGATCACGTCAGCCGGCGAGCCCGCGCGCAGCGATCCGCCCGGCAGGCCCAGGATCTCGGCGGGGCGCGTCGACATCGCGCGGATCAGGGTCTTGAAATCGGTCTCGCCATTATGGACCAGCCGCAGCGCCGCCGACAGCATGGTCTCAAGCCCGATCGCGCCCGAGGCCGCTTCCGCGAACGGCAACCGCTTGACCTCGACGTCCTGCGGATTGTGATCGGACATGATGACGTCGATCAGGCCGGACGCGACGGCCGCGACCAGCGCCAGGCGGTCGTCCTCGCTGCGCAGCGGCGGCGATAGTTTCAGGAAGGTCCGGTACGGGCCGATGTCGTTTTCGTTCAGCGTCACATGATTGATCGAGACCGAGGCGGAGACCGCCAGACCAGCCTCGCGGGCGCGTTTGAGGATCTCCAGCGATTCGATGCAGCTTAGCGACGCCGCGTGATAACGCCCGCCGGTCAGCGCGACCAGGCGCATGTCGCGCTCCAGCATCACGGCCTCGGCGGCATTGGGGATGCCAACCAGTCCAAGGCGTGCGGCGAACTCGCCCTCGTTCATGACGCCTTCGCCGACCAGATCGGGGTCTTCGGTGTGGTGCACGATCAGCGCGTCGAAATCCCGCGCGTAAGTGAGGGTCCGGCGCATCACCTGCGCATTGGTCACGCTGCGGTCGCCATCGGTGAACGCCACGGCGCCGGCGGCCTTCAACAGGCCGATCTCGGTCATCTCCTCGCCACGCATACCCTTGGTCAAGGCGGCCATCGGGTGGATGTTGACGATCGCGGTGTCGCGGGCGCGGCGCAGCACAAAATCCACCGTCGCGGAATTGTCGATCACCGGCGAGGTATCCGGCTGGCAGATGATGGTGGTGATGCCGCCGGTCGCCGCCGCCTGGCTGGCGGAAGCAAAGGTCTCGCGGTGGCTGGCGCCGGGCTCGCCGACAAAGGCGCGCATGTCGACCAGCCCGGGGGCGACGATCTTGCCGGCGCAATTGATGATGTCGGTGCCTTCGGGTACGCCGGCCGCGCCGATGCCGCGCTTGCTGTCGCGGATCACCCCGTCGGCGATCAGGACATCGCCGGGCCCGTCGAAATCGCGCGACGGATCGACCACGCGGGCGTTGGCGAGCAGGATCGGGCGGCGGTCGGTCAGCATCAGGCGTTCGGCAGGTTGCGGGCGAGTGCTTCGAGCACCGCCATCCGCACCGCCACTCCCATTTCCACCTGCTCGCGGATCAGCGACTGGGCGCCGTCGGCCACGATGGAATCGATTTCCACGCCGCGATTCATCGGCCCCGGATGCATCACCAGCGCGTCGGGCTTGGCATAAGCGAGCTTCTTCTGATCGAGGCCGAAATAATGAAAATATTCCTGGCTGGAGGGCACGAACGAGCCGTTCATGCGCTCGCGCTGCAGCCGCAGCATCATCACGATGTCAGCGCCATTGAGCCCCTCGCGCATGTCGCGGGCTACCTCGACGCCCATCCGCTCGATGCCGCGCGGCAACAGCGTGGAGGGGGCGACGACGCGCACGCGCGCGCCCATGGTGTTGAGCAGCAGGATATTGGAGCGCGCCACCCGCGAATGCATGACATCGCCGCAGATCGCGATCACCAGCCCTTCGAGCCGGCCTTTATTGCGGCGGATCGTGAGCGCATCGAGCAGCGCCTGGGTCGGATGTTCGTGGGCGCCGTCGCCGGCATTGATGACGGAACCGTCGACCTTGCGCGCCAGGAGTTCCACCGCCCCCGACGCGTGGTGCCGGACCACCAGAATGTCCGGGTGCATGGCGTTCAGCGTCACTGCGGTGTCCATCAGTGTCTCGCCCTTGCGGATCGAGGACGAGGACACCGACATGTTCATGACGTCGGCGCCGAGCCGCTTGCCGGCCAGTTCGAACGAGGACTGGGTGCGGGTCGAGGCCTCGAAGAACAGATTGACCTGGGTGCGGCCGCGCAGCGAGGTGCGCTTCTTGTCGACCTGGCGGTTGAGTTCGACATATTCCTCGGAAAGGTCGAGCAGGCCGGTAATATCGGCAGCGGAAAGGCCCTCGATTCCCAGCAGATGCCGGTGACCGAGGACGAAGGTCGATTTCGATGCAGGGGTCATTAAAACGAGAGCTATAGGCAGAGATGCAACGGGGGGCAAGCGCGAATAGGGCGCTTGCGAGTTATCCCCTGAGATGTCGCAACCACGGTAAACAAGGGCGCCGCAAAGTCGCCGCGATTGGATCGCCAACCATCCGGACATGCGCACTTTGAAATGGTTTGCTCTGATCCTGTTAACAGCAATCGGGCTTGCGGGTCCTGTTGGGGCGCAGACCTTGCCTGATAGCTTTGTCTTCCTGCGCGACATCGATCCGACCATCCTTGAGGACATCCGCTACGCCGGGCCGAATAATTTCGTGGGCCGGCCGCTTGCCGGCTATGGCGCGGCAGAGTGTGTGGTGAAACGTGACGTCGGACTGGCGTTGAAGCGCGTGCAGGCGGAACTTGCGCCGCGAAAATTGTCGCTGAAGATGCTGGATTGCTACCGTCCGGCGCGCGCGGTGCACGAGATGGTGCTGTGGGCGCAGAACGGCCTGATGACGCCGGCCGAACGCCGGTATAATCCGGCGTTCAGCAAGCAGGATTTGTTCCGGCTCGGCTATATCGCTGAGCATTCGGGCCATTCCACCGGCGCGGCGGTCGATCTGACCCTGGTTGATCTGACGTCCGGCCCTTTCCCGGCCTTCGAACCCGGCAGGGCCTATGCCGATTGTACGGCGCCGGAAGCCGTCCGCGCACCCGAAGGCAGCGTCGACATGGGCACCGGCTACGACTGTTCCGACCCAAAGGCGCACACCGCCGCCAACGCGATCACGCCGGCGCAGCGGCGATGGCGAAACCTGCTGGTGGCCGCGATGGCCAGGCAAGGTTTTGTAAACTACGCCAAGGAGTGGTGGCACTTTTCGCTGCCGGGTACGGGTGGGCCCGCCTATGATTTTCCGATACCCCCGCGCCGCGGCTAGAACCTGCCCGCGTGAAATCGAACCCGTTCCGGCGTAAACTGATTCGCGGATATCTAAGGGAAACGTCATGACGCAGGTTTCGTTCGCTACCCCTGAGGTGCTGAACCAGTCGCCGCCGTTTTGGGATGTCGATCTGTTCGCGGTTGACAGGCCGCTGGCGGATGCGGTCGCGGCCAATGGCGGTGCGGCCGCACAAAAGGAGTTGTCGGAGTTCGGGCGGCACTGGGGGTCGGCCGCGATGGCGGAGCGGGGCCGGCTCGCCAATGAGAACACGCCAAAGCTGCGGACCTTTGATTCCAAAGGCAATCGCCGCGACGAAGTCGAGTTTCATCCGGCCTATCACGAATTGATGGCGCACAGCGCCCATGCCGGCGTGCACAACTCGACCTGGACCGCCGCAGGCAAACCGGCCGGCGGCGCGGCCGAAGTGGTGCGTGCCGCGAAATTCTATATGGCGGCCCAGGTCGAGACCGGACATTTGTGCCCGATCACCATGACCCGCGCGTCGGTCGCGGCGCTGGCGGCGCAGCCGGA
>NZ_JBEKCZ010000073.1:0-25506 GCF_050014615.1 Bradyrhizobium sp. | reverse complement strand
AGGATTTCAAAGAATCCGATCGTATCCGTGATGAACTTGCGGCCATGGGCGTAGTGCTGAAAGATGGCAAGGACACTGACGGTAGGCCCGTGACCACCTGGGAGATCGCGCGATAATGGGACAGGCGCTGCCCAAACCAGCTCTGCGGCCGTTCCTGGCCGAGGATGCGCCTGTGCTGGCGGCGATCTTCGCGGCCAGTGTCGAGGCGTTGACCGGCGACGATTACAGCGAAGCGCAGCAGCAGGCCTGGGCCAGCGCCGTCGATGACGAGGAAGAATTCGGCAAGCGCCTCGCGTCTGAACTCACGCTGGTCGCGACGCAGGGGAATTCGCAGGTGGGGTTTGCCGCGCTGAAGGGCGGCGATCATATCGACATGCTCTATGTTCACCCCAGCGCGGTCGGGCAGGGCGTGGCTGCGATGTTGTGCGATGCGCTGGAAAAACTCGCCGGCGGCCGCGGCGCCAAGAGCCTCACGGTCGATGCCAGCGACAATGCGCACGAGTTCTTTCTAAAGCGCGGCTATGTCGGCAAGCAGCGCAACACCATCACCGTCAACGGCGAATGGCTGGCCAACACCACGATGCAGAAAACGCTGGCCGGTAATGCCGCGCCGGGAGTTCCGACATGACGCGCGAACGGCTTTATCTGTTCGATACCACGCTGCGCGACGGCGCGCAGACCAACGGCGTCGATTTCACGCTGCATGACAAGCAGTTGATCGCGCAGATGCTCGACGAACTCGGCATCGATTATGTCGAGGGCGGCTATCCCGGCGCCAATCCCACCGATACCGCGTTTTTTTCGCAGAAGCCGAAACTCAGCCACGCCCGGTTTACCGCGTTCGGCATGACCCGGCGCCCCGGCCGCTCCGCCTCCAACGATCCGGGTCTGGCGGCGCTGCTGGAAGCCGAGGCCGAGGCGATCTGCTTTGTCGCAAAATCATCAGCCTATCAGGTCCGCGTCGCGCTGGAGACCACCAACGAGGAAAACCTGGCCTCGATCCGCGACAGCGTGAAGGCTGCGGCATCGGCGGGTCGCGAAGTCATGCTCGACTGCGAGCATTTTTTCGACGGCTACAAGGAGAATCCGGAATTCGCGCTGGCCTGCGCCAGGGCGGCCTACGATTCCGGCGCGCGCTGGGTGGTGTTGTGCGACACCAATGGCGGCACCATGCCGCATGAGATCGAGACCATCGTCACCGAGGTGACAAAACATATTCCTGGCGATCACGTCGGCATCCACGCCCATAACGACACCGAACAGGCCGTGGCCAATTCGCTGGCCGCGGTACGCGCGGGCGCCCGTCAGATCCAGGGCACCCTGAACGGTCTCGGTGAGCGCTGCGGCAACGCCAATCTGTGTTCGCTGATCCCGACCTTGCGGCTCAAGCCTGAGTTTTCCGATCGCTTCGAGATCGGCGTCTCGCCGGACAAGATGACGACCCTGATGAAGGTGTCGCGGACGCTGGACGACATGCTCAATCGGGCCCCGGATCGCCACGCGCCCTATGTCGGCGAAAGCGCGTTCGTGACCAAGACCGGCATTCACGCCTCAGCCGTGCTCAAGGATCCGCAGACCTACGAACATGTGGCGCCCGAGGCGGTCGGCAATCATCGCAAAGTGCTGGTCTCCGATCAGGCCGGCCGTTCGAATGTGATCGCCGAGCTCGATCGGGCCGGCATTGCCTATGACAGGAATGACCCGAAGCTGGTCCGTCTGGTCGAGGAGTTGAAAGAGCGCGAAGCCGCGGGCTATGCCTATGAGTCCGCCAACGCGTCGTTCGACCTGTTGGCGCGGCGCACGCTCGGGCGGGTGCCGGAATATTTTCGGGTCGAGCAATTCGATGTCAATGTCGAGCAACGCTATAACGCCAATGGCCAGCGCATCACGGTGGCGATGGCGGTGGTGAAGGTCGATGTCGATGGCGAAAAACTGATCTCGGCGGCGGAAGGCAATGGCCCCGTCAACGCGCTCGACGTGGCGCTGCGCAAGGATCTCGGCAAATACCAGAAATATATCGAAGGCCTGAAGCTAATCGACTATCGCGTGCGTATCCTCAATGGCGGCACCGAAGCGGTGACGCGGGTGCTGATCGAAAGTGCCGATGAGGAAGGCGAGCGCTGGACCACGATCGGGGTATCGCCCAATATCATCGACGCTTCATTCCAGGCGCTGATGGATTCGGTGGTCTACAAACTGGTGAAATCCGGCGCGCCGGCGTGAGAGCGCAGCATACCATATGTCATTCCGGGATAGTCCGAAGGACTAGACCCGGAATCTCGAGATTCCGGGTTCGCCGCTTCGCGTCGCCCCGGAATGACGTTTCATAGGGAGCCATCCATGATCGATCACATCTCAGTCGGCGTCAGTGATCTCAACCGTGCCGCGGGCTTTTACGAAGCGACGCTGGCGCCGCTGGGCCTGGTGCGGCTGGTCACGCGTCCGGCGACGGTCGGTTTCGGCAAGGCCTATCCCGAGTTCTGGATCAATTTGCGGGCCGATATGGCGCGGGCCGAGCCGGACAGCGGCGCCCACATCTGTCTGCGGGCGAAATCGAGCGGCGAGGTCGACGCGTTCCATGCGGCGGCGCTGAATGCCGGAGGCAGCTCCGATGGCGCGCCGGGCCTGCGCCCGCATGACCGCGTGCGTTATTACGCCGCCTTCGTCAGGGATCCCGACGGCAACAGGATCGAGGCGGTGACGTTTCCGAAAGACGACGCGAACGGTGCGGCGCCGTAGAAGCTATAGGCCGCGCGCGATCTCGGGGGCCATCGGCTCTTGCGAGGCGACGTTCGCTGCGGCTTGCAGCCGCGGCAGGATATCCTCGACCCGTTCGGCTTTCAGAATCTCGACCGCCAGCGTGGGGCGAATAAATTGCGTCGCGCGCATGTGCGTGAGCAGCGCCAGCAAGGGTTCCCAGAAACCCGCGATGTTCGCGATCAGGATCGGCTTGGCGTGGCGGCCAAGCTGCTGCCAGGTCAGTTGCTCCACCAGTTCCTCCAGCGTGCCGATCCCGCCGGGCAGCGCCACGAAGGCATCGGAATGCTCGAACATCAGCCGCTTGCGTTCATGCATGTCGGGCGTGACGATCATCTCCTGAACCCGCTTGAGGGCGTTTTCGCGGGTGGTGAGAAAGTCGGGGATGATGCCGGTCACGGTGCCGCCGTGATCGAGGACCGAGGTGGCCACGGCGCCCATCAGCCCGATCGAGCCGCCGCCATAGACGAGGCGGATGCCGTTTTCGGCGAGCGATTTTCCCAGTGCGATGGCGGCTTCGACAAAACGGGGGTCGGTGCCGGGGCCGGAGCCGCAATAGACGCAGACGGTTTTGATCTTGCTCATGATTTCCATGTGGCACTGCAGCGTAAAGCCGTCAAGCCATCCGATTCGCTGTCGCAGCCGAATCTATCCGCAAATCCCGCCAAATCGCCAAAGAATTGCTGCCGTTAAGGGTGCACGGAGCATTCAAACGCTCTATATGACCGGGCAGAATGCAAATGAACAGAAAACACCCGCGATCGCAAACCGGCGCGCCGGTTTGTTCCAGGCTCTGATTGATGGCTCATACTGATTCGTCCGGGGGTACCGGGGAAGCGCTGCCTCCCTCCGACAAGCCCATCGAGCAGGCGACCCTGGTCGGGACGCTGGTGCACCTGTGGCCCTATATCTGGCCCGGCGATCGCGTCGATCTCAAGATGCGCGTGGTCTGGTCGATCGTGCTGCTGCTGGTCGCCAAGCTGGCGACGCTGTCGGTGCCGTTCACCTTCAAATGGGCGATCGATGCGCTGACCGGCGCCGATACCGCTCCGGTGCAATCGTCAAACTGGACGCTGTGGCTGATTGCCTCGCCGCTGATCATGACCGCAAGCTACGGCGCCTTGCGGGTGCTGATGGCGATCCTGACCCAATGGCGCGACGGAATTTTCGCGCGCGTGGCGATGCACGCGGTGCGCAAGCTCGCTTATCTCACCTTCGTTCACATGCATGAACTGTCGTTGCGTTTTCATCTCGAGCGCAAGACCGGCGGACTGACGCGGGTATTGGAGCGCGGCCGCTCCGGCATCGAAGTCATCGTGCGGATGGTGATCCTGCAACTGGTGCCGACCATCGTCGAGGTGTCGCTGCTGATGGGCGTGCTGCTGTGGCAGTTCGACTGGCGCTATGTGGTCGCGACCCTGATCACGGTCGTGGTCTTCATGTATTATACCTATATCGCGACCGAATGGCGGATCGAGATTCGCCGCAGGATGAACGAATCCGACACCGACGCCAACACCAAGGCGATCGACTCGCTGCTGAATTACGAGACCGTCAAATATTTCAGCGCCGAGGAGCGCGAGGCCACCCGCTACGACCGTTCGATGGAAGGCTACGAGCGCGCCAGCGTGAAAACCTATACCTCGCTCGCGGTGCTCAACACCGGGCAGGCGATCATCTTCACCGCCGGTCTTACCGCGACCATGGTGATGTGTGCGATCGGTGTGCGCAGCGGGAAAAACACGGTGGGCGATTTCGTCATGGTCAACGCCATGATGATCCAGCTCTACCAGCCGCTGAACTTCATGGGCATGGTCTATCGCGAGATCAAGCAGGCGGTCATCGACATCGAGAAGATGTTCGCCGTGCTGTCGCGTAACCCCGAAATCAAGGATATCCCCAACGCCAAGCCGCTGGTCGTGACGTCAGGCCATATTCGCTTCGACAACGTGCAATTCTCGTATGATCCCGAGCGTCCGATCCTGAAGGGTCTCAGTTTCGAGGTGCCTGCCGGTCGCACGGTCGCGATTGTCGGGCCGTCCGGCGCCGGCAAATCGACCATTTCGCGCCTGCTGTTTCGGCTCTATGACGTCTCCAGCGGCAAGATCCTGATCGACGGCCAGGATATCCGAAACGTCACCCAATCGTCGTTGCGGGCATCGATCGGCATGGTTCCGCAGGATACCGTGCTGTTCAACGACACCATCCGCTACAACATTCGCTACGGCCGCTGGGACGCCAGCGATGCCGAGGTGGAGGAGGCGGCACAGCTGGCTCAAATCGATGGCTTCATTCGGATGTCGCCCAAGGGCTATGAAACCCAGGTCGGCGAACGCGGCCTGAAATTATCCGGCGGCGAAAAGCAGCGCGTCGCGATCGCGCGGACCGTGCTCAAGGCACCGCCGATCCTGGTGCTCGATGAGGCGACCTCGGCGCTCGACAGTCATACCGAGCACGAAATTCAGGAATCACTGGAACGGGTGTCGCGCAACCGCACCTCGCTGGTGATCGCGCATCGGCTGTCCACGATCGTCGGCGCCGACGAAATCATCGTGCTCGACCAGGGCCGCATCGCCGAGCGCGGAACGCATGCCCAGCTTTTGGCAAGCGGCGGACTTTATGCCAGTATGTGGAACAGGCAGCGCGAGGCTCAGGAGGCGCGGGAGAGGTTGGCGCGGATTGCCGACGAGAACGACGCGCCGAACCGGGTGCCGCCGCCAGTTGACGACGTGCTGGTAACGCCGGCCGCTGCCGAATGATAATGAGCGGCTCCGTTTAAGCCGAGCGAGGGATAGTCCCCTCTCCCCTTGTGGGAGAGGGTGGCTCGACGCAGTCGAGCCGGGAGAGGGGTATGGCACTCAGTCACGCCAAAGCTCTTCGTGCCAACATGACAGAGGCAGAGCGACGCCTTTGGTATTTGCTTCGCGCCCATCGCTTCCAGGGCATGAAATTCAAGCGACAGGCGATGATCGGAAGATACATCGTAGATTTTGTGTCCTTTCGACGACATCTCATTGTCGAAGTGGATGGTGGCCAACATGCCGATAGCGAAACTGACGACAGGCGCACACATTGGCTCGAAGGTCAGGGCTTTCGCGTTCTAAGGTTCTGGAATAATGAGGTGCTAAACAATACCGGCGGCGTTCTTGACGCGATAATGGCCGCAAGCACAAACCCCTCTCCCGACACGCCGCTTCGCGGCGCGCCACCCTCCCCCACAAGGGGGGAGGGGAAAGATGACAGTGAGTCTTGATGTCGATCGCCAATTCCATTCGCGCGCAAATTCCGCCTATTCATCCCGAGGGCTATCCGTTTATCGGCGGCTTTGCACTGGTGAGCCTGGTGCTGT
Organism: Bradyrhizobium sp.; assembly: GCF_050014615.1. Classification (GTDB taxonomy): domain Bacteria; phylum Pseudomonadota; class Alphaproteobacteria; order Rhizobiales; family Xanthobacteraceae; genus Bradyrhizobium. Next base: position 19,400 of record NZ_JBEKCZ010000073.1, on the reverse strand, counting down.
TCTGGCTGTGGACGCCGCTCGGCTGGATCGGCACCTTGCTGACGGTCTGGTGCGCGCTGTTCTTTCGCGATCCGGTGCGGGTGACGCCGGTGCGCGAGGGCATTGTTGTGGCGCCGGCCGACGGGCGCATCTCGATGATCACACAGGTGCTGCCGCCGGCTGAACTCGGTCTCGGCGACAAGCCGCTGCCGCGGATCTCGATCTTCATGAGCGTGTTCAATTGCCACGTGAACCGCAGTCCGGTGGCCGGACGGATCGACCGCATCGCGTACCGTCCGGGCACCTTTATCAACGCCGAACTCGACAAGGCCAGCGAGGACAATGAACGCAATTCGCTGGTGATCTCGACTCCCAATGGCCGCATCGGCGTGATCCAGATCGCGGGATTGGTGGCGCGACGGATTGTGTCCTTTGTTCGCGAAGGGCAGTCGATCGGCGCCGGCGAGCGGTTCGGGCTGATCCGCTTCGGATCGCGTCTCGACGTCTATCTGCCCGAAGGCACGCGCGCGGTGGTGTCGGAAGGTCAGACCGCGGTGGCCGGGGAGACCATTCTGGCCGATTTCAGGCTGGGCGACGGCGGCCGAACCTACCGCGCCGATTAACCATCCGAGTGGTCGAACCCGGCGGCGGCGCACCGCAATGGCGGAATGCGCCGGCGCTTGCTATATATGGTCTGGCCATGCAGATGCCTGTCGATCCCAAATACCCTGAAATGCGCCGCCGCCGGTTTCGTCCGATTCCGATCCGGATGCTGGTGCCCAATTTCATCACCCTGCTGGCGATCTGTGCGGGTCTGACGGCGATCCGCCTGTCGACGGAAGGGCGGATGGAACTGGCGGTGGGAGCGATCGTGTTCGCTGCCATACTCGATGGCCTCGACGGCCGGGTCGCACGCATGATCAAGGGCCAGTCGAAATTCGGGGCGGAACTCGACAGCCTCGCCGATTTCGTCAATTTCGGTGTCGCGCCCGGACTGATCCTGTATTTCTGGCAGCTGCATGAGCTGAACAATGGCGGCTGGATCGCCGCGATGGTTTTCGCGATCAGCGGCGGCCTGCGGCTCGCCCGTTTCAACGCGACCATGGACGACCCCAACAAGCCGGCGTTCGCGGCGAATTACTTCACCGGCGTCCCGGCGCCCATGGGCGCGTTATTGGTGCTGCTGCCGATCTACCTCGCGTTCCTAGGCCTGCCGCGACCGCCGGCGGTGCTGACCGCGTTCTATACGCTGCTGATCGGGTTCCTGATGGTTTCGCGGCTGCCGGTGTTTTCCGGCAAGACGGTGCGCATGCGGGTGCCGCCGGAAATGGTGCTGCCGGTTTTCGTCTCCGTTGTGTTCTTCATCGCGCTTCTGATCGGCTATCCCTGGTACATTCTTTCCGCCTGCACCGTGCTGTATCTGCTCAGTCTGCCCGCCGGATGGAAATCCTACCGCGACCATGAGCGCAAAGCCGCCGCGCAAGCGGTGACGCCGGCCGGTGTCGCTCCGTCAAATCCGGCGTCCCCGTTCGTTCCGACGGTCTCCGAACAGGTAGAGGACGACCGGCCGACCCGGCTGAACTGAGCGGTTGGCTTGAGCGATCGACGAGGTCATTGCCAGATATCTGCCATGAGTGACAGCCGAGTTGGGTTCGATCCCGATCTCGGCTATATGGCTGGCCGTACGGCCCTTCAGAAAACGGCCGGCCCCTGAATTCTGGAGAAAACGCCGTGACGAATTCGACGAAAGCGCCGCTGCCCGCTTCGCTTCTTGAAGCGCTCGGGCGCTATGACACGCCGACGATCTGCAACGCGATGGAAGTCGTCGCCCCGGAACGGCGTCTGATCGGCTACACCACCAAGCCGCTGGTGTGCCCGTTTCCCGCCCTGCCGCCGATGGTGGGTTATGCGCGGACCGTGACGATCCGATCGGTGCTCAAGTCCGGCCTGCCGGCCGACGAGCAGGCCCGGCGCCGCATCGCTTATTACGAATATATGGGCACTGGTTTCGGGCCGCGCATCACCGTGATCCAGGATATCGACGGCGCCGATGTCGGCTATGGCGCGTTTTGGGGCGAGGTCCAGAGCAATGTGCACAAGGCGCTCGGCTGCCTCGGTGTGATCACGGATGGCTCCATTCGAGACATCCCGCAATGGGCGCCGGGCTTCCAGGCGCTGGCGGGTTCCATCGGACCCTCTCACGCCTGGGTTCATGCCGAAAGCTTCGGCGGCGAAGTTCGCGTCGCCGGCATGACCGTGCGATCGGATGATCTCATTCACGCCGACAGCCACGGCGCGATTGTGATTCCGGGCGATATTGCCCCGAAGCTGCCGGACGCCGCCGAACTCTGCGGCCGCCGCGAGACACCCATTCTGGAGATCGCCCGCAGCCCGGATTTCACGCTTGAGAAGCTGAAAGCGGCGCTGAAGCGGTCGGCCGAAATTCACTGACGGCTTTGGTTGCGCAAAACCGGTACCAGCCCTCGGATCAAATCCGAGGGCTTTTTTGCGTTAGCGCGACAGGGCAATATCCTGGCCGGAACTGGTCTTGCCCTCAAAGCGATTGGGCCCCGCGGGGGCCAATTGCGCCAGGGTTTGCGCGGTGTGGTCGCGTATGGTCAGGCCGGTCTCGGAATAGGTCCACTTCCGGCTGGTGAAAAAATTGAACGGGCAGCCTCCGGCGGGCGCGATGCTGCCTTCGGTTGCGTTCGGGGCGGCGCCGAACGTCATGGCACAGGAGCTTGTCCCCGTGGACGACAGCGTCCATCGGCCCGCCAGGTTGAGGGGCGGGGCTGCCGCGGCAGAGCTGGCAGGGGCCGCGCTAGCTGGCGGGCTGCTCGAGGTACTGCCGTCCAATGAAAAGCGGTCGCTGCCGCCGCTGCAGGCCGCAAGCAGCGCGGTGCAGACCAGGAGCGGAAGGGTGGCGATGCGAGATGCCATGAAATGCGGGTACGGACCTGAAGGGGGCGATCATTCTGCTTACCAGAATGTTGCCACCGTGTCAGGGCGCTACCTGTGGGGGTCTTTACAAGGCGATTAACGCGGACTGAAACCCCCGGGAGCAATTGCTACAACGCAGCGGCCGCGGCCTTATTGACGGAAAGGTCAAGCCAGCCTTCGCTCCGGCAGGCCAGATCTTCGTCATTCATCTCGCCGATCGCGCTCGCCACTTCGGCCTTCGCGGCTTCGGCCAATCCGACGATCGGCAGACGGGTGTTCGGGTGCATGAGGCCGAGCAGGCACAACGCATATTTCAGGGCCGCCGGGCTCTCTTTGGCGAGCGCGGTCGCCAGCGGCGCAAGCCGGCTTTGCACAAATCTCGCCGACGGCAATCGTCCTTCCCTGCAACTCGAAAACATAGTTCGACACGCCTGCGGCGCGATATTCGACACCATCGAGATGCAGCCATCCCCACCAAGGGCCAGAAAGGCCAGCGCGGTGGCATCGTCTCCGGACAACAGGCGAAAGCCGCTTGGCAATCGCGCCCGCAGGCGCAGCGGACGCGCGATATCGCCGCTCCCATCCCGCAATCCGATGAATTGACGCGACTCCGCCAGCCGCGCGAGGGTGTCGTCGGACAGTTCGCGGATCGTTCGGGAGGGAATGTCATGCAGGATGATGGGAAGATCGGTCGAGTCGGCGATCGCCTGAAAATGCCTCAAAATGCCGGACTGCATCGGCTTGTTGTAATAAGGCACGACCGAGAGCACGGCGTCGGCGCCCGCGGCTACGGCGCGCCGAGTCAACTCGATGGCCTGGCTGGTTGAATTCGATCCCGCTCCGGCAATGATTCGAGCGCGGCCACGCGCGGTCCCGACGGCGGCGCGAACAATGGCGCCGTGCTCGGCCGGCGTCAGCGTTGAGGCCTCGCCGGCTGTTTCGCCGACCACGATCGCGGAGACGCCGGCTGCGATCTGACGTTCGCAAAGTTTGGTAAACGAGGTTAAATCGATCTCGCCGTTTTCATCGAACGGGGTGGGAAGATCTGGGATGTAGCCGGTGAGCCAACGCATGTCCCCAATATCTTCCCGGCCGGATATGAATTCGAGGGCAGACGGACGGCGATCGCATAGGAGCCCCATAAGATCAGCCGTCCGCGGCCGCTCGAAAGTTGCGCCGGAACCGGTTTGTTTAGATTCCTGGATTAATCCAGAAAAACTTGCAAAATCGATGGCCGCAAGCTATAAGCACTTGCTTCTTCACGTTCCGAGAAGGAGCCATCATCTTGACTGATCTTCGCGACTGGCTGAGCGAACAACATCCCGGCCTTCGAACCTTCAAATCCTTCCGAGACAAGGCCCTGGAATTGTGTGCGACGGACGCCGAGCACAGGGCGCTCTATCGTCTGCTGGCCAATCTTGCCGGACATTATATCACGGCGTTCGACGAAGAGCCTCTGCCGACCGATGTCGCAAAGCACGCCTATGACGTATTCCTCGATCTGGTCGAGGAGGGCGATCGTTCGATCGGCGCACCGGTCGAGCAGCAGCTTGCCGCGCTGAACAGGATTGCCGCCGCCGAGCTTTTCTGATCGCGTGATAAATCGCATCGGATCGAACGACGTCTTTGCCGTTCGATCCGAATGTCGGTCAAAAACCTTTTCAAAAACCTTTGGACGAACGGATCGGCGCCGTCATCGCCTCGGGACGGAACAGGCGTTCAATCTGCTCGGGTGTGAGCAGTTTCTCTTCCAGGACAATGTCGGCAACGCGGCGTTTTTGCGCGAGCGCCTGCTTGGCGACGCGTGAACAGACCTCGTATCCGAGCGCGGGCACCAGTGCGGTCACGAGGCCAATACTGTCCTCGACCAGCGCGCGGCAGCGTTCCTCATCGGCCTCGATGCCGACGACGCATTTACGCGTCAGTGTATTGATCGCAGCCGTGAGAACGCGCAGCGAAGACATCACGCAATAGCCGATGGTCGGCTCGAATGCGTTGAGCTGCAGCTGCCCGCCTTCCGCGCACATCGTGATCGTCAGATCGTGTCCGATCACGAGATACGCGACCTGATTGACGACTTCGGGTATCACGGGATTGATCTTGCCCGGCATGATCGAGGAGCCGGCCTGAACCGTCGGCAGGCGAATCTCGCCAAAGCCGGCGCGCGGACCGCTGGAGAGCAATCGCAGATCGTTGCAGATTTTCGAAAGTTTCACGGCGACGCGTTTCAGCACGCCCGAAAACAGCACGAAGGCCCCCATGTCGGAGGTCGCCTCGATCAGGTTGCCGGCGGGTACCATCGACTCATGGGAGAGGTGGGCGAGCTCTTCAATCGCCAGCGCGGCATAGCGCGGATCCGCATTGATCCCGGTCCCGATCGCGGTGGCGCCAAGATTGACCTCACGGAAGAAAGCCGCCGCCTCCTTGAGGCGCGAAATATCTTCCTTGATGGTGGCGAAGAAACCGTCGAATTCCTGCCCCAGCGTCATCGGCACCGCGTCCTGCAACTGGGTACGCCCGATCTTGAGGATGTTGCCGAATTCGACGGCCTTGTACTTGAACGCCAGCGCCAGTTCGTCGAGCGCCGCGATCAGCGGACCGGACGCGAAAATAATCGCGAGCCGCAGCGCGGTGGGATAGGCGTCGTTGGTCGATTGCGCCATGTTGACGTCGTCGTTGGGGTGAAGCGCGCTGTAATCGCCCTTCTTCTTGCCCATCAACTCCAGGGCGACATTGGTGATGACCTCGTTGGTGTTCATGTTGGTCGACGTGCCCGCGCCGCCCTGCACGGCGTCGACCACGAACTGATTGTGATAGCGGCCATCTTTCGCGATCAGGTCGCAGGCGCGGTCGATGGCTTCGGCTTTCGCGGCCGGCAAGTGGCCGAGACGCTGGTTGGCGCGGGCCGCGGCCTGCTTGACCAGCACGAGCGCACGCACGAAATCCGGAAAATGACCGACAGACACGCCGGTGATGGGAAAGTTCTCGACCGCCCGCAGCGTATGAATGCCCCAATAGGCACTCTCCGGCACATCGGCATTGCCGAGCAGATCATGCTCGCTCCGCGTGGCAACCTTGGAAAGCTCGATGGACCGTGTGGTGGCGACTTCCACGGTCTGAGGCGCCGCAACTGCGGGTGTGCCGTCGTCTGTCATCGGATATCCTTCTTGGTGAATTCAGCGTTTGCGGGCTTGTAACGCTGAACGTCCTCCGTGGCGAGTCGACCAGGCAACGGGATCTGCCAGAAAATCCTCGATCTGCCGACGGTCCGCGGGGTCGAATTGTCCGACATCTGCCCGCAGCACGTCATTCCATGTTGCCAGCGGATGCAGCGAAAGACCAGTCTGAGCCAGACGATCGCGCGCGCCGGGAAAGGCCGAGTGGTAAAAAATCGTCAGAACGTCGGTTACCACCGCACCTGCCTGCCGCAGTCCATTGGCAAAGGAGACCTTGCTGGTCGCGTCGGTTGTGAGGTCGTCGACCAAAAGCACGCGCAGCCCTTCGACGGATCCGCCCTCGACCTGGGCGTTATGACCGATGCCGAGGGGGCGTTTGCGCACGTAGCGCAGCGGCACGTCGAGCGCATCCGCCAGCCAGGCGGCGAAGGGGATGCCGGCCGTCTCAGCCCCGGCAAGGGCGTCGAAGCTGTCGGGCTCGATCATGCCGCATACGGCCGCCGCGGCCAATCGAACCGCTTCCTTTCGAAACTGGGGTTCGCCGATCAAGAGCCGGCAATCCACGTAAACCGGGCTGGCCCAGCCTGCGGCAAGAACATAGGGGCGCTCGCGGCTGATCTGGATAGCACCTGCCTTGATCAGCAGCCGTGCCGTCGCCGCGCCGATGTCATCTACCGTCATGGCTTGATCTCGCCGATCGACCAGGGAAGTGTCTCGTCGCCGCGGAATATCACGACTTCATCATTCTCGACCGCGACCGCCGCCGGCATGGCGCCAGCACGGCGGTGCAGGTCGACGGTTCCTGAATTGGGCGTCAATCCATAGAACCCCGCGCCATTCAACGATGCGAACGCTTCCAGCCGGTCGAGCGCGCCTTCTTCGTCGAAAACCTGGGTATAGGTCTGCAGCGCCGTGGCGCCGACAAATACGCCGGCACATCCGCAACTCGCCTCCTTGGTCCGCGCGGTGTGGGGCGCGGTATCGGTTCCAATGAAGAAACAGGCATCGCCTGATGTCACGGCGCGGCGCAGGGCCAGCCGGTGACGCTCGCGCTTGGCGACCGGGAGACAATACAGATGCGGGCGAAGACCACCCTGGAATAGCGAGGTCCTGTTGATCATGAGGTGATGCGGCGTAATGGTGCCGGCCACCCGCGGCGCATGCGCCCGCACGATATCGGCGGTCTCTTGCGTCGTGACGTGTTCGATGACGACCTTCAATCCCTGATAATGGCCGAGGAATGGAAGCAGGACTTGCTCCATGAAGACGGCCTCACGGTCAAAGATATCGACCGCGGGATCGGTGGCCTCGCCGTGAATCAGGATCGGCATGCCGATGCGCTCCATCCGCTCCAGCACCGGGCGAAGCGCCCCGAGATCGCGGACGCCGTGGTGGGAATTGGTGGTGGCGCCGGCGGGATAAAGCTTGGCGGCAATCCAGACCCCTTCGGCGTGGCCCTTCTCGATCTCGTCCGCGGAGGTCTGGTCGGTCAAATAGCAGGTCATCACGGGGCGAAAATCGCTTCCGGCGGGGCGAGCAGCGAGAATGCGTTCCCGATACGCCGCGGCGGCGGCCACGGTGGTGACCGGCGGCACCAGATTCGGCATTATAATTCCGCGAGCGAATTGTGCGGCCGTGAAGGGCAGCACGGCGCGCAGCATCGCGCCGTCGCGCAGATGGATATGCCAGTCATCCGGGCGCCGGATGGTGATGGAACCAGCGGGTCCGGATTTCGGCTTGGCGGCGGCGTCGAACAGATGATCAAGGGTCATAGGGCAGCCTCTGCAAGGACCTTGCGCATGACGGCAACGCCCGACATGAAGTCTTCGATCTTCATATCTTCGTGCGGATTATGCGAGCCGTTTTCGTTGCGGATGAATATCATGGCGCTCGGAATCCCGGCATTGGCAAATACCGCCGCGTCATGTCCGGCCCCGCTGGGAATTGGCTCGTCCGGCAGGCCGAGGTCGCGGGCGGCGGCGCGCAGTTTGTCGATCCAGGTGGGATCCATGGTCGCCGGCGCGGACTGCAACCGGCGGTCCAGCTTGAATTCCACGCCGCGTTCATCGCCGATACTGGCACATTCCGATACGAAAAGGTCGTAGAACGCCTCGAGCGTTTCCTGGTTCTGGCTGCGGGCCTCAAAGCTGAATTTGACGTTGCCGGGAATGCGCGCGATGGCGTGCTCCGAGCTGTCCGTGCCCATAATGCCAGACGTAATGACGAGATCGCGGCCGCGCTCGAGCAGGGTGCGCCAGTGACGGTCGAGATGGGTGATCAGTTCGGCTGTCGCGAATACGGCATCGCGGCGCAGCCAGCGCGGCACCGCGCCGGAGTGTCCGGCCTCGCCGATGCACTCCACCGTTCGGTGTCGGATGTTGCCGCGAATGCCGGTGACGATCCCGATCGGCAATTCGCGCGCGACCAGAACGGGTCCCTGTTCGATATGCAATTCGACCCAGGCGGCGACGGTCTTGCTGTCCAGCAACGGCTTTCCGCGCGCGATGCGCTCGACATCCGCGCCGACGTCGCGCATGCACTCCTTTAGCGGTCGACCGGTTACGGCATGCGGTGACGCCAGATCGTCCGGGGTCAGACGGCCGAACAGTGCGCTGGATCCCATATAGGCCTTGCCGAACCAGGCACTTTCCTCACCCCGCAACCCGAACAATTTCAGGGTTCGTCGCGGCACGAAACCGCCGCGCTTCAATCCCGCCAGGACAGTCAGGCCGGCGACGACGCCGGCGCCGCCATCGTAATTGCCGCCTTGCGGAACGGAATCGAGGTGCGATCCGCAGGCCAGAAAAGGCAGATCGGGCTGCGTGCCTTGCAGGGTCACCACGAGATTGCCGCCGGCGTCGCGTTCGCTGGTCAGGCCGCTTTCCTGGGCCGCGTTGTCGATCATATCGAGCGCCAGGGACTCACCCGCGCCATAACTCTCCCGCGTGATGCCGACGCCATCGCTGGTGGCGGCGCGCAGGGCTGCGAACAGCTGCTCGCAAAACGCCTTATCGCGCCTGACGTCCATCGCGGGTATCACGGCGTCCATCACCATCATGTCGGCGGCGCCAGCCAGGAGAGTTCCGGCTCGTCGGATTCTTCGTTCACAACGGCGCCGATGAGATCGGCGACCCGAACGATGTCGCGGCGCTCGCAGAATTTCACCAGGCCATCGATAATCGTGGTCATCGTCGCCGGCTGAACGAATGTGGCGGTGCCGACCTGCACCGCGGTGGCGCCAGCCAGCATGTATTCGACGGCGTCTTCGGTGGTCGAAATGCCGCCGCAACCGATCACCGGAATCTTCACCGCCCGGGCGCATTGATAGACTTGCCGCAGCACGATCGGCTTGATGGCGGGTCCGGACAGGCCGCCCATGATGTTGCCCAGGCAGGGCTTGAAGGTCTCGAGGTCGATGGCCATCGCCAGGATGGTGTTGGCGACCACCAGCGCGTCGGCGCCGGCGAGTTCGGCCGCGCGCGCGACTTCCGGGAGGTCGCCGGTGTTCGGCGTCAATTTCACCCAGAGCGGTAACGACGTTGCCGCCCGCAGATGACGCACCACCGATTCCGTCGAGGCGGCCCGCATCGCGAAAGCCTTGCCGTCTTCCTCGATATTGGGGCACGAGATATTGGCCTCGATCGCGGCAACGCCGGCGCGCGTCAGCTCAGACGCCAGACTGGCAAAATCCTCCGCCGTCGGAGCCGATATGCTGACCACCAGCGGCGGCTTGTACCTGGCATAATAGGGCAGGGTTTGCTCGAGAAAATACGGCACGCCTTTCGAAGGAATTCCGATCGAGTTGATCAGCCCGCCGGCCCGTTCGACGACGCGTGGAAGCGGATTGCCGGCGCGCAGTTCGCGCGTGACGGTCTTGGTCACGAAGGCGCCCAGACGGTTGAAGTCCATCACTCTGTCGAGGCCTTCGGCGAAGGTTCCGGAAGCCGGCATGACAGGATTGGCGAGCGTGAGACCGCCGACGCGGACGGAAAGATCGATCATGGCAGCGCTTCCATCATGTCGAATACCGGTCCGTCCCAGCAGACCCTTCGGTGCACAATCTCTCCACCGACATTGAAATCCCTCACACAACAGAAGCACAGGCCGATACCGCAGGCCATTTGCTGTTCCATCGCGACCTGACCGGGAATATTGAACTCGCGGGCAAGCCGCTGTTGCACGCGAAGCAGCCGGCTTGAACCGCAGGTATAGAATGCTTCGCAGCGGCCCCCCGCAATCAATCCGCGCAGCAGGCGCTCGATATTCGACGGCCCGCTGGTACTCTCGGAATCGGTAACGGCAATGACTTCAGCGCCGTGACCTTTGAACAAATCGACGGATACCATCAGTTCGGGGCGCCGCGCGCTGAAGATGGCCGTCACTTTGGTGCCGTTGGCTTTGGCCGCCTGTGCCAGCGGCGCAAGTGTCGCCAGGCCCGCGCCACGTCCGATCGCGACGATGTGGCGCAGCTTTGGATCAAGCGTGAAGCCTGTCCCGAGAGGGCCCATGATGTCGATGGTGTCGCCGGCTCGAAGCGTCGCGAGACCACGCGTTCCCGCACCTGCAACTTTGTAGAGAAACTCGACTTCGCGGCGGGCGGGGTTTACGCCGTAGAGACTCATCGGCCGCCGCAGGAATGGTCGATCTCCGTCGGTGTGCGGGCAGAGCAATTGAAAGAATTGACCCGGCACGGCGCTGGCGGAGACCGGACCGCATCGCACCACGAGATGGCGATACTCCAAATTGACGCTGTCGTTCGACAGCACCACGGCGTCTTCCCCCACGACGCTCGGAGACCAAGGTGTCTTGGTCTCCGCGCCCCGGTTTGGAAAGCTTGAATCAGTCGTGACGGGTGAAATTGGACCCTGACCTTGCATGATGGCCTCGTGGTGGGAATAGCGGCTAACGCAGTCAGGTCAGCTCGGCGCCGCGTCGGTCCGGGATCAGCAGCAGGAATGCCAGCATGTCGACGATGTACAGCAATGCCAGCAATGCGATCGCGGTATCGAAGCCGTAGGCGGCCGCCACCGCGCTCACCACGATCGGACCGAGGCCGCCGATCGCGCGTCCGACATTGAACAGCACGTTCTGAGCCGTGGCGCGCGCGGTGGTCGGATAAAGTTCGCTCATCAATGCGCCGTAGCCGCCGAGCATTCCGTTGACGAACAGGCCCATGATGGCGCCGCCGATCAGCAATGCCGTCGGGTCGGTGAGCTTTGAATAGACCACGACCATGATCGCTGCCCCGAGCATATAGGTGATGAAAGCGGGCCGCCGGCCGAGGCGGTCGGCGACATGACCGAATACGAAAATGCCCACCGCCATGCCGGCGATCGTCACGGCGGTCCAGGTCGCCGATTGGGCCAGGCCAAAGCCGAACCGCGACGACAGATAGTTGGGCAGCCAGATCATGACACCGTAGTAGCCAAAGTTCTGCACGGAGCAGAGAATGATCATGCCGATGCTGATCTTGGTGGTTTCGACGTCCTTGACCAGCAGGTTGATCGGCAGGCTGGTGGCCGGAGGTCCGGCCGTGCGCTCGACGAACACGTCGGGCTCGTGGAGATTGTGGCGAATGAAATAGGCGGCGATCGCGGGAAGAATTCCGATCGCGAACATGCCGCGCCAGCCGATGACCGGAAGCAGGATCGGCGTCACGATGGCGGCTGCGAGCACGCCAAGCTGCCATCCCAATCCGACATAGGATGACACCCGCGCCCGCTTTGACGCCGGCCACACTTCGGCGACCAGGGCCATGCCGATGCCAAATTCGCCGCCGAGCCCGATGCCGGCGATGGTGCGGTAGATCAAAAGATCCCAGTAGCCCTGGGCGAGGGCGCACATGCCGGTGAAGACCGCGAACAGCACGATGGTCCAGGTCAGTACACGGACGCGGCCGATGCGGTCCGACAACATGCCAAAGACGATACCGCCGATGACGGCGCCGATCAGGGTGGCCGTGACAAGGGATGCGCCTTGCGCCGGACCAAATCCGAGATCCGAAGAAATAACGCGCAGCATGAATCCGAGGATCAGGAGATCGAACCCGTCCATCGCATAACCCAACGCGGATCCCAACAGCGCCTTGCGGGCTTCGTGTTCCTTGGCGGGCGTAAAATTGCTTTCCAGGATGGCGCTATCGGCGGTGCCCTCAAAATGGCTCATGATGATCCCCTGTCCCAACGATGATGTCTCAAACCGTACGAAGCAGTGTCGAGCGAAGCGATCGCAAACCCGAAGGCCGGAGTTCACACCCGTGTCGTATAAAAATCAAGATTATTCCATAAACATAGACTGACTAGATTCTGGGCCGATGGGATCGGCATAAGGTGCGGTAGCGTCATTCGATCGGGCTTTCGCCTGATTTCCTGCCGAAGACAGCCCTTAATGATATGGAATTCCACCGGTTTTCGCGATCGCGGAGTTCCGCTTCCAGTCCCGGCTTGACCGGCGATAGAGGATGGCCGGGATGGAGAGTCCGGCCTTGGCAGGTTTCGCCGAACCGATCAGCCTGCCTAGATCTGAGGCTCCTTGAGGCACTTGCGGAGCAACGCGGCACCGCTGGTCCCCTTGGCCGCACGGTTCCACATCTGCTCCGCGAGCTTCTGATAGAGATCGACGGCCTCCTGTGCCGCGGTCACGCTGGCCACTCCCAGCCGCACATTCGGCAATTCTCCGAGGCGAAACGGGCTCACGGCAACCAGCACCGTGCCGTTGCGCGATCGGCATATTTCAAAGGTCTGATTGGGAAGTGTATCGTCAACGATACCGATCTGAATTCCGACCGGCTCGTTCTCCATGATGACCGCGATCCGTTCGACCTCCCGGCGCGCCGCCAGCCGCCGCCGTTCGCGCTCGGCCTTGGGGAGATCGTAGGTCCCGATCAGACCGGTTCGCAGCAGGCGCCTGACCTGGGTGGCGCCAATGATGCCGGCAAAGCTCGGACCGCCGCGCGCGATGGTGGTTCGGCGCTCAGACAAGATCGATATCAAACTTTCGATCTCGGCCTGCGCCTTCTTCCGGTTCGGAAGCTGTTCGGGCAGGCCTTCCATCAGCATATCGCGCAGCAGCTTCGGGTATTCATCGGACGTGAGCAAAAAGGTCACGGGCTCGTAGTAGACCAGGACGCGTTCGGACGCCGCCTCGATCTGGCGCAGGCGCTCGAAATAGGCAATGGCGCTGGAGAAATATTCGGTCCCGACGCCGAGGATGGAGGGCAGGGAGGTGTCGAGAAGCTCCGCGATGCGCTCCAGTGTCTCCAGCTTGACCGGACCTTCGCCCTTTTCATAATTGTACAGGGCTGCGCGCGATATCTCGAGAAGCTCAGCAACCTGCTCGGGCGACATGCCCGATCCGACGCGATGAGCGCGCAGACGCTGCCCGACCTGAACGTAATCGATTGCCATATCAGATTATTATCGGACTTCTTTTTCAAATAAAAGCTCGGCTAGCTGGCGCCCAATCATTCATCGCGAGGAAGCAAGCCAGCCGAACCACAGCGACTGCGTTCGGCGCGCATCGGTCGAACGCTGTCGTGAAGGCCTGCTGCCGGCGTTTTTTCTGAAGCGACGCGATGGAGCGCGAGAGTCCGCGGCCGGGGGCAAAGCCGAAGACGTCAAACGTTAATCGCCGCGCGACGAACCTGTTTCTCCCGATCCCGAAAAATCAGACGCCATCAAGCAGAAGCCCAGCAAACACAGTCGGATGACCGGTGGTCTAGCCATTTATTAACCACTTGTTATGCCTACCAAATTCGGTAACGCGTCTTTAATGGCGAGGGACTTAGGGTGGCCGTTGCGCGGATCAGAACGAGCCGCGTCACCGTCCAGGACGGCCGGTGGTTCGCGTTGGAGTCTCCCATGGATATTATGACGTTGATTGGTCTGTTGTGCGGCATTGCCGTCATCACCGTCATCATGCTGCTGGGTGGCAGTATGGAGATGTTCTGGAGTGAACACGCGGTCATCATCATCTTCGGCGGATCGATCGCCGCTACCATGATCCGCTTTCCGCTCAGCGCCATTATGCATGGCTTGCCGCTGGGAGCGAAGTTTGCCTTTACGATGAGCCGGCTGTCGGCGCGCGATCTGGTTGACGAACTCGCCCGCATCGCGGAAATCGCCCGCAAGCAGGGACCGGTCGGCCTCGAAAAAGTCGAAACCGACGAGCCGTTCCTCGCCAAGGGCATTCGCTACGTCGCCGACGGCTATGATCTCGAATTCATCCGCGACAATCTCGAGCGCGACCGCGACAACTTCCTGATGCATCTCGACGAAGGCGGCAAGATCTACCGTGCTATCGGCGACTGCGCGCCGGCGTTCGGCATGGTCGGCACGCTGATCGGCATGGTGCAGATGTTCGCCAACATGACCGATCCGTCCAAGCTCGGTCCGTTCATGGCCACCGCATTGCTGGCAACGCTGTACGGCGCGCTGGTCTCCAACCTGTTCTGCCTGCCGCTCGCCGACAAGCTGCACGTCAAGCTGCTCGACGAGGAGACCAATCGCACCCTGATCATCGACGGCATCCTGATGATCCGGGACTCCAAGAGTCCGACATTGGTGCGCGAAATGTTGCTGGCGTATTTGCCTGAAAAACATCGCCACGAGGAAAGCGAACCGGTCCCGGCGTAAAGCGTCCGACCTCGGTTTCGGAAAACCAACCATGGCCAAGAAAAAACGCGGCGACGCACATGGCGGAGGACACGGCTGGTTCGTGACCTTTGCCGACCTCATGGGCCTGATGATGAGCTTCTTCGTGATGCTCGTCGCGTTTTCCACCATGGACAACAACAAGCTCAAAATCGTCGCCGGTTCGATGCGCGATGCTTTCGGCGTGCAAACCGAGGCGCGCTATTCCGGAATCATCGAGTCCGACGGCCTGCCGACACGGCCGAAGCTGAAGAACACCGCGCATATTCCGCCGGAGGAAGCCTCCAATACGCCGACCCCGAACGAGCAGGATCACATGCGCGTTTCCGGCGCCCACCTGAAGGTCGATCGCGAATTCGCGCTGGCCTCGGCCTCGCTGCGGCAGGCGTTGCAGGACATGCCGGAGCTCACCGAGATTTCCAAGCACATCATGTTTGAGGAAACCAAGGAGGGCCTTAATCTCGAAATCGTCGACCAGGACGGCCGATCGATGTTCGCCGATGGTTCGAAGGTGCCGTATGAGCGCACCCGCCGGCTGATCGAGAAACTCGCGGGGCCTCTCAAAGCGACGCCACTGCGCATATCCATCGTCGGTCATACCGCCGCCGGCTTCGTGCCATCGCAAAGCGATTACGGCGCATTCGATCTGTCGGCGGACCGGGCGAACGCGGTGCGCCAGATCCTCGAAAGGGAAGGGCTACCGCCCGCGCACATCTTCGGGATCTCGGGAAAAGCCGACACCCAGCCGCTGTTTCCCGACGATCCTTCGCTGTCGGCGAACCGCCGCGTGACCATTACGCTGATGCGCGAAGATCCGCCGCTGCCGCCGGATATGAAGCCATAATTCCGTCATGCTACTATAGTACCTTTCGTGGCGAGGATCGCCTCGTGGAAGGTTCGGCACTGCCGGAATTGCCCTGTTGATGGGCTGGGTGCGCGATTCTACTCGTCATTGGCTATTCGCATTGCTGTCGGCCGCGCGGCCGAAATCGGGCCTGGCTTGCAATTAACATTTTTGCATGGCATGGGCTCAAAATCAGGCTAGGCTATGCTTCAAGCGCAGGACTATAAGCCGCCTCGCTTTGCCATCGTGCAGTGAAGCATCTTGAGGCTCCCACTTCCATGACCAGTGATGTTGTAGCTCCCGCCCCGGAAACGACGGCGGCCAGTGGGCATGGCGCGGCCCATTCCACGGCGGGCTTCAAAGCCCTGCTGATCGGCAGCATCGGCGTCGTCTATGGCGACATCGGTACCAGTCCGCTTTACGCGCTGCGTGAGGCCGTGGTGGCGGCCGGCGGTGCTTCGGGCGTCGTCGATACCGGGGCGGTACTCGGCGTTGTTTCCCTGATCCTGTGGGCGCTCATTAGGAACGCTGGCGCTGATGGCGCTCGCGCAACGCGCGGTCAGCAAGGGCGCCGGCGCCATCGTCCTGCTCGGGATCGTCAGCGGCGCGCTGTTTTATGGTGACGCGGTGATTACGCCGGCGCTGTCGGTGCTGTCGGCGATCGAAGGCATCAAGCTCGTCACCTCGGCCTTCGATCCGTATGTGGTGCCGCTGACGGTGCTCATTCTGCTGGTGCTGTTCGCGGCTCAGTCGCGCGGCACCGCGCACGTCGCGGCCTTCTTCGGGCCGGTGATGTGTATCTGGTTCGGTATCATCGCGATCGGCGCGATTACCCCGATCATGCAGCATCCCGAAATTTTCATGGCGCTCAATCCGCTGTACGCCGTCTCGTTCATGCTCCATCACGGCATCATCGGGTTCGTGACGCTCGGCGCGGTATTTCTCGCGGTCACCGGCGCCGAGGCGCTGTATGCCGACCTCGGCCATTTCGGCAAGCGGCCGATCCAGACCGCGTGGCTTTTCATCGTGCTGCCGTCGCTGGCGCTGAACTATCTCGGGCAGGGCGCGCTGGTCATCGGCGATCCCAAGGCGATCGAAAACCCCTTCTTCCTGATGTTTCCGGACTGGGCCCTGTTGCCGATGGTCTGTCTCGCCACGGTCGCGACTGTGATCGCGAGCCAGGCCGTGATCACCGGCGCCTATTCCCTGACCCGTCAGGCCATTCAACTCGGATTGTTGCCGAGGTTCGAGATCCGCCATACCTCGGAATCCCATTCCGGCCAGATCTATATTCCGCGCATCAACATGCTGCTGCTGGTCTGTGTGACGCTGCTGGTGCTGATGTTCCGCTCCTCGAGCGCGCTGGCGTCGGCCTACGGTATTTCCGTGACCGGGACCATGGTGGTGACGGGGATGATGGGTTTTGTCGTGATCTGGCGCGTCTGGAAGTGGTCGCCGTTCGCGGCCGCGGCGCTGATCGCGCCATTCCTGTTTCTCGACCTGACCTTTCTCGCCGCGAACCTGTTGAAAGTGCTGGAGGGCGGTTGGGTGCCGCTGGCGCTCGGCGCCGTCGTGATGCTGCTGATGTACACCTGGCGGCGTGGCAGCCGGCTATTGTTCGAAAAGTCGCGCAAGCTGGAGTTTCCGCTGGCCGATCTGGTGGCGATGCTGGAAAAGCGGCCGCCGCAGCGTGTTTCCGGCACCGCCGTATTCCTGACCAGCGATCCGATCAGCGCGCCGACCGCGCTGATGCACAGCCTGAAGCACTACAAGGTGCTGCATGAGAAGAATGTCATCCTCACCATCGAAACCGCGCCGACGCCGCGGATCGATCCGGTGGAGCGGGTGCGGCTGGAGGAAATCAGCAAGACCTTCACCAAGGTGACGCTGCGGTTTGGCTTCATGGAATCGCCCAACGTGCCGAAGGCGCTGGCGATCGCCCGCAAGCTCGGCTGGCAGTTCGACATCATGTCGACGTCGTTCTTCCTGTCGCGGCGCGCGCTGAAGCCGGCGGCGCATTCCGGAATGCCGCGCTGGCAGGATCATCTCTTTATCGCGCTCAGCCGTACCGCCAATGATGCGACCGACTATTTCCAGATTCCGAGCGGACGGGTGGTCGAGGTGGGAACGCAGGTCACCGTCTAGCTCCCTGAGCTGGTTGCGACTAGAATACACACCGTGCGCACGACACCAGTGACGGTCGTAGGGAGGGTTTGAGTGGCGGATCATCAGGTTCACGATTTGACGCCGGACGAGGTATCGAAGGGCATGGCCGAAGGACGCTATCTTCTGGTCGACGTCCGCGAGCCGAACGAAGTTGCCGTGGATGCCTATCCCGGCGCGGTCGTGGTTTCGCTCTCGAGCTTCGATCCGCAGGCTATCCCCGATCCGAAGGGCAAGGAGGTGGTGTTCGCCTGCCGGTCCGGGAAACGGTCGGTGACGGCCTCGCTGGCGGCTCAGGCCGCGGGCCTGGCCTACGACAAGCACCTGGCGGGCGGAATGCTGGCCTGGAAGGCCGCGGGATTGCCGACCAGGACCGGCGGCTGACCTCTCCCATGACTTCCATGAACAAGGTTTTTGCGGATCTGCCCGTCACCATCTTCGAGGCGATGTCGCAGCTCGCGCGCGACAACGACGCGATCAATCTCGGCCAGGGTTTTCCTGATGATCCCGGGCCGCAGGATATTCGCCGCGCCGCCTCCGACGCCGTCATGGACGGCTATAATCAATACCCCTCGATGATGGGCATTCCGGAATTGCGCCAGGCGATCGCGGCCCATTACGGGCGCTGGCATGGCCTGGCACTCGATCCGATGACCGAGGTGATGGTGACGTCGGGCGGCACGGAGGCGCTGACGTCGGCGATCCTGGCGGTGGTCGAGCCCGGCGACGAGGTGGTCGTGTTCCAGCCGGTGTACGATTCGTATCTGCCGATCATCCGCCAGGCCGGGGGCATACCGCGTCTGGTGCGGCTCGAACCGCCGCATTGGCGGTTGACGGAGGAGGCGTTGCGAGGGGTTTTCAACCACAGGACCAAGGCCGTCCTTTTCAACAATCCGCTCAATCCCGCCGCCGTGGTCTATCCGCGCGAGGACCTGGAATTGCTGGCGCGGTTTTGCCAGGAGTTCGATACCATCGCGATCTGCGACGAGGTCTGGGAGCATGTGATCTTTGACGGCCGCGAGCATATTCCGCTGATCACCATCCCGGGGATGCGCGACCGCACCATCAAGGTGGGTTCCGCGGGCAAGATCTTTTCCCTGACCGGCTGGAAGATCGGTTTTGTCTGCGCGGCACCGCCGCTGCTGCGCGTCGCCGCGAAAGTTCACCAGTTTCTCACCTTCACCACGGCGCCCAATTTGCAGGTGGCGGTCGCCTACGGGCTCGGCAAACCGGACGACTATTTTCTCGACATGCGCAAGGAACTGGCGCGCAGCCGCGATCGCCTCACGCAGGGGCTGCAGCGCATCGGCTTTCCGGTGCTGCCATCGCAAGGCACCTATTTCCTGACCGTCGACCTTTCGCCGCTCGGTCTGAACGAGACCGACGAGGCGTTCTGCCGGCGGATCGTGACCGACTACAAGGTCGCGGCGATCCCGGTATCGGCTTTCTATGAAAAGGATGCGGTGACGTCGGTGGTGCGGTTCTGTTTTGCCAAGAAGGATGCAACCCTCGACACCGCGCTGGAGCGTCTGTCGGACGCGGTGCACCGCCGCTAGAGCATGATGAAATTAGATCGATCTGCCAAAGCAACAGCAGGTGCGCTCCCTCTCCCCTTGTGGGAGAGGGTTGGGGTGAGGGGTTCAGGTC
>NZ_JBEKCZ010000072.1:0-22936 GCF_050014615.1 Bradyrhizobium sp. | reverse complement strand
GCGTGAATCAATTTCTTGCGAGCAGAAATACCTCAGGCACATTAAAGCAAACTGGCTGGCGCTTTCGTCAAGGCAATTTTGCCATTGCCTAACCGGTGCGGTCGTTGTCGCTCGGCGCATCAAGGTGATGGGCCCGCAGGTCTTCTTGCTGGCTGTTCTTGATCACGCGTTGCACGCCAACAGTACGCTTGTTGATCGTGTTGACCTTGTCACCAAAGCCTATCGTTGTCCTCTCCATCGACTACGAGTCCCTCGGCTCTTGCTCCCGCGCAGTGGGCTGGAGCGCAGCGACTTTGTGCCATGGCACCAACCGGACCGCCAGCGATGTCCGCGGTTGGGTCGCAACCGGGTGAACAGCGGACATAGCTCGGACCCGCCAATTTGGTCGAGCCAATTGGTCGTGAATGCCCCCAACCGGACATTCAGCGCCTTATTCAATCACCTCGTCGGCGGTGGCGAGGAGCGATGGCGGCACCGTCAGGCCGAGCGTCCTGGCGGTCTTGAGGTTGACAACAAACTCGAACCTGGTCGGCTGTTGTACCGGCAAATTTTCCGGCCTCTCACCTTTAAAAATGCGGTCGACATAGGAGGCGGCGCGGCGCTGCAAATCCGGCTGATCGGTTCCATAGGAGACCAGGCCCCCGGCTCTGACGAACACCGCGAGACAATAGACCGCCGGAATACGATCGCGGGCGGCCAGGGAAATGATGAGTTCGCGCTGGGTTTGCGCCGCGGTGAAAAGATCAGGTGTCAGCACGAGGCCACCGCCCGGCGATCGCGCCAGCTCGGCGATTGCCGTCTCGATGTCGTCGACGCTGCCGAGTTCCTTGACCGCAAGCGGAAGCTTAAGCTGCTCCGCGGCGGATTGCATGGACTGCAAATAGAAAGGAGTTTGCGGCGAGGTCCTTGGATTGAACAGGACCGAGACCCGGGATGTACCGGGTGCGATCTCCTTGAGCAGTTCGAGCCATTTGGTTCCCACCGAGGTTTCGATATTGAGAAAGCCGGTCGCGTTGCCGCCCGGCCGGACCAGGCTTTGCACGAAGCCTGAACCGATCGGGTCTGAAACAACGCTGAAAACCACAGGGATCGTTTTCGTCTCTCGCAAAATTGCGGCTGTCGCCGGCGTAGACGTAACGTTGATGACGTCGGGATGAAGGTCGACGAGTTCCTTTGCCAGTTTCTGCATGTGATCGGGATCGACGCCGCCCCAGCGCAGATCAATCCTGAGATTGACGCCGTCGTTCCAGCCGAGCTTTTCGAGCCCCTCGAGCAGAGCCTTGAGCCAACGCTGGCCTTCCGGATCGCCCTCTGGCAAACCGACGAGTATGCCGAGCCGCGCCACACGGCCGGACTGTTGCGCGTTTGTGGCGAGGGGCCACGCGACCACCGCGCCGCCGAGGGCAGTAACGAATTGCCGCCTGCCAAGCTCGATTGCCATTCGTCCCGTCCAAAAAGAGGCTGATCGCCATGCAATGTCGGGACGATATCATGAACCTGGCTCACGGCGAAATCCGCGGTACGCGCGATGTCCAACGTCAGTCGGTTATGCGCCGCAAAGCCGACACCGCCCAAGGCCGCTGAATTGATGGGTTCACGCCCTGGAAAGCGCCGGCAGATCAGCCGCCGCTTACCAGGTGTAACGCGCCACGCCCTTGCCGGCATAGGACCGGGTCACGTTGGAGAACTCGCCGTCGAAGGTGGCGGCCACCGAGAAGCCGTCCAGCCATTTGACCTCGGCCGAGGCCGAGGTCAGCGCCGAGTTGTGCGCCGGCGTGGCACCGTTGACGACGAAGCTCGACCCTGGCAGCGCCTGGAAGGTCGCGGCCACGCCGCGATCGGTGTTGTAATCATACGCCCACGCGGTGCGGGTGCGCAGCGTCAGCACCGCATTGGCGAGCGCGTAGGATTTGTCGGTGCGAAGGCCGAGTTCGCTGCGCGGATCGGTGACACTCTGCGCCCCATAGGACAGCGCGAAGTTGTTGGTGCCGACGATCGCCTGTTCGGCATAGGACGGCAGCACGAAGGTGGTGAACTGGCCCGCGGCATAGGGCGTGACGCCGATCCAGGGCGTCGCGAAGCGATAACCGGCCTCAACGCGTCCCGAAAATGCATTGGCGTTGAAATTCGCCTGCAACTGATCGAGGCTCCCTCCGGCGGTCACAGAGCGGCTGGTGGTGACGTCCTGCCAGCCGTAAGCGAGCGCGCCGGAGATATAGGCCGCGCCGACCGTGTGCTTGATGAAGGCACCGGCCTGGAACAGGTCCGAATGTCCGCTGCCGAAACCGCTGACGTTGAAGCTGGTGCCGCCACCGGCGATCGCGAACCCGGCCACCGTATTGGGCGAAATGCGATAGTCGGCGCCGGCGGCGATACCGACGATGCTGCTGGTGCTGCCGTTCGATCCAAGCGTCGCATTGCCATCGGTGGTCTGCGACCCGCCGAAGCCTGCCTCCCATACGCTCCAGCGCTGGGCGAACGGATCGGCCGGCCGCGGCGGCGCCTTGTTGTAGACGGCGGCGTAGGCGTCGCGCTCGCTCTTGGAGAGCGACGTCCCGTTCGACCCGTCATCGGCATATTGCGATGCGCCTGACGCCGGTGCGGTGACATCAGCGCCGGTGGGGTGATCGAGCAGCGAGCCCAAAAATTGCGTCATGGCGCTGAAGGTCGTCTGCAACGAGCCGGTCCCGATCTCACCCGACAATTGCGACAGCACGCCGGGCAGCGACGACGCGGGAAGACTGAGAAGCGTGGAGAGTCCCGCCGGCAGCGAGCCGCCGGTGTTGGCGGCGCGGTCGATCGCCGACGCTAGATTCTTCTGGTTGGTACTGAGCCCGGCGGTCTGTTCGAATTCCAGCGACAGCGACAGCGAGACATTGCTGGGCGAGTAGCTCAGCGCGCCCGTGATGAAGTTCGGCAGGCTCAGCGTGTTGAACTGCGTGCCGCCGAGGCTGGCGGAGGTCAGGATCGTATAAGGCTGGTTGAACCGGTAGCTGTTGGTCGGCGAGACGACCTGAACCGACCGGCGAGCGTGGCGGAGCCAGTGACACTGGTCGCACTCGCGCCGGCCTGCGTCACCTGAACCAGATATTGCGCCGCCGTCGTGAACACGAGACTGCTGCTGACGTTCAGCGTGCCGATCGCACCGGTGGAATTGTTGCCGGGCGCCAGGGTGCCGCCGTTGATGACGGTATTGCCGACGGTGCCGGTGCCGCCGAGCGCGCCACCGGCATTCACCGTGGTCAGGCTCGACGATGCGATCGACCCGTTGACGCTGAGCAGACCGCCATTGACCGTCGTCGTTCCGGTATAGGTGCTGGTGCCGTTGAGGAACTCGGCGCCGCTGCCGGACATCACCAGATTGCCGGTGCCGGAAATCACGCCGGCATAGTTGAACACTGCACCGCTGGCGACATTGAGCGTCAGCGTGTTGCCGCCAAGCTGCACGGCGGTATTGTTGCCGGCCTCGTCCATCAACCCCTGAATGGTGTTGTTGGCACCGAGTATCAAAGTCGCGGTTGCCGCGCCGCCGGGTGCCGCGGCGCCGGTTCCATGCGGACCACCGACGCGTCCGAGATCGACGCCGCTGCTGCTGGCGACGGCATTGGCAACACCCAGCGTAAGCGAGCCGGCCTCGACAAAGGTACCGCCGGAATAGGCCTGCACCGCGGCCAGCGTGAGATTGCCACTGCTGGCGCCGGTCGAGTCATCCTTGACCAGGCTGCCGGACAGCAACGGACCTGATGTCGCCTCCATCTGGCGACCGTCACTGATGACGCCGTTGTAAACCGATGCGGCACCGGTGAGCGTTTGATCGAAGACGACCAGACCACCGGCATTGATGATGTTGGCATTGCCGCTGGACACGTTCGCGGTGGTGAGGTCGAGGGTCGATCCCTGCTCGATCACGGTCCCGCCGGTGTAGGTGTTGGCGGTGCTGGTGAGCTGAACGGTACCGCCGATCAGATGGAAGATGCCGGCGCCACTGACCGGATCGTTGAACTTCGATCCGTCATTGCCGGCATATTGCAGCTCGGTGCCGGCGGCGAGGCTGATCGCCGTGGTGGCGGAAGCGCCGAAGACGCCGTTGGCGATGCGGAGCTGACCGCCGTTGACGACCACGGTGCTCCCCGTACCGAAGCTTACCCCACCTGAGCCCGACAGATCGAGCAGGCCCGAGCCGTCCTTGGTCAGCGCGCCGATGACATTGGTGGCGGTTTGGGCGATCACGCTCGACAGCGTGGAACTGAAATTGTTCACGGTGTCGCCGATCGTCAACACCGAGTTACCATTGATATTGATGGTGCTGTTGCTGCCGACGCTGTTGAGCGCCGTGAACGCGTTGTTGGCCGCGATGTTCAGGACCGCCGGCGACGGTGATTTCTTGGTGTCCTCAAGCAGGACGCCCGTCTTGCTGCTCAGAAAAGCATTGACGGCGTTCAAGGTGACGACGCCAGAATCGATCGTGATCGCGCCGGTCTCGGCTGTCGCCGTATTGATGTTCACGGTTCCCGAACCGGCGGCGGTGGTCTTGGACACACCGGGATTGGTCGACTGCAATCCGCCCGCAAAGGTAAGCCCACCCGAGCCCGTGATCTGGGCCGAGATGGTGTTGGTGTTATTTGATTGTCCCGCCATCCAAACGACGAGTTCGCTGGCGCCGGTCGCCAGGGTTCCGTTGGTAATGCTGGCGCCGCCGTCGAGGATCAATCCTGCCGGATGGCTGCCGTCACCAAGCGTCAGGGTGTTGCCATTGAGGTTGATCCCGACTGCGTTCTGGACGTTGAGCGCATAGGCCGCAAGATTGCCGGTGACCGTCGTGCCGGTAATGCTGGCGCTCTGCTGGACGCTGCTGTTGCCCGTCGCCGTCAGGATGTTCGTGCTGTTCCCGGCGGTCGCCGTAAAGCCCGTGGCGCTGTTGTAGGTCGCGAAGCTGTAGGGATTGGCGGGAGTCGGATTGCTTGAGGTGGCGTCGTAGACCACGATCCACGGCGCAACGATGCCATTGGTCACGGTGTTCGTTGCATTCGCCCCGGTGGAATTGTCGAAGACCTTTTCCGTGGTCCCGAACGCGCCGCTGGTCGGTTGCAGGATCAACGTGGCAGCCGGATCGCGAATAATGCCGTTGGCGAAGGTCACGCTGGTGCCGGCGGAGCCGCCGTTGACGTTCAGCGTCGCGGTGGCGCTGACCTCGAGGCTACTGAAAGTAACCGCGCCGGCCGTGGTCGCGTTGCTGTTGAGGATCTGCAGCGTGCGCTGGACGTCGGTCAGAGTTCCCCAACTTGTCGTGAATCCGTTGACATCGAAGTTGCTGCCGCTGGCGAGGAAAAAGTTGCGTTCGGGGGCGGCGAAGGAGGCGCCGGCCTGGAACGTACCGCCGTTCAGTTCGACCTCGCCGATCAAGGCCGCCGGCCCGGTGGTGTTGCCGAGCGCCGCATCGTTCATGACCCGCACGGTCGGGGCATTGGTATTGCCGACGATGAGATTGCCGAAGAAATTCGGGCTTGCCGTCGACAGGATCAACACGCCCTTGTTGTTGGCGTTGTCGTCGATCGTGAGGTCGGAGATGCCCGCGGCGTTGCCGATCCCGACGCCGTTGACCCCGAGCGACACGATCTGGCCCAGCGTGGCGATGTTGCCATTGATATTGATGGTGGCGGCCTCGCCACCGACGGCGATCGGCCTGCTGCTCGTGAACGTTGTGGTACCGGTTCCGACCGCTGTCCCGAGTGTGAGCGTGCCGTTGCCTTCGGTGAGGCTGTTGAAAATGATGCCGTTCGCCGCCTGAACGCTGGCGAGAACATTGTTGGGATTGATCGTCGCGCCGGCCGGAACCGCGGCACCCAGCGAGGCGTCGCTGGCGACAATCAGATTGCCGGCGAGGATAGAGGTGCCGCCGGTGTAGGTGTTGGCGGCGCTTAGCGTAACGGTATTACCGTTATCGTTGCCGAGCTGCATGATAAGGCCGACATTCGGCGTCCCGATGGTGATCGGCGAGGCGGCGGTACCGGCGTTGATCGTCGTGATCCCGGTGAAACCTCCGTTGCCGTCGATCGCGCCGTTGGCCAGGGTCGCGTTGCTGATGACGCCGCTCTCGGTGATGTTGCTGGAGAGGATGAAGCCCGGCAACTGCGCCGCGGTGACGGTCCCCGCGACATTCGGCAACGTGGTCTTGCTGGATGCCGTCAGATTCCACTGGGTCGCGATCGCGATATCGCCCGGCGACAGGTAGGGAAGCCCGAGGCCGTTATTGGCGCCGCGATAGGCCGCCGCCTCCAGGAAGTCCGAATAGAATCCGGTCATCTTGTCGAGGCCGGGCGTCGCCGCACCCTTCGCACCCGTGATGTTGCTGGTGGTCGTGAACAGCTTGGAGTTCTTGTTCTTCAGAATGCTGTATTCTAATCCGCGATAGGGATCTTCGGTCAGCCCGGTGAGGCTGGTCGGAAACGGCGCGCCCGTCGCCAGATTGACCGACACCGGCACACCATTGTTGAGCGGCAGCAGCAGATTCTGCGACTGCATCATCGCAAAGAACTGGGCGGTCGTCAGGTTCGAATAATTGGCGATGACGTTGACGAAGACGTTCGGATTGGACGGTCCGTAGATCGAATCCTGCAACGCCGTAAACGTGTGATGGCCGTCGGTGAGGAAAAGCTGGCCGCCGGGGCCGATCACGACCGGTTCGATGTCGGTCAGCAGGTTGGCCTGCAACTGCGACGGGGTCAGCAGGTCGAAGCCGGTGGCTTTCTTGTCGACTTCCGTGAAGCCTTCATTGAGCTGCGTCGAGCGCAGACTGTCGACCGGCACCTCAAACAACGCCAGCGTACCGGGCACGATGGTCGAGGCCATCGTGGGGTCGTAGGTCTGGAATGACGACAGCGACGCCTGTCCGGCCTGGGCGCTGCCAGCGACGCTCATGGCGATGGCGGATGCCGAACATAACAGTGTCAGACGCCGCCTCAGGCCTTTGCCTGCCGAAGGCGAAGCGGATGAAACCGGCGCCGCAGAAACCGACACTGCAGAAACCGACACAGCACGAAACCCGCGGCCAAAGCCGCTCAACACTGACGCCACCACTACCCCAACCCCGTATTTTGGTCTTCTTGTCCCGAGATCGGTCTTTAGGGGCCGTTCTTAACGGTTGGATGACAAAGGTATTACCGTGCGGATTCCTCGATAAAACAATCGTGTGCAGGCGCGAATTAATTTCCCGTCGGCTGCGGAATAAAAAACGAAGATGAGTTCGAGTTGACGCGGCGGGTGGCGCTTCAACTCAGGATCGTCACGCGCTGGATCATGATGCCTAAAATGTCGGCTGCACTGGTGCCGCCGCCGGCGGCGTCAACACCAGAGGCGGTCTTGGTCTCGGCGGCCGCGCCACGCCGGGAGCGGGGCGCACTTCGATCGGCGGCGGCAATGGCGCGACCTGCTGGCTCACAACGGGCGCATTGGTGGCCGGCGGCGCGCTCGTGCCCGGCGGCACCGCCGGACGCGGCGCGCCGACTCTTGGCTTCGGTGGTTGACCGGGCAGCACCACGCTTGGTACCGCGCTTGGCGCCGCGAGCGGTGGTTGCGCGATGGCCGGCGGAATCGAGGCCGGTGTGACGGCTGGCGGCGGCTCGCCGCGCTCGATCGAATCCAGCCTGCGGGTCTCGCGATCGATCGCCCGCACCGCCAGCCATGACGACAGCGCCGCGACATCGACGGTGCGATCGAGCGCATCGGGCGAACCCGCCGCAAATACCCCGATTTCCGGACGGCTGGCCTGCTGTCCGATCGCCGCCAAGGCAACGGTTGCACGAATATCGGCTTGGTCCGCCGGAATATCGTAACCGCCGGAAATGACGGCGCGGGCAACTTCGGCATCGAGCGTGGTGGCGCCGACGCGAAGCCGGCCATCCCTGATCGTGAATGGAATTTGCGCCGAGGCGACCAACAACGCGCCGCTCGCCAGAACCGGCTCGACAATCTTGCGCAGCCTGATGTCGTCGGTCGCCTGCCCAGCGTCACTGGCGCGGATCGCGACATCGAAGGCGCGCGGATCGAGACCGCCGATGGCAACGGATTCGAGCGTCACGGTTCCGCTGCCGGACATCGCCCCCGTCAGCGCCGACGCGCTGCGTCCCTGGCTCGCCAGCGTCATTTGCATCGACGTCTTGCCCGCAGGCATTTTCAACGCCCGATAATGCAGCGCCGTGCCGTCGACCGCGCTGAGCTGAAGGCGCGCATTGAGGGCAATGCCATTCGCGGTCTGTTTGGCGTCGATCGTGGCGGTCGCCTCGCCGCCGCCGATGCCGCCCTTGATTGCGTCGAAGGTCAGCGATTGACCGTCGCTTCGCACGATACCACTGAACGGGCGCAACTCGCCGCCATCCGGCAGCTGACCGCGCAGCGCCTGAAACGCGATGCGGCCGCGCCAGCCCTTCAACAGCCCTGACCCGAGCGGCTCGGCTGCATCACGCCCCTGCGCCCCGATCGCCAGCGCGAAGGCCGGTGCGAGGTCAAGCGCCTCGAGACCGACTTCGCCCTCGACATTGCGTTCGTCATCGAGGGTCAGTGCCACGCGCCCGCGTAACCGCGAACCGGCCATCGCGCCGTCCAGATCCTCGAAAGTCAGTTTGCTGCCCAACAGCGACACGCGCGAGGTCACGCTGATGTTCTGCATCAGCCGGTCGGACGGTTTGAGATCGAACAGCGGCGCGAGATTGATGTTGCGCGCCTTCAGGCTGACGCCGGCCTTGGGCTGCGCGGCCCAGGGTTCGGCGGTGCCCTGCGCTTCGACGTCGAGGCCGGCTCCCGACAGGCTGATTTTCAGCCGCAATGGCGCCTGCCACAGGCCGCTCACCGATCCCTGAAATTGCGCCGGGCCCTCCCCGGCCGCGATCATGCCGTCGAGCCCGAGCAAGGCCAGCAACGCACCACCCCGCTCCGACGACAGTTTCGACTCGATGCTGATTTCGCTGCGCCGGAGCTTGTCGAGATCGATGCCGCGCAGCGCCGCGACCTCGGGCCTGGCCGTGAGGGTGGCGTTACCTTTCAGTTGCGGCGCGTCGAGATCGAGCGCGGCGTGCGCAATGGTTTGATCGGCGTGTTCGGAATCCTTGTCGAGCGCCAGCGTCAGTTTGAGACGTGCGGGGCCAGAACTTGATCCTGTCGGATTTGATCCTGTCGGACCTGATCCCATCGCATTGAGCCGCGCGGCAAAAGCCGGCGCCAGCGGGGCGATCAGCCCGGTGATCTGGCCAAGCGAAGCGGCGCTCGAATTCAGCGCCAGTTTTCCGGTCGCGTTGACCCGGTCGAAGGCGCCGGTGCCTTCGACCGCGACGCCGCTGGCCTCGCCGATTTTCAGGCGATCGAGCGAGATCGCCGTCGGACCGTAGCCAAGCTTGGCCGCAAACGGGTGCAATTCCTGGCCGGCCGAAATGGCGTGGCCGATATCCAGCGACAGCTGCATTTGCTCCGGCCACTCGGCTTGTGGACCCAGCAGCGAACGCACGAAGGCACCTGCGGCATCGAGATCGAGGCGTTCCGCCTTCAATTCCGCATCGACCCGGGCGCCGCCGCCCGCGGCGGCATTGGCGACCGCGATCCGCCCCTCGACGGCCCCGCCGTCGATCTCGGCCTTGATGGCGTCGATCGCAACGCGATCGGCGGCCACATTGACGTCACCGCGCAGGCGCATCGGCTTCTGGCTGCGATAGGTCACCTCGCTGCGGCCCTGCAACCACGCCGCCAGCGTATCGGGATCGGACGATTCGACGCTGAGCGCGCCCTGGAAATGGCCGGACGGACCGGGTTGCGCGTGGCTGCCGCTCAGGGAGACACCACTCAGGGAGACGCCGCTCAGGGAGACATGGGTCGTCCCCGGCGCGCGGAAATCCAGCCGGTCGATGGTCCAGGATTTGGCATCGGCGCGCAGATCGGCGGCGAAATTCTGCAAAGGGCGTCCGCCCAGCATGATCTGCTCGGAGCTGAGCTCGATCTGCGCCGGGATCGGCGGCTCCGGGGCCGCCGCGATCAGCGCGCGCAGCGCCGGCAACAACCGGATCGGCTCGGCGCCGCTGGTGTCCTTGTCACTCTGCTTGTCACTCTGCTTGTCGTTCTGCTTGTCGTTTTCCTTGGCGGCAAACCTGTCGGCGTCGAGTTGCCGCGCCGACAGCACGGCATGAAGCAGCGGCGAAGCACCAAAGCGGATGTCGCCCTGGCCTGCAAATTTCAGCGCCGTATCGTCAAAGCCATAGCTGGCTTCAAGCTGCTCGAGCCGGGCTGCGGCCGGATCGGCCTTGATCCTGGCCGAGATCCGCCACGGGGTCGGCGACGCATCGCTGCCGGCGCTCTTCGTCTTAGGCTCGTTCACTTTGGGCTCGTTCACTTTGGATCCGCTCACCTTGGGCCCGGCGGAAGCGGCCAGCGTCACCGCGCCTTCGAAGCGCGGGGCACGGGCCTCGAAGCTCAGCACGCCGTCGAGATCGCCCGACAGGGCCCGCGCGCCGGGATCGATATTGAGATGAATGCGGGTGCCGTTGCCGTCAGGACCCTGCCCGGATGAAACGCGAAACGGGGTGCGTGCGCCCGACAGCACGAAGCTGCCGTCGCCGCGCACCGAGCCTGCCAGCGAGCGCACGTCGCCGCTGAAGGCGATATCGTTCAACTCCAGCGTTCCCCGGCTCGCGGCGTCATGCAGCGCGATGCGGCCGGTCAGGTTCAGGCGGTCGATAGCAAGCGTCCCCAGGTTGAACCTGCCGGTCGATGCCGGCCAGTCGATCCGGCCTTGCGGATCGAGCCCGAGATCGAGCGCCATGCCGTCGATCGTGAGTTCGGTGGCCCGCCATTCGCCCCGCATCAGCGAGCCGAGGCTGAATTCGACATCGAGCTTGTCGGCGCGAACCTTGCCGAGATCGTTGGCGCCGCCGACCACCACCGAGCGCAGCCGTAACGACGGCGACGGCAACAGCCGCGCATCCAGCTTGCCGGCGACGCGCACCGGGGCGCCGATGATCTGGGTGGCTTCGGCCTCGAATTGCGGCCGGAACTGATCCCAGTCGATGAAATACGGCCCGACCAGCGCGGCGATCAGCGCAATGATGACGGCAATCGCAAATCCGAGCAGCGTCGTCTGCACGGTGTCTCCCCTTGAGCACGCTCCGGCTCACCTGGCTTGCGCGGCATCGCGCCGTCCATTCGCTCCGGCTTTGCGCGCCATTGCCATGACGATCCGGGTGACCCACCCGCCGCCGCACGGAAATCAAGGCCGGAGCAGTGCCATATATAGAGACAAAAGTGGCGAAGTCACAGCAACCTCGCGTGACAGCGCGCACTTACGGCTGCACTTGGCGCCATCACCAGCTGGCGGGCAGGCGCTTGAGGCCGCGCAGGACGAAGGTCGGACGCCATTCCGGCGTCTGCGCGTCGTCGAGTCGCAGGTCCGGCAGGCGGCGCAACAGCGTCGCGATCGCGACCTCCGCCTCGATCCGCGCCAGCTGGGCGCCGAGGCAGAAGTGAATGCCCCCGCCAAACGACAGCGGGCGCACATTCGGCCTGACAATATCGAGGCGGTCCGGCCGGTCGGGATAGACCGCCGGGTCGCGGTTGGCCGACCCCAGCAGGCAGAGCACGGTTTCACCCTTCGGGATTTTCTTGCCGCCGAGATCGTCGATGTCCTCCAGCGCGACCCGGCCGGCCATCTGCACCGAGGAATCGTAGCGCAGGAACTCCTCGATGGCATTGGTGATGAGCGCGGGATTGGCCTTGAGCAGCGCCAGCTGATCGGGGTTACGATGCAGCGCGAGCAGCCCGTTTCCGATCAGGTTGACGGTGGTCTCGTGACCGGCGCCGAACAGCAGAACGATGTTGGCGGTCAGTTCCTCGTTGGAGAGCTTGCTGCCGTCTTCCTCGGCCTGCACCAGTTGCGTGGTGAGGTCGTCGCCGGGCTGGCGCCGCCGCAGTTCAAACAGCTGCTGGAAATACATCGCGGACATGGTGCTGGCGGTATTGGCTTCGGCGATTTCCGCCGGCGACAGCGGCACCGGATCGAGCAGCCGTCCGCCGTTGCGCGAACCGGTGTAAAACGCCTCGCGATGCTCGGCGGGAATCCCGAGCATGTCGCAAATGATCGTCACCGGGAGGCGGAACGCGAAATCCTCGATCATATCCATATGCCCGCGCGGGGCGATGCGATCGAGCGTTTCATCGACGATCGCCTGGATGCGCGGCCGCATGTCCTCGACCCGGCGCGCCGTGAAGGCCTTCACCACCAGCCCGCGCAAGCGGGTGTGGTCGGGCGGGTCCTGCTGCAGCATCCAGTGCCGCATGCTGCGAAAGATCGGCTCCTCCATGACATCAGGCCCATAGCGCCGCACGGTCCGATCGACGAAATCCTTGCCGAACCGCTTGTCGCGCAGAACCAGGCTGACCTCGGCATGTCGGCTCGCGACATACATGCCATACGGGCTGAGATGCATGGGATCCGTGCTGCGCATCCGCTCGTAATGCGGATAAGGATCGCGAATGAATTCCGGCGCCAGCGGATTGAAAAGCGGCGCTGATGTCGCAGCCTGAACATGTTCGTTCATGGGCGCCCTCCATTTCGGTTTTCTGAGCATGATCTGCGGACAAACGCTTCGCGCTTGTGCCGGGGAAAACCGGATCATGCTCGAGACGCAGATTAAGCCCACAAACCGCCAATCACGGCAAGCCTGCAAAAGGTGGCATTTCCGCGCTCGCCATCGTCTAAGCCTGCGCCCGGTGCAATTGCCCCGCGACCGCGCGAATCTTGCCGGGCGCCGCCATCCAGATCGATACTCCGGATAGTCCGCACACTGCGATACCGATCGCGAAGGCCAGCGTGTAGCTGCCGGTCAGGTCATGCAGCATGCCGGTGACCCAGGGGCCCGCGGCACCTCCGGCGAGGGCGGCAAGCATGATGGTTCCGAAAATACTGCCGTAATGCTTGCCCTGAAATATCTCCATCACCACGGCACCCATGACGGAGGTCACGCCGTAGCCGAGCGCGCCCTGCGCCACCACCATGACGTAGACCAGCGTCAACGTCGGAAATCGCGCCAGCGCGATCAAGGCCGCCAGGCAGATCGCGAAACCCAGGCAGCTCGTGCTCCAGATCCATTCACGCCCCACCCGATCGGAGACATGTCCGAGCAGGATCTGCCCGGGAATGCCGAGCAGGCTGACCGCGCCCAATGCCCAGACCGCGACGTTGGGGCTGAAGCCGATGTCGAGAAGATATTTGGTCTGGTGCACCTGCACGGCATACCAGACATACAATCCGCCGAAAAACCCGGTCGCGAGCCACCAGAAGCGCGCGGTCGCGATCGCGCGCTTCAACGTCCAGTCGACGCCGGCCCAATCGGGGTCGACGATGTTCGAAACCGGCTCCGCCGATGATGCCGAAGGTGCTGCGTCGCCATCCGGCCGCAGCCCGATATCCTCCGGCCGCTTGCGCAGCAACAGGTTGATCGGCACGAGCACGACCAGAACCAGAACGCCCATCGCCGTGCAGGCCGTTCGCCATCCGTCTTTCTCGATCATGTGCTGCGCCCACGGCAGCAGCGTGATCGAGCCGATGCCGACCCCCGCGAAAGCAAGTCCCATCGCGAGCCCACGCCGGCGATTGAACCAGTTGGGCAGATACAGCGACTGGCCGGAATAGCCGAGACAGATGCTTCCGGCACCGACCAGCACGCCGATGGTCAGATACAGGTGCCATGGCTGCGTCGTCAGCGGCGCCAGCAACAAGCCGCCTGCCATCAACGCGACGCCGAGTTCCATCACGGCGCGAGGACCAAAACGATCCATCATGCGGCCGATCAGCGGGCTCATGCCCGCGGAAACCAGGAAACCGAACGAGAAGGCGCCCGCGGTAACGCCGCGTTCCCATCCGAACTCATCGATGATGGGCGGAAAGAACAGCGAGAACGCCGTGCGGGCGTTGACGCCGATCGCCATGGTCACGAATGTCACCGCGACGATGACCCAGCCGTAAAAGAAGCGAAACCGCATCAGGAACCTTTTGGTGTGACGGCGAACGAGGCGCCCGTTGCTCTGCTGCCGGGCGCGAGGTTGCCGCGTCCGCACACATGTTCACTGTCGAAATATCGGATGGTCATTCAGCACCTCCTGTCTGATCGAGGGGGTCTGAATCGCGCGAAACAGGATCCGCGCCGTCCGGAGATCGTTGGCCTTCACGCACAGATCGACGATCTGGCGAACGGAGGAATCGCGCAACAGGTCGTCGGAGATCTTGATGGCGATTTCCATCGCGGCCTTGGCGGCGCGCTCGTATCGGTCGGCCTCATGTTTGTTCCTCCTGCCATCGCTGTTGTTCTTGCTATCGCTATTGTTCTTGCTGTCGCTATTCTTGTTCTCGTTATTCTTGGTGTCGTTCTTCCTGTTGTCCTCGGCAATGCCACCGGCTTTTTCGGCACTATCGACGGCGGAGCGGCAGATATCCCGAATCCTGTGCGCGGCTTCGATATCGCCGATCGGCCACTGGATCGGTTCGTCCCAGATTTCCTTGCGCTTGCGCTTGTCGAACCACCACATCGCCCTGCCCGAAGCCGGTCTGTAAGCTTGCCCGCCGGTATCGCATCCTCCAGCATCTCACTGTTTTACGGATGCTTCGGCTATCGCGCGG
Organism: Bradyrhizobium sp.; assembly: GCF_050014615.1. Classification (GTDB taxonomy): domain Bacteria; phylum Pseudomonadota; class Alphaproteobacteria; order Rhizobiales; family Xanthobacteraceae; genus Bradyrhizobium. The sequence continues at coordinate 8,286 of NZ_JBEKCZ010000072.1, read as the reverse complement.
CGCGCGGCTTCGGCGGCTTGCGGATGCCGTCGATAGTAGTCGCATTCGCCGGGCCGTGCGGCACGATCCAGACCTTCCTGCACGGCGGCCTGACGCAAGCTCTCGTCCTTCAATCTCTCTTCTTGGGTGTCGACGATTGTCTGCTCGCCAATGAATGCGAGATAGGATTGGCTGCTGGTGAGCGGAAGAATGCCGGCCTCGCTCCCGAGTACCTTGCAGCCCAGGGCGAAATACAAATCCTTGGTGCGGTGCAGGAACCGGTCGCGCTTCTCCAGATATCTCGCCTTGATTCTGGCGCGCAGGGATCCTGCCGGCGGATCGACCTGCTGTGCCGCAGCCGGCAGCGATCCTGCGAGCAGCGCAACAATAATGAGCGCTATGATGCCTCGACAACGCATGCGGAACCATCTCCCCCTGACTCGCCAATTGTTTCGCAACCGACGGTATCCCGCAAGAGCTATTCGACCGGAGGTGGAAAAGTGGCCGTCAACAGCCAACCGTGTCCAGTTTTGTGACATCCTCCGCGCCGGCGGTCCGTTTTCGGGGATAATCCCTAAACCGCCGGCAATATCTTTCCTGGATTGAAAATATTCCGCGGGGCGGACGCCGCCTTCACCGTGCCAATGGCGGACCTCAGCGCGGCGTCGGACGTACTCACTGCAAATCCTTGGCGTCGGCTTCGATTGCTGCGCTCGAACTCCACGACCGTGTCTGCTTCGGGTTACCGCGTAAGCGCTGCTGACCAAAAGCAAAAGGTTTCTGCAGCAGGGCCCCGCTTTTGCCAAATACAAATGCCAGACAACACACCGTGAAATCGATCCACTCCGCTTTCTGATAGCGTGGCGGGAACATCGATCTCGCCTGGCGGATTGAGTGAACCAACCGAATCAAAGCAGGAGGATGGCCCCAGGCCCAGAAATAGAAATTCAGGCGGACCGTGTGGTGTGGTCTGCGGCTTTGGCCCGCTCGCGCGAGATCAGCTGGCGCGAGATCATATGAACAGACTTTGAGCAGACTTATAGCGACGGCGTCGAGCGGTTAAGAAACATGTTCTCGCTCACGCCGAACAGACATCGGCAGCTTATGAAGAGCGAGGAACGATCATGATCAAGATCAAGATTAACGGCCATGAGCAAAACTGGGACGGCGACCCGACCCTTTCACTACTCTGGTATCTGCGTGATGAAGCCGGACTGACCGGCACCAAATTCGGTTGCGGCCAGGCGCTCTGCGGCGCGTGCACCGTCATTGTCGATAAGGAAGCCGTACGCTCCTGCATTACCTCGGTTTCCGACGTGGTCGGCCGCGAGGTCACCACCATCGAGGGCCTTCATCCCACCGGCGATCACGCGGTGCAGAAGGCCTGGCGTCAGGAAAATGTCCCGCAATGCGGCTATTGCCAGGCCGGCCAGATCATGCAGGCCGCCGCGCTGCTGATGGAAAATTCGAAGCCCACCCACGATCAGATACGCGAGGCGATGTCGGGCAACATCTGCCGCTGCGGCTGTTACCAGCGCATCGAAAACGCGGTCCATCTCGCTTCGACGGGGGTCTGATCATGAACATCATCGCAAACCCCAACAAGCTTCGCGGCTTTGAGCGCCGCATCAAGGTCGAAAACGTTTCCCGCCGCAGCATTCTAAGAGGTCTCGGTATCGCGGGCGGGTTGGTGTTGGCCGCGCCGGTCATGTCACGTCAGGCGTTCGCGGCCTATCAAACCGGCGCCGGCAAGATGCCGCACGGCACCGTGGTCGACCCGCGCGTTTTCGTTGCCATCGCATCAGATGGAACCGTGACCATCCTGGCCCACCGTTCCGAAATGGGAACCGGTGTGCGCACCAGCCTGCCGTTGATTGTGGCAGAGGAAATGGAAGCCGATTGGTCGCGCGTCAAGGTAAAGCAGGCCGACGGCGATGAGGTCAAATACGGCAATCAGGATACCGATGGATCGCGCAGCACGCGGCACTATCTGATCCCGATGCGCGAGATCGGCGCGTCGGCGCGCACGATGCTCGAAGCCGCCGCCGCGAAGCGCTGGGGCGTGCCGGTCACCGAGGTCAAGGCGGTAAATCATGAGGTGGTTCACGCCGCCAGCAACCGTCGTGTCGGGTTCGGCGAGCTTGCTGCCGACGCCGCGAAGGAACCGGTGCCGAACGTTGAAAGCCTGAAATTAAAGGACCCGAAGAGCTTCCGCTACCTCGGCAAGGGCGAAGTCAGCATCGTCGACCTTCGCGATATAACCGTCGGCGCGGCGCAATATGGCGGCGATACGCGTCTGCCGGGCATGAAGTACGCCGTGATTGCGCGGCCGCCGGTGACAGGCGGCAAGCTGGTGTCGTTCGATGCAAGCGACGCCATGAAAGTCTCCGGCGTCGAGAAAGTCATGGAGGTGCAGGGTTGGCCGTGGCCATCCAAGTTCCAGCCGCTCGGCGGCGTCGCGGTGATCGCGCGCAATACCGGCGCGGCCATCAAGGGACGCGATGCCCTGAAGATCGTCTGGGATGACGGGGCCAACGCCAAATATGAGTCGGCCGCCTACCGGAGCGAACTCGAGCAAGCCGCGCGCAAGCCCGGTTTGGTCGTGCGCAAGGAGGGCGATGTGGACGCCGCCCTGAAAGGCGCCGACAAGGTGATCGTCGGCGAATATTACCTGCCTCATTTGGCACATGTCAGCATGGAGCCACCGGTCGCGATCGCCAACGTCAGGGATGGCAAGGCCGAAATCTGGGCACCGGTGCAGAGTCCCGGCGGCACGCGCGAGGACGTCGCAAAAACGCTGGGAATCCCCGAGGATCATGTGACCGTCAACGTCACGCTGCTAGGCGGCGGCTTCGGGCGCAAATCGAAGTGCGATTTCGCGCTTGAGGCGGCGTTGCTCTCAAAGACGCTTGGCGCGCCCGTGAAGGTGCAATGGACCCGGGAAGATGACGTCCGTCACGACTTCCTGCACACCGTCTCGGTGGAACGTATCGAAGCCGGCCTCGACAAGAACGGCAAGGTGATTGCATGGCGACACCGCAGCGTCGCACCAAGCATCGCCTCGACATTTGCAGCCAATGCGGTGCACGAGGCCCCCTTCGAGCTCGGCATGGGGCTTATCGACATGCCGTTCGAGATCGCGAATGTTCAATGCGAAAATCCGGAAGCCTCCGCCCATACCCGGATCGGCTGGTTCCGCTCGGTCTCGAACATCCCGCGGGCCTTTGCGGTCCAGTCCATGGTGGGCGAGCTGGCCCATGCCACCAACCGCGATCAAAAGGAGATGCTGCTGGAACTCATCGGCTCGCCACGGATCGTCAAGCTCGATTCGGTGAAGGACCCCTGGAACTACGGCGAGCCGTACGACAGCTATCCGATCGATACCGCGCGGCTGCGCCGCGTGGTCGAGGTGGTCGCGGACAAGGGAGGCTGGGGACGGACCGTGCCGCAAGGACATGGGCTCGGCATTGCCGTGCATCGCAGCTTCGTCAGCTACATCGCGACCATCGTCGAGGTGTCGGTTGGCGATAAAGGAAAACTCACCGTTCACCAGGTCGACACCGCCATCGATTGCGGCATGTTCGTCAATCCCGAACGAATCCAGTCGCAACTCGAGGGCGCCGCGATCATGGGGCTGAGCCTCGCCAAATATGGCGAGATCACCTTCAAGGACGGCAAGGTCCAACAGGGCAATTTTGACGACTTCCCTGTGGTCCGGATCGACGAGGCCCCGCTGGTGACCAGGATACATATCGTGCCCGCCGATGCCGATACGCCGCCCAGCGGCGTCGGGGAACCCGGCGTGCCTCCGTTTGCGCCAGCCTTGATCAACGCCATCTTCGCGGCGACCGGCAAACGCATTCGGGCATTGCCGATCGGCAAGCAACTTGAAATCTAAGACGGCTTCGACCGTCCGAGTTATTCGATTGGAGTTGTTCGATAATAAGATAATAAAAAGGGCGGCGGCGATCTGGTCCGCCGCCCTTTTCCGGGGCTGACTTGGTACCCCGGGCAGGTCCGATCCCGCCGATTACTTCTTGACGGCGAACACCCAGACGACGCCGCCTTGCGGCACGTTACTCTCGATGCCGATATGATCGCCCGCCAGCGCGTCCTGGATGCGCTGCGCGTCTACGCCCCAGCCGGACTGGACGGCGATATATTCGGTGCCGTCCACCTCATAGGCCATCGGCATGCCCATGATGCCGGAGTTGGTCTTCTGCTCCCACAGGACTTCGCCGGTCTTTGCATCGAACGCCCCGAAGTACCGATCATTGGTGCCTCCGGCGAAGACCAGATCACCCGCGGTCGCGGTCACCGACCCAAACAACTGCGACTTGGCGAAGTTGTGCGACCAGGCCTTCTTTCCGGTGGCCGGGTCCCACGCCTGCAGTTCGCCATAATGATCGGCGCCGGGAACCACCGACAGGCCGATATCTTCGGGCTTGGTCCCGAGCCAGAGCTGTCCCGGAACCAATGGCACCTTCTCGCCGGTAAAGCCGCCGCAGAAATTCTCGTTGGCGGGAACGTAGACCAATCCGGTTTTCTGGCTATAGGACGCGGATGGCCAATCCTTGCCGCCCCACAGTGAGGGACAGAACTCAACCCGCTTGCCGAGCGTAGGTTTATGCGCGGGGTCGACGATCGGCCTGCCGGTCTCGGCCTCGATGCCCTTCCAGACATCGGTTTTAACAAAGGGCCAGCCGGCGACATAATTGATGCGGTCCGGCTTGCGCTCAAGCACCCAGAAGATCGCATCGCGTCCGGGATGGATCAGGCTCTTGAACGAGCGGCCGTCCCTTTGCAGGTCGACCAGCATCGGCGCATCCACCTCGTCCCAATCCCATGAATCGTTTTGATGGTACTGGTGGAAGGCCTTGATCTTGCCGGTGTCGGGATCGAGCCCGAGCACCGAGCTGGTATAGAGATTGTCACCGGGGTGAGTTCCACCCGGCCACGGTGCGGCATTGCCGATGCCCCAATAAATGGTCTTGGTGTCCTTGTCGTAATTGCCGGTCATCCAGGCGGATCCGCCGCCCGATTTCCAGTCGTCGCCGCTCCAGGTGTCATGGCCCGGCTCGCCCTCGCCGGGAATGGTGAAGGTCCGCCACAGTTCCTTGCCGTCATTGGCGTCAAACGCGACGACATAGCCCCGGACGCCAAATTCGCCGCCCGAGCCGCCGACGATCACTTTTCCGTCCACCACCAACGGCATCAGCGTCATGTACTGACCCTTCTTGTAGTCCTGGACCTTCTTGTCCCAAACCACCTTGCCGGTTTTGGCGTCGAGCGCGACGACGTGATCGTCGGTCGTGGCCAGATATAGTTTGTCCTGCCACAAACCCACGCCGCGGCTGGTCGGGTGCAACTGGAACAGATCGTCGGGAAGCTGGCGCTTGTATCGCCAGTACTCGTCGCCGGTTTTGGCGTTGAGGGCGATCACCTGCCCCATCGGGGTTGCGACGAACATCACACCATTGTTGACGATCGGAGGCGCCTCGTGCCCCTCGATGACACCGGTCGAGAACGTCCACACCGGCGTCAGGCTTTTCACGTTCGAGGTGTTGATCTGGTCGAGTGGGTGTATCCCTGACCGTCATAGGTCCGGCGATAAAGCATCCAGTTGCCTGGTTCCGGATTATTGAGGCGATCGGCGGTCACCGGGCTGTAATTTTCAATCGGGCCGGCGCCGGCCGGGATTGACGCAACGCATGTGAACGCAACCAAGCTCGACAATAGCCATTGCTTCGTGGTCATAGACGCTCCTCCCTGTTTGTTTTCCTGTTAGTTTTCCCTGTTGTTATTTTCTTTCATGACTGTATTGACCGTCGCGGCGGCTGACCGCCGTCACCCTGCTTGCTGCGCACCTACCTTTCCGACAAACGTCGCCGCTACGATCAGCGAGCCGTTGGCTATCGCCAGTGGAAGCGCCGCAAGACGCCGCAGCGCCGGTCCAAACACCACTTGCGCGCTTTGCCGGGGGTCATATTCGGAATTATGGCAAACGCATTTGAATACATCCTTGTCGTCCGTTGCCCCCTTCACCCAGGCGGTGACGGGACATCCCGCATGGGCACAAATCGCTGAATAGGCGACGATGCCGTCCGCCGCGTGCGCGCGCGTCTCGTCATCAAGTTCGGCGGGATCAAGCCGTATGACCAGCACCTCGTTCAACCGCGAACCCTTGCGGATCACCGAGGTTTTCGGATCTTTTGGCCAGGCGCGCACCGGCGGTCCGCCGGGTTTCAGATCCTGCGGCCTGATGATTTCACCCGCATGTTCGCCTTCGGAGAGAACGAGAAGGTCGGCTTTTTGAGGTCGCTCGTCACTGCCGGGCTGATCTTCATCGGCCGCAGCAGGTTCGGATGCCGCGATGCGCGCTGCGGTGGCGAGAGCCGTCAGGATGAGCGTGCGCCGCGTCTGATCTGAAAACGATGACATTGGCGTCTCGAATTCTGGCTGATGCAATTCCGGTCGATGCCATTCTGGCTGATGCTCGGCCGATGCTGTAGCGCGTGATCGGGATTCAGATATGGTGACAAGCTGAACGGAAGAACTCGGCCAAAACGAGGCGCAAAACGGCGCGATAGAGAGCTTGCGTGTGCTTTATCTGAACACAACTTGAGAAAACTGCAGCATGCGCATTTTGCAGATCAGCTCACACTTCCGCTTTGTGCGGCGCGTCACAGCAAAGCCGGCGGCTCGCCAACCGTCTCATCGCAATTGCAATGGAATTATGAAAGTTCCGCGTGAATCGCGCGTGGCATTTTGGTGGCTGGCATACGCACAGCGCAATTATGCCACCGCGTTGATGCGTACAACCGCTAAACCGCCGGCAATATCTTTCCGGGATTGAAAATATTCTGCGGATCGAGCGCGGCCTTGATCGCGCGCATGGCGTCGATGGCCTCGGGTCCGAGTTCAGCCTTCAGGTACTTCTGCTTGCCCTGCCCGATGCCGTGCTCGCCGGTGCAGGTGCCGCCCATCGCTTGCGCCCGTTCGACCAGCCGGTGCATGAAGTCCTCGCCGCGCGCCATCTCTTCGTGATCGTCGACATCGCACAGAAGCGAGCAGTGGAAATTGCCGTCACCGACATGGCCGACGATCGGCGACTGCAGTTGGAGGCGCTTGAGATCCGCCTCGGTTTCGGTGACGCAATCGGCGAGGCGTGAAATCGGCACGCACACATCGGTCGCCACCACGCCGGCGCCGGGACGCAGCGCCTTGACCGCCCAATAGGCGTCGTGCCGCGCCTGCCAAAGCTTGGTGCGATCCTCCGGCCTTGTGGTCCAGGTGAAATCGCCGCCGCCGCATTCCTTGGCGATCTCGCTGAAATTCTTCGACTGCTCGGCGACGTCGTTGGCGCTGCCGTGGAATTCCAGCAGCAATAGCGGCGTCTCCGGCAGGGCCAATTTCGAATAGGAATTGCAGGCCCGCACCTGCTCGGCATTGAGCAATTCGATGCGCGCCACGGGAATGCCGGTCTGGATCGCCAGGATCGTCGCCTGGCAGGCGCCGCGCACGGTCTCGAAGGAACACGCCGCCGCCGCGATGGTTTCGGGAATGCCGCGCAGCTTGATGGTGAGCTCAGTGATGATCCCGAGCGTGCCTTCGGCGCCGACAAACAGGTGCGTCAGGTCGTAACCCGCGCTGGATTTCTTGGCGCGGGTGCCGGTCGTGATGATCTCGCCGTCACCGCGCACCACCTTGAGCGCCAGCACATTGTCGCGCATGGTGCCGTAACGCACCGCGTTGGTGCCGGACGCGCGGGTCGACGCCATGCCGCCCAGCGACGCGTCGGCGCCGGGATCGATCGGAAAGAACACACCCTGGTCGCGCAGATATTCGTTCAGCGCCTTGCGGGTGACGCCGGGCTGGATCACGCAGTCGAGGTCGTCGGCGTGGACCTCCAGCACCCTGTTCATGTCGCGAAGGTCGATGCAGACGCCGCCGGCCGGCGCGTTGACCTGTCCCTCCAGCGAGGTGCCGGTACCGAACGCGATCACGGGAACGCCGTGTTTGGCGCAAATCCGCACCACGTCCTGGATGTCGGCGGTTTCCTGCGCCATCACCACCGCATCGGGCGGCTGCGGCGTCAGCCAGGTCGTGGTATGGGCATGCTGGTCGCGCACCGCCTGTGATGTGATCAGCCGGTTGCCGAACCGCGCGGCCAGCGCTTCGAGGGTGCCAGCCAGCGCCTGCGGTTCCGGACGTTTTGGATTATTGGTGATGGTCATGCTCAAAGCGGTATCCTCCCGGCAAAAATACCGTGGCAAAGGATATAAAAAGGGTCAAGGGATCATGGTC
>NZ_JBEKCZ010000071.1:0-23007 GCF_050014615.1 Bradyrhizobium sp. | reverse complement strand
GTCGTGCCCGCCAATCTGGCCACCCGTCAGCGGCATGGATATCCCCGTCGGTTTGAAATCATACTGCGTCGTCCGGTCGTTTGTGTCGATCAACTGAGGCGCTGAATGGGCGGGGACGCCGTACGGACCAGACTCCGTCATTCCGGGATGGTCCGAAGGACCAGACCTCAGATGTGCAATTGCACATCGGGGAATCCTTGGATTCCGGGTTCGATGCTTCGCATCGCCCCGGAATGACGAGGGGAGACATTTCGGACGTGCGCGTAAAATCGAATTTATCGAACGGGATCAAGCTGTTTCTACCTGTCCAGTCCCCCCTCTCAAAAATATTTCGCTTCGCGCCTGCCCCAAATCACTTTCATACTTCCCGCCATCCCGTCCCACTTGAGGGGCGTTTCGCGATCGTCACGGACGTTGGCACGGGATGCGGTGGACGCGAATGCGCCTTTGACGAACGGCGTGTGATGCGGACGGCGAAGTCGTGTGGTCCTGACGCCTCGACGCTGGCGTCAAGTTTGCGGAAGTTCGCAGGCGACGGTGACAAACAAGCCCGATCACCGGGGAGATCACGAAGGAAACCGTTAAAACCATTGCGTGCGGGAATGCCGGGTGATCCGGTGTGCCTGTGGCTTCTACCCCTGTGCTTTTTTGTTGCACAGGGGGCTGCGGGTGCATCGAGCACCCGGCATTCCCCACGCCCTCGATATCCGGGGGCGAGAGATTCAGGCACAGCTTCGGGCGTCTTGCGCCGCGGGAATGCGGAGGTGTGACTCAAGCTGGCTGTTTGATTTGCGAAGAGCGGCGCGTTCGCGTTCCCTCCCCCCTTGTGGGGGAGGGCCAGGGAGAGGGGTGGCAACATCGGGACTGCCCGTGTGAACCCCTCTCCCCAACCCTCCCCCACAAGGGGGGAGGGAGCTCACCGTCGATACCGCGACATCGATGTTTCGGTTCAGGCATATGTATTGCGGAATTTTTCACCAATCGCTCTGTGGCGATCCACCAGCCCATCCCCCACCCTTCGTCGGACAAGATGCCGCTAGATCGCGCCGCGCCGCTGCGCTAGGCTTTCACCCAACCGGTTAAAAAACCGAGGTATCAGGGAGATGAGTGTGAAATCCAGGGGAACGAGGGCGGTTGCGTTCGCTGCGGCGATCGGCCTGTTGGCGGCGGCCGGGCCGGCGATGGCTCAGGAAAAAATTGTCGTCTGGTGGGGCAAGGGCTTCTACAAGTCCGAGGACGACGCCCTGCTCAAGACCATCAGCAAGTTCGAGGCGAAAACCAATATCAAGGTCGAGCTGTCGCAATACGCGATCCAGGACATGATCCCGAAAACGGTGGCGGCGCTGGATTCCGGCACGGTGCCGGATGTCGCCTATTCCGACACCTACGACGTGCAGGCGTCGGGCAAATGGGCGTTCGAGGGCAAGCTCGAGGATCTCTCCGACATCCTCAACCCGATCAAATCGGCGTTCGCGCCCAACACCATCGAGAGCGCCTATCTCTACAACGACCAGACCAAGAAGAAGGCGTTTTACGGCTTCCCGCTGAAGCAGCAGAGCATGCACGTCCAGATCTGGGGCGACATGCTGGAACAGGCCGGCTTCAAGGCCAGCGACATCCCGACCGAGTGGGCGGCCTACTGGTCGTTCTGGTGCGACAAGGTGCAGCCGGCGATCCGCAAGGCCACCGGCCAGCGCATCTACGGCGTCGGCCAGCCGATGGGCGTGGAATCGACCGATTCATTGCAGTCGTTCTACACCTTCATGGACGCCTATAATGTCCATCTGGTCGATGACGACGGCAAGCTTCTGGTCGACGATCCCAAAGTGCGCCAGGGCCTGATCGGCGCGCTGAAGGATTATACCGACACGTATATCAGGGGCTGCACGCCGCCCTCTTCCACCACCTGGAAGGACCCCGACAACAACGTCGCCTTCCACAACAAGACCATCGTGATGACGCATAATTTCACGATCTCGATCGCGGCCAAGTGGTTCGAGGATTCCACCAATCCGGCGCTGACGCCGGAGCAGCGCGCCGCCGGCAAGAAGGCCTATGAGGAAACCATCATCACCGCGTCGTTTCCGAACAAGCCGGACGGATCGCCGATCAAATACCGCTCCGACGTCAAGACCGGCGTGATCTTCGCGGCCGCCAAGAACAAGGCGCAGGCCAAGCAGTTCGTCGCGTTCCTGCTGCAGGAGGAAAATCTCGGGCCCTATGTCGAGGGCGCGCTCGGCCGCTGGTTCCCGGCCACCATCGCCGGCCAGAAGAGCCCGTTCTGGCAGGCCGACCGCCATCGCAAGGCGGTCTACACCCAGTTCATGGGCGGCACCCAGCCGTTCGATTTCGTGAAGAACTACAAGTTCACCCAGCTCAACAACGAAAACGTCTGGGCCAAGGCCATGAACCGCGTGGTCAGCGAGAAAGTGCCGGTGGAAAAAGCCGTCGACGAACTGATCGCCCGCATCAAGGAAGTCGCGGGGTGAGGCGATGATGCTGGCCACAAACACGTCGTCGTCCCTGCGCACGCAGGGACCCATAGCCACAGGCCGGAGTGGTTGCGCGAAGGGCGTTGAACAGCGACCTTCAATCGATAAGCCGGGGGGTATGGGGCCCTGCGTGCGCAGGGACGACGAAATACTGGAAGACTCCCAAGCCTCGTCGTCCCCGCGAAAGCGGGGACCCATAACCACAGGCCACAGTGGTCGCGCGAAAGTCGTCGAACAGCGTGCTTCAAAGCAGGCGACACGGCGTGTGGGTCCCTGCTTTCGCAGGGACGACGGTTAGAGTAGGGCATATATGGCGATCACGCTCTCAGCATCCGATATGCCCAGCGCGCCGTTGTCGGCGCGCCTGAGTTCGCCCCAAATCTGGGGCATCGTGCTGCTGGCGCCGTATGCGCTCGTATTCGCGGCGTTCGTGGTCTATCCGGTCGGCTACGGGCTGTGGCTGGCGCGGCATCCGTCGAGCTATGTCGCGCTCTATCACGATCCGGTCTTCGCCCGCGCCGCGGTCAACACGCTGGTGTTCCTGGTGATCGGCATCAATTTCAAGATGCTGGTGGCGCTGTTCCTGTCCGGCTTCTTCATCCAGTCGCGCAGCTGGATCAAATGGCTGTCGGTGATCTTCATCCTGCCCTGGGCGGTGCCCTCGATCCCGACCATCCTCTCCGTGCGCTTCATGTTCAATCCCGAATGGGGCATGGTCAATCAGCTGATCTTCAAATTCACCGGCGAGGACGGCCCGAACTGGCTCAACGATCCCGTGGTCGCGCTCACCATGGCGATCATGGTGCATATCTGGAAATCGCTGCCGTTCTGGACCCTGATCCTGATGACCGGACGGCTCGCGATCTCGCAGGACCTGTTCGAGGCGGCCTCGGTCGACGGCGCCAGCTGGTGGCAGAAATTCCGCTTCATCACCTGGCCGTCGCTGCGCACGCTGTATCTCACCTGCACGCTGCTCTCGATGATCTGGACGCTCGGCGACTTCAACAGCGTGTACCTGTTGACCGGCGGCGGGCCGGCCGACCTGACCCATGTGCTGGCGACGCTCGGCATCCGCTATCTCCGACTCGATGAGCTCGATCTGTCGATGGCCGCGATCGTCTGCGCGCTGCCGCTGGTGCTGCCGCTGATCTATTTCATGATGAAACGGCTGTCGCGATGAAGCGCCCTTCCCTCCCTGCTTTGCCTACATGGCGCGATGTCGGCACCGAGGCGCGGCTGCTCTTGATCGGCATTCCCGTGTTCATCTGGACCATGCTGCCGATCTATCACATGTTCCTGTTCGCGATCTCGCCCAAGGAAGACGCCTTCGCCGGCAAATTCTGGCCCGATCATCCGACCCTGCATAATTTCGAGATCGTGTTTCGCCAGCAGCATTACTTCCTGCGCGACTTCTGGATCCAGTTCTGGAATTCGGTGGTGATCGCGGTCGCGGCCGGCGCGCTGACGCTGTTGATCGCCACCGCGGCCGCGTTCTCGATCTCGCGGCTGCGCACCCCCGGCGGCCGCTGGGTGATGAATCTGGCGCTGATGACCTACTTCATTCCCGCGGCGTTCCTCGCGGTGCCGATGTACCGGACCATGGGCACCTATGGCCTGCTCAACAATCACTGGTCGCTGATCCTGGCGATGGTCACGATCGCCTCGCCCTACGCGATCTGGGTGCTAAAGCAGGCCTCCGACAAGCTGCCGGTCGAGCTCGACGAGGCCGCGATCATGGACGGCGCCACCACGCTGCAGCTGTTCCGGCTGGTCTACCTGCCGCTGATGGTGCCCTCGCTGGTCGCGATCGGCACCTATGCGCTGTTGCTGGCGTGGAACGAATATCTCTACGCGTTCCTGCTGCTGTCCAAGGACACCGACATCACGCTGCCGGTCGCGCTCGGCAACTTCCTCGCCGCCGACGATTCGCCGTGGGAATTGCTGATGACCACCGGCTTCATCTACGCGCTGCCGCCGGCCGCGATCTATTATGCGTTTCGGCGCTACATGGTCGGGGGGCTGACCGCGGGTGCTGTGAAATCGTGAGGTGACAGAGCGCAAATGCAGCTCATCGCATGGACAAACGTCGTCATGCCCGGGCTTGTCCCGGGCATCCACGTCTTGGCGACAGGCAAGAAAGTCGTGGATGGCCGGGACAAGCCCGGCCATGACGATGGAGCAAGGAATCTCGGACGGTCTCGCCGCTTTCTACAGCGGCGCCGCGCTCTCGCCCCGCGCGTTCGACAGCTTGGAGGCGAACGACGCCACCACGATGACCACGGCGATCAGGCCGATGATCAGCGTGCAGATGGCGTTGATCTCGGGCTTCACGCCGAGCCGCACCTCCGAATAGATCCGGATCGGCAGCGTCGCCGAACCGGGGCCGGTGGTGAAACTGGCGATCACGAGATCGTCGAGCGACAGCGTGAAGGCCAGCATCCAGCCTGCCGCGATCGAGGGCAGGATCAGCGGCAGGGTCACGCGCAGAAACGCCTGCGCCGGGTCGCAGCCGAGATCCATCGCCGCTTCTTCCAGGCTGCGGTCGAGCGCGCCCAGCCGCGCCTGCACTACGACCGCGACAAAGCACATGGTCAGCGTGGTGTGCGCGATGGTCACGGTCCAGAAGCCGCGCTCGGCGTTGATAGCCACGAACAGCAGCAGCAGCGACAGCCCGGTGATCACCTCAGGCATCACCAGCGGCGCATAGAGCATGCCGGAAAACAGCGTGCGGCCCCTAAAACGCTCGCCGCGCGACAGCGCCACCGCCGCCAGCGTGCCGAGCAGCGTCGCCAGGGTGGCGGAAGTCGCGCCGACCCGGAAACTCATCCAGGCGGCGTCCAGCATAGCGCCATCGCCAAAGAATTCGCCGTACCAGCGCAGCGACCAGCCGCCCCACACCGTCACCAGCCGCGAGGCGTTGAACGAATAGATCACCAGGATGACGATCGGCAGGTACAGAAACGCCAGCCCCAGCGCCAGCGAGGTGACGTTGAAGCGCGAGAGCTGGTTCGAGGCACGCGCCATCATCGCCCGCCTTCGAGCTGGCGGCGCTGCAGGCGGTCGTACAGCAACAGCGGCGCCAGCAGCAACAGCAGCAGGATCACCGCCGCCGCCGAGGCCACCGGCCAGTCTCTATTCGTGAAGAATTCCAGCCACAGGGTCTGGCCGATCATCAGCGAGTCGGAGCCGGCCAGCAGATCAGGGATCACGAATTCGCCGACAATGGGAATGAAGCACAGCAGCACCCCGGCGCCGACGCCCGGCAGCGACAGCGGGAACGTCACCAGCCAGAACGCGTGGCGTGGCGAGCTGCCGAGATCGGAGGCCGCCTCCAGCAGCGCCGGGTCGATTTTGGACAGCGTCGCATAGAGCGGCAGGATCATGAACGGCAAATAAGAGTAGACGATGCCGAGATACATCGCACTGTCGGTGGAGAGCCACACCACCGGCGCTGAGACCAGATGCAGCGCGAGCAGGATCTGGTTGAGCAGGCCGTCATGCTGCAGGATGTTGATCCAGGCATAGATGCGAATGAGGAACGAGGTCCAGAACGGCACGATCACCAGCATCATCGCCACGCTCTGCCAGCGCGCCGGCAGCCGCGCCATGCCGTAGGCGATGGGATAGCCGATCAGGAGCAGGATCGAGGTCGAGACCGCGGCCACCACCAGGCTGCGCAGATAGGAAAGGACATAGAGATCGTCGGAGACCAAGAGCTTGAAATTATCCGTCGACAGTGCCGCGAATGCCGCCTTGATCGCGCTGGCTCCCGCGGTGAGATCGAGCACCGGCGTATAGGGCGGCTGCGCGATCGCGGTTTGCGACAGGCTGATCTTGACGACAAAAATGAAAGGCACCAGGAAGAACAATGCCATCCACAGATAGGGCGCGATCGCCGCTAGCCGCGCCGGGCGCGTGAAGATATTGCGGGTGCTCATTGCTCCAGCACCACGCAATCGTCGGGCGTGAACCACGCCACCACGCGCTGGCTCGCGCTATAGGCATCGATGTCGAGCCGCGCGGTATTGGCCATCGACGAGCGCACCACCGCGCCGGAGTCGAGCTTTACTTTATACGTGGTGAAACCGCCGAGATAACTGACATCGGTCACGACGCCTTCCAGCCGGTTGATCGCGGTCGCGTTGACCGCGTCCGACGCGGGGCCGCGGCGCGACAGCTTGACCTTTTCGGGGCGGATCGCGACGCAGACATTGGTTTTGCCCACCGGCTGGCGCGGCTCGGCGACGAAGATGGTTCCGGCGTCACGCGTCGACACCGCCAGCCGGTTGCTTTCATGGGGCGCGATCTGCCCCTCGAACAGATTGACCTCGCCGACGAACTCGGCGATCCATCGCGACGCCGGCGCCTCGTAGAGTTCGCGCGGCGTCGCGACCTGTTCGAGACGGCCGGCATCCATCACGCCGATCCGGCTGGCCACCGTCATCGCCTCTTCCTGATCGTGGGTGACGATGATGAAGGTCATGCCGAGGCGGCGCTGCAACTCCATCAGTTCGAGCTGGGTGCTTTCGCGCAGCTTCTTGTCCAGCGCCGCCAGCGGCTCATCGAGCAGCAACACCTGCGGACGCCGCGCCAGCGAACGCGCCAGCGCCACGCGCTGCTTCTGGCCGCCGGAGAGCTGATCGGGCTTGCGTTTCTCCAGGCCCTCGAGCTTGACCAGCGCGACCATCTCGGCGACGCGGGTATTGATCTGCGCACGCGGCATGCCGGCACGCTTCAATCCGAACGCGATATTGTCGCGCACGCTGAGATGGGGAAACAACGCGTAGTTCTGGAACATCATGTTGACCGGGCGCTGGTGCGGCAGCACCTGCGCGATGTCCTTGCCGTCCAGCAGGATGCGGCCCTGGTCCGGCGTCTCGAAACCGGCCAGCATCCGCAGCAGCGTGGTCTTGCCGCAGCCGCTCGGACCAAGCAGCGCGAAAAACTCGCCGGCGCGGATGTCGAGCGACAGCCGGTCCACCGCCCTGAAGGGGCCGAATTTTTTCACCACCGCGTCGATGCGCAGCAGCGGCATGTCTGCGACGACCGCGGCCTGCGGTTCGGGTTTTGGCGAATCCGCTTGCGTTGCGGTTTTCGCTGCTTCCTCGCTCATGATATCAGCCTGCCCCATCGTTGCCGCAAGCTAGCGGCGGAACAGCGCCGGCTCAACCGTGGTGCCGCGCTTGCCCCTATTATTATCGATAGCTCACGGTGCGCTCGCCATGAACGCCGTCAGCGCCTCGCGGTCCGCCGGCGGCATGGTCAGGCCGAGTTTGGAGCGCCGCCACAGAATGTCGTCGGGAAAGCGCGCCCACTCCCTGGCCATGAGATAGCGCACCTCCGCACCGGTCAGTTCCGGCCCGAAGGCGGGACCGAGATCGGCCTTTTCTTTGGCATCGCCCAGCACGGCTTCAAGACGCGAGCCATAGGCTTCGACCAGACGCCGGGCCTGATCCTCGGTCAGGAAACGCCAGCGCTCGCGCGCCCGGTCGACCTGCGCGTCAAACCGCGCCCACGCGAAGTCGCCGCCCGGCAGCGGCGCGTTGGCGGTCCAGCGCGGCGACATCGGATAGAACGGCGTGAGCCGGGAGACGGCCCGCTCCGCGCGCCGCCGCGAGGTCGTGACCTCGCCGCCGAAGATCGTCAGCAGCGGCGCCTTGCCGCGCCCGGTATCGAAGGCCATCGCGCCATCGCGCGCGAGGCGCTTGCCGGCGGGCGCGATGACCGTGTTGACGCCGGAGACGGTCCTGATCACGTCGGATGGATCAAGATGCTCGCGAAAATACCGGTTGGCCGCGTCGCAGAGATAGGCAACATCGTCCGCCGCCATCGACACCACGGCGGGATCGCCCTTGAACGGTTTCGCAACGGTGCCGATCAGCGTGAAGTCGCGCTGGTAGGGACTGGCGAAGATCAGCCGCCGGTCGCTGTTCTGGAACACATAGACGTTGTCGGTATCGAACAGGCGCCTGACAATGATCTGGCCGATCTTGATGACGCCGGTGTGTGGCAGCGGCAGGCGCAATACGGTTTCGGCCACCGATGCCGTCCAGGCGCCTGACGCATTGGCCAGCGCCCTCGCCGTGATCACCTGTCGATGGCCGCGATCGATCACCACCAGCCGCCAGCTGTCGAGCCGATCGGCGCGAACGCAGCGCGCGCCGGTCCGGATATCGGCACCGCGCTCCGCGGCGTCGAGCGCATTGGCGATCACGAGGCGCGAATCGTCCACCATGCAATCGGAATATTCGAACGCGGTGCCGAACGGCCGCTGCAGCGCGTTACCGACCGGATGGTGCGTGACATCGATCGTGGCCGCCCCCGGCAGACCACCATGCGAGGCCAGGCGATCGTAGACCAGCAACCCCAGCCGCAGCAGCCAAGGCGGCCGCTCGTCGGAATGCGCGGGGATCACAAACCGGACTGGGCGCACCAGATGCGGCGCGATCCGCATCCAGACCCCGCGCTCGGCCAACGCCGCGCGCACGCGCCAAAAGGCACGCCGCTCCAGCACCCCGAGATCGCCATTGACCATGCGCGGCGTGGCCGACGAGGCGGCGGCGCCGAGATCGCCCTGTTCAAGCAGGATAACCCGAAGGCCGCGCCCCGCGGCGTCGCGTGCAATGCTGACGCCGTTCAGGCCGCCGCCGATGATCGCAAGATCGTAGTCCGCCATCCCAGAGGTCTATAGTGTTTTCAAGTCAAGTGGGTAGCGGTTCGCGTCAGGAACATCATTCGGAGCCGAAGCTCTAGCCGGTCTTGCGCGCGGGCTCCGCGGCGCTGCCGTCGGTGCTGCCGACCAGCGCGGCGTACTGTCCGATCGGCAGTGGCTTGCCGATAAAGTAACCTTGCACCGCGTCGCAGCCCACCTCGGCCAGGAAACCGAGTTGCTCCTGGGTTTCCACGCCCTCGGCGACGATCGACATTTCGAGGCCGTGGCCGAGACCGATCACCGCGCGAACGATCGCCGCCGATTGAGGATTGCGCCCGAGATTCATGACGAAAGCGCGATCGATCTTGATCTTGTCGAATGGAAACGCTTGAAGATAGCTCAGCGAGGAATAGCCGCTGCCGAAATCGTCCATGGAAATGCGCACGCCGAGCGCCTTCAGCCGCCGCAGCAGCGCCAGGCCGCGGTCGAAATCCTCGATCAGCACGCCCTCGGTGATTTCGAGCTCGAGCCGGCCCGGCGCGAGACCGGTTTCGATCAGGATCGAATGTACCAGGCCGACCACGTCGCCGTGCATGAATTGCGCCGGCGACAGATTGACCGCGATCTGCAGCGGCATCGGCCACGACGCCGCCTCCCGGCAGGCTTCGCGCAAGATCCATTCGCCCATCTCGACGATCAGGCCGCTTTCTTCCGCGATCGGGATGAAATCGCTCGGCGGAACGAAGCCGCGCACCGGATGGAGCCATCGCGCCAGCGCCTCGAAGCCGATGACTTCGCTGGCGGCGACGCTCTCGCGCGCGATCGCCTGCGGCTGATAATACAGCGAGAGTTCGCCGTTCTTGATCGCCACCGAAAGATCCTGGTGCAGCACGCGGCGATCGCGGATCTGCTGATCCATCTCGGGTTCATAGATGCTGATCGAGCCGCGCGATTTCGCCTTGGCACGAAACAGTGCCGCGCCGGCATTGGCCAGCAGCGAGGCGGCATCGGCGCCATTATGCGGGAATATCGCGATGCCGGTGGTGACGCCGGTGCGAACCGACTTGCCGTCGATCAGGAACTCGTGGGCCAGCGCTTCGGCGAGCTTTTCGGCCAGCAGCACCCCGGCGACGGGCTGCTTGCCGTCGATGATCAATCCGAACTCGTCACCGCTGAGCCGGGCCACGACCCCACCGCGCGCCGAGGCCTGAATCCGGGTCCCCACTTCGATCAGCAATTTGTCGCCGGTCGCATGGCCGAACACATCGTTGATTTCCTTGAGGCCGTCGAGGTCGATCGACAACACCGCGAATTCCTCATCGGTGCCTTCGCAGGCCTCGATCATCTGCGCCAGCGCCTGCAGGAATGCCGCGCGGTTGGGCAGATCGGTCAGGCCATCGTGATACGCCATGTGAGCCATGCGCGACTCAGTCTGGCGGCGGTCGGTGACATCCTCGTGGGTCTTGATCAGATATTGCGGTTCGCCGGCGTCATCGACCACGGTCACGCGGCGCGTCAGGTACAGCCGCAGCCCGTCCTTGGTGCTGATCGGGTGTTCCTCGGTCAGCAGGCCGCGCTTCTTGATGGCCGCCTCGTCGCGCGAGATGATCAACTTGGCTTCTCGCGGGTTGAACATATCCGTGGCAGTCAGGCCGGTAGCATCCTCGCGCCGCCGGTTGAGGATGGTCTCGGCGCTTCGATTGGCCAGAAGGTAGCGACCGTCGCTGACGCGCTCGACGGTCAGCGAGACCGGAATGTTGTCGACGACCAGTTCGAGAAACTTCTTGGTATTTTCCAGCTCGTGGGAAAGTGACCGGTGTTCGGTGACGTCGTCGAACAAGGCGATCAGGAATGCCGGCTGGTTCTTGTCGTTGCGCGCGACCACGCGATGACTCGCCAGAACGCGCCTCTTAGAACCGCGCTCGACGACAAATTCGTTGCGGTACTGGCTGTCGGACGAGTTGATCGCCGCCTGATCCGCCGCCTCGATGCTGGCCGCGGTATCGGGGCGGAAAATCTCATCGGCACGCTTGCCGACGATATTGTCGCGGGAAAAGCGCGAGAAGCGTTCGAATGCGCGATTGGCAAAGATGTAGCGGCCATCCTCGATGTTCTTGGCGGCCACGCAGACCGGAATATTCTCCAGTACCGATTCCAGGAACTGCTTGGTCGACGCCAGCTGTCGGGAAAGCGTGCGCTGCTCGCTGCAATCCTCGTGCGTCGCCACCGAACCGCCGTTCGGCAGCACAAAATACTTGACCAGGACGGATCGTCCGCCGGACAATTCGGTAACCAGGCCTTCCGGCTTGCCGGCCTGCTCATAGAATTCCTCGACGCTGACGTCGAGGGCGTCGCGGTCACGCCGTAGTTGAGCCAGTTCCGGCCCGGTCATATTCTCGGTAATATCCGAACGCACCAGGCCGTAGATCTCGAGATAGCGATTGTTGCAGAACACGATCCGCTTCTTCGGATCGGTCATCACCACACCCTGGTTGAGGTTGTTCAGCGCGGAACTGATGAACGCATTCCGGCGTAATCGCGAACCCTTGACCTTGTGCAGCGCCGAAAAAATCCATAACGCGATCGATGCCAGGAACGCGCAGACAACGATACAGCCGAGCAGCAGTGCCCCGACCATATCGGGATCGATGGGGCCGATATAGCTCGCCGGCGTCGCATCATCGGAGACCGCCCAGGCACCCGTGAATGGCGCAATGGTAACGGTCAGACACAGCACGGCCCGCACCGGAATCGATACCTTGCCGCCTGCCTGCCAATTCTTGCCAGCCATCAGTCACCCGCGGATTTCTGCGGTGGAGTGTCTGGCTTCACGGGTTTGGATCGGGTAAACGCCTACCCTCGCCACTCGAAAATGCGACTCAAATTACGGCAATTGCCCTGACATGATTAATGCTTCACTAACAATCCAGGCTGGAAAAGTTTCGAAACAAATCCAACGGGTTGTGCGAAAACCAACCTCACAACCGAAGCGTTAGTCTGCGCGCGCGATCGGTGCTCGACGGGCGCCGCCGCAACGCGGCGCACGTGGGACCGAACCGCCAATAATTCCGGATCCGGACTGCGAATGGACAAGGTCGAGTGCGTCGTTATCGGTGCGGGGGTGATCGGTCTCGCGATTGCGCGGCGGCTGGCACGGGCCGGCCGCGAGGTGATCATCCTGGAGGCGGCGGAAGGTATCGGCACCGTAACGTCATCGCGCAACAGCGAGGTAATCCACGCCGGCATCTATTATCCCGCTGGCAGCCTGATGGCCCGGATGTGCGTCAGCGGCAAGCAAGCCCTGTATGAATATTGCGGAGAGCACGGCATCCCGCATCGCAATTGCGGCAAGCTGATCGTCGCGACGACGCCGAAGGAAACCGCCAAGCTGCAATCGATCAGGGCTCATGCCGAAGCCAACGGCGTGGCCGATCTGCAAACCCTTGACCGCGATGCCGCACGCGCGCTGGAGCCGGCGCTGAACTGCGACGCCGCGCTGCTGTCGCCCTCCACCGGCATCATCGACAGCCACGCTTATATGCTGGCGCTGCGCGGCGAGGCCGAAGATGCGGGCGCGGCCTTTGCCTTCCACACGCCGCTGTTGGGCGCCAGGGCCCGCGAGGGCCGGATCCAGCTCGATGCCGGCGGCAGCGCGCCGATCTCGCTGGAATGCCGACTTCTCGTCAATGCCGCCGGGCTCGGCGCATCGGCGGTCGCGCGCAGCATCGACGGCATGCCGATGGATCTGATACCGCCGGCCTATCTGGCAAAGGGAAATTATTTCAGTTGCAGCGCGCGGGCGCCGTTTTCACGCCTGATCTATCCGGTGCCGGAGCCCGGCGGATTAGGCGTGCACCTCACCCTCGACATGGCGGGACAGGCCCGGTTCGGTCCTGACGTGGAATGGGTCGACAGCATCGATTACGCCGTCGACCCGGCGCGGGCGGAAAGGTTCTATCCGGCGATCCGGCGTTACTGGCCGACGCTGCCGGACGGCGCGCTGATGCCGAGCTATTCGGGGATGCGGCCGAAGATCGTACCGCCGGCGGTTGCGGTGCAAGATTTTCTGATCCAGGGGCCACGCGATCACGGCATCGATGGCCTGATCAATCTGTTCGGCATCGAATCGCCCGGACTGACGTCGTCATTGGCGATCGCCGATCATGTCAGCAAACTCGCCGATACTTGAACGTCTAAGACACTTGAACGTCCAAGGATAAACGTCGCCGCGGACGCAAACCCGCTGTCAGAGGGTCCGCTTGCGTCAAAGCCAGTCCTGAAAGCCAGACATGGCCTGCCATCGGTCAGCGCAATATGCGCCGACCCGATCGCAGGTGATGCCGTTAAAATATTTGTGGATACTCGAAGCCGGCTAGTGGAGCGTTTCGCTTGCGGTATGTCTTAACCGCTCGATCTCGTCCTTTACCATCAATTTCCGGCGCTTTAACTCGACAATTTGCAGATCGTCCGTTGAAAGGTGCACGAGAGCATCATGCAATTCGTTTTCGAGAACCTTGTGTTTCCGTTCCAGTTCAACAAGATGCGCCTGAATTGCCATACGAAACCTCCTCCGTTGGATGAGACCTCAGATTCGATCCGGACAAGGGAGTGTACACAAGTCGCCGAATCTGTCGATGGGTATCGAAAATGACGCCCTCATATTTCGGCATCATCTGTAACGAATCGTGAGTATGGAACCGGGCTATGTATCGACCCGAAGTTCGCACCCACCTGCTGTCCGCCCCAGCTTGCGGACCGGGCCGGCAGGGACGATATTCCCTGCTCGGCTTCCGCAACCTATCCAATCTCATCCGCGTTTTTCCGGCTAACATGCATCATGACCGACGAAGATGAGCGCGAGCTCGAAGCCGAGCTTGCACGGCTGCAGCAGGAGCACCGCGATCTCGACGCGGCGATCGATGCCTTGCATCAATCCCCCGCGCCGGATTTGCTGCGGCTGCAGCGGCTGAAGAAACGCAAGCTGCAATTGCGCGACCGCATCGCCTTCATCGAAGACCAGATCACTCCCGATATCATTGCCTAAAGCTTGCCGTTCCAACGCGCCGAAGATGCACATCTAAGATGTGCCATTGCACATCGGAGCATCTCGAGGGTTCGCCGCGATGCGTCGCCCCCGAACGACGCTTTAGGCATCGCCCGTCAGCTCGCGCAACACGCCCGTTACCTGTCTCGGACTATAGGGCTTGGGCAGAAACCGCCCGCCTTCGGGCAGGTCCCGCTCTCCCACATTGGGGCGGCCGGAGGTTGCGACGATCTTGACCGGCGGCCAGCGCCCCCTGACCGCCTGGGCGAGCTTCAGACCATCCATGGAACCCGGCATTTGGATATCGGTAAAGACCACGGTGATGTCGCGACGGGATTCCAGGATCTCGATGGCCTGGTCGGCATTCCCGGCTTCGACAATTTCGAAGCCGGCGGCCTCGATCATTTCGGCCGCGTCCATTCGCAACAGAAACTCGTCCTCGACGATCAACACCACGGGTCTTTTGGATGCGGCAAAACCCATGCGTCTCACTCCGTGCGAATAGCCGATAAGCTACGGATTTTGTTTTAGTTCCCGCAGGACGGATTTCTCGACACGTGGTGATGCCTGCGCCAGCGTTTGCCTCTGCGCGCAGAGAAAGCTGATCATGGCGACCGACTTCAGCGCCGCTATGCGCGGGTATTTCGGCTGTCACGCGCATTCTTGAAGTAGTCCGCCCGCGCCCATGACGGAACCATCGATGTGACGTCATCAGCGCAAGAGACCCGTTACGTACCGGATGCCGCTGCGATGAAATCCGGATCGACGCGCTGCGTCAGGTGCCAACAGAAACGGCTTTAACTCGTTGGGGGTTCGACGTCCGGGGCCTGGGGACTTAGATCGGATGAAGGCTTTGTCTCGTCGGCCTGGGATTTAAGTTCCGATGCCTTCTCGACCAACGCCGTCAAGATTTTGGGGTCTGAAGTTGTTTGGGCGAACTTGACGAGTGTTGTCGCCTGACGCGTTAAATAGTTTTTGCTGACCACGATGCTTCCCCACGCTACTGCCCAACCCACCAGACATCACGCGGGAACCGGCATTTCGTTCCGGAGGAAATTTCCAAAAGCGCACTCAGCGACTTTGGCGCAACACACTCAAGGCCAGGCCACTTGCAAAACCAGGCCAATTGCAAAACCGGACCACTTGACTCTTTGAGAACAAAATAGGAACATCGTTTCACCGCCAACCAATCCGGGAATTTCATCATGTCCGAGACCGCTGCCCCGTCTGACGTCAGTCGTTACGAGCAGGCCTGCGATCAGGCGATCGCGATGTGCGATGGAAACATGCGCAGCACGATCAAGGCGCTGATCATGGCGAACGAATATCTGGAAGCCGAAATGGAGCAGTTGCAGGCCGCGGCCTCAACCGGGCGCGGCGCGGCCAAACGACTGCGAGCCAAGGACGACGCGGCCTAGAACTGGCACAACCCGCGGGAGCAAAACCATGGCCGATGTCACCTATTACGTCGCGCTGCCGTTCCTGCAGGACGATACCGGCTCGCCGGTCGCGGGCGCTGCGGAAGAGTGCCAGAGTTCGTCGGGTGCATTGCGGCGCGCGGAGGCCCTGTCGAAGGCGCCCGGCAGTATCGGAGCGGTCGCTTTCAGCCGCACCGGCGATCCCATGATCGGGGAATTCAGCGATGCTCAATTGCTGAAGAAATTCGGCAACGTGCCGGACGATCTGAGCGGGCTGTAAGCAGCAGCCGCCGCGGATCGGGTTACGCTTCGTGCCGGCGTTGCGCCTTGCGCACATACATCGCGCGATCGGCTTCTTCCAGCGCCCGGCCTGCGTCGGCATGCGGGCCGAGAATGGCCATGCCGGTGGAGGCGCCGGCGCTGACGGTGCGGCCGCGGAACACGAAACTGAGCCCATCGATGGCTTGTTCGAGGGAAGCCGCCTTGGCGCGCGCGTCGGTCTCGCTCAGATTCCACAATAGCAACGCGAACTCGTCGCCGCCGAGCCGCCCGATCACGTCGGATGAACGCACATGGCGCGCGAGCACGGCCACAACAGCCTTGAGCACCTGATCGCCCGCGGCGTGGCCGAAGGCATCGTTGATCGGCTTGAGGCGATCGACGTCGAGCACGATCACCGCACCGCTGGCATGATAACGCTTGATGTAGCCGACCGAGCGATTGAGCTCGCGCTCGAAGCCGCGCCGGTTGAGAATACCCAGCAGGAAATCCGTATCCGCCGACGCCTCCAGCTGGTCGATACGCGACTGCGCCAGCGCCAATTGGGCCCTGAGCCGGCGAATCGCCGCCTTGGCGTCGTCAGGAGCTGCCGGCGGCTGAGGCGCCGCCGGGGACCGGGGTGCCGGCGTGGACGAGGCACGCTGCGGCGCGGGTTTGCGCGCCGCGACCGTGCCTTTACGGCGCTTCGCGGCCCTCGCCGCGGGCGCCTTGGTTTTCTTCTTTTTTATGGGCATCTTTTGTGCAGGAACTTCTCTCAGAAGGCTTTTTTCTCAAGAACACTTGCCGGTCTTCACCAAGACAGGATAGTCCATTCCGGACCCCTTGCCACGCCTTGCCGAACCTTGGGCCGATCCTATAATCCGGCTATGTTTTTGGATTCCCGAAAAGAATTGATCGCATGAGCGCCCCGATAGCCATCATCATGGGAAGCCAGTCGGACTGGGACACCATGCGCCACGCCGCCGAAACCCTGACCGCGCTCGGCGTCGGCAGCGAGAAACACATCGTCTCGGCCCATCGCACCCCGGACCGGCTGTTCGCCTTTGCCAAGGGCGCCAAGGCGGCCGGCTTCAAGATCATCATCGCCGGCGCCGGTGGCGCCGCGCACCTGCCGGGCATGACCGCGTCGTTGACGGAGCTTCCGGTATTCGGCGTTCCGATTGAATCGAAGGCGCTGTCCGGCGTCGATTCGCTCTATTCCATCGTCCAGATGCCCGCCGGAATCCCGGTCGGCACGCTGGCCATCGGCAAACCCGGCGCCATCAACGCCGCGCTGCTCGCCGCCAGCGTGCTGGCGCTGAACGATCCGGCGCTGTCGGGCAGGCTGGTCGCCTGGCGCAAGCAGCAGACCGAGGCGGTCGCCGAGCGCCCGGAGGGATCTGCGTGACGGCCTCAACTCAGGTGAAGCTGAAGCCGGGCGACACCATCGGAATTCTCGGCGGCGGACAATTGGGCCGGATGCTGGCGATGGCCGCGGCGCGGCTCGGCCTGCGCTGCCAGGTGTTCTCACCGGACCCGGATTCGCCGGCCTTCGATGTGGTGCTGAATGCGACCTGCGCCGAATATGCCGATGTCGAGGCGCTGGAATTGTTCGCCAACGACGTCGACGTCATCACTTACGAATTCGAGAACGTGCCGGCCGCCTCCGCGATGATCCTGGCGGCGCGCCGTCCGGTGCTGCCGGACCGTAAAATCCTGGAAACCACGCAGGACCGCCTGATCGAAAAGGACTTCGTGAAGCGGCTGGGCATCGGCACCGCCGACTATGCCGAGGTGTCGTCGGCAGCGGCACTTCGGGCAGCGATCGTGAAAATCGGCCTTCCCGCCGTGATCAAGACCCGCCGTTTCGGCTATGACGGCAAGGGGCAGGCGATCATCCGCGCCGGCGACGATCCGGATCGGGTCTGGGACGACCTCGGCACCAAATCGGCGATCCTCGAGGCCTTCGTTCCGTTCGCCTGCGAGATTTCGGTGATTGCCGCGCGCTCGGCCGACGGCCATGTCGAGTGCTTCGACGTCACCGAAAACGAGCACCGCGACCACATCCTGAAAATCTCCCGCGCGCCGGCCGCGATCCCGGAAGCGCTGGCGGAACAGGCGCGCGCGATCGCGCAGACAATCGCCAACGCCCTGAATTATGTCGGCGTGCTTGCGGTCGAGATGTTCGTGGTGCAGGAGGCCGGCGGGGCGAAGGTTCTGGTCAACGAGGTTGCGCCACGGGTGCACAATTCCGGGCACTGGACGCTGGACGGCGCGTCGATCTCGCAGTTCGAGCAGCACATCCGCGCCATCGCCGGCTGGCCGCTCGGCAAGCCGGTCCGCCATGGCCCGGTCACGATGACCAACCTGATCGGAAACGACATCGACAGCTATGGGCAATGGTTGACCGTCCCCGGCGCGACCGTTCATCTGTACGGCAAGGGTCCGGCGCGGCCGGGCCGCAAGATGGGGCATGTGACGCAGGTCGGCGCGGTACCGCCCAAAACGGCCTGATCGGGGGCCCCCGAAGGACCTGAAAAAGGTCCGACAGGAACCGGATCTGTCCGCCTATTGCCTTACCTATTTGCTTTTCCGCCGGTGGACATTGCCGCCTTTGTCTGATACATCCGCGCGCTCAGGGTTAAGGGCATGGCGTTTTGCCGGCCCTTTGGCTCTATCAGAATCCAATCCGATCAATTGAAAGAGGATGCCGCGTGCAGGTTCTCGTTCGCGATAACAATGTCGATCAAGCCCTCAAGGCGCTGAAGAAGAAGATGCAGCGCGAGGGTATTTTCCGCGAGATGAAGCTCCGCGGTCATTACGAAAAGCCCTCCGAGAAGAAGGCCCGTGAAAAGGCCGAAGCCGTGCGCCGTGCGCGCAAGCTCGCCCGCAAGAAGCTGCAGCGCGAAGGCCTGCTGCCGATGAAGCCGAAGCCGGTGTTTGGCGCTGGTCCAGGTGCCGAGCGCGGCGGTCCCGGTGGCGGCCGTGGCGGTCCCGGCGCCGGACCTCGCGGGCCGCGCTGATTACAAATTCGACAGGTTTGAATCCGATGACGCGGGCCCTGTGCCCGCGTTATTATTTTGCGCAGAACATCGTTTTGTGCGGAACGCTTTCCGGCAACGGATATCCTGCGATCTGATCCATGCGCGGAACCGGTTTGCTGCGCGA
This sequence comes from Bradyrhizobium sp., assembly GCF_050014615.1. GTDB lineage: Bacteria > Pseudomonadota > Alphaproteobacteria > Rhizobiales > Xanthobacteraceae > Bradyrhizobium. The sequence continues at coordinate 3,975 of NZ_JBEKCZ010000071.1, read as the reverse complement.
AATAATATACTTTAGTAACCTGTCTATTCCGACCGCAGCTTTTGCGGAATACGCGCCGGCAGGTTACCAATACCGGGTTCGCGGCGCGAGTGTTCTGCATTATGGCCATTCCGGTTCCCTATGCCTTTTCCGGAGCTTCGCGCCTCGGTCGTTGCGCATGCGCGCCGATCGCACTGGTCGCCGTTGCGCTTTGCGGCTGTTCGATCACGCTGGGATCGTTGTCGCCGCCGGCGGCCGAGCGGGAAGAACCTCCGCAACTGACCTCCTCGAGCAACATCGCTTCGCTCACCGAGACCATCAAGAACAATCCCAACGATCCGCAGGCCTACAACATGCGCGGCTCGGTGCTGGCGCAGGCCGGCAAGACCGAGGACGCGCTTGCCGATTTCAACAAGGCGATCAGCCTAGATCCCAATTACGGTCAGGCGTTCGCCAACCGCGGCCTGATCTATCGCAAGACCAAGCGACTCGATCAGGCGATGGCCGACTACGAACGCGCACTGGCGCTCGATCCCGGCTACGCACCGGCCTGGCTCGGCCGCGGCATGGTCTACAAGGCACGGAATCAGGCACCGCAGGCGCTCGAGGATCTCAACAAGGCGATCAGCCTTCGTCCGGATAATGCCGAGGCGTATTACAATCGCGGCCTGCTCTATCAGGGCGAAAAGCAGCACCAGTTCGCGATCGACGATTTCACCACGGCGAACGGCCTCTCGCCGCAACTGGCCGAACCGCTGCTGGCCCGCGCGCTCAGCTACCTCGCGCTGGACAAGGCCAAGGAAGCCGCCGCCGATCTCGACGAGGCCGTGCAATCCGACCCGCAAAACGCGCAGATCTGGATTACCCGCGGGCTCGCCTATGAACGCCTCGGCGACAAGACCAAAGCCGCCGGCTCATACGGCCGCGCCATCAACCTGCGTCCCAAGGATGAGGCCGCCCGAAGCGGCTTTGCCCGGGTCGGCGGCAAGCCCGGCCAGACCTACGAAACATTTTAGAGCTTTTCGGACGACACGGGAGCCTCGGTTCTGATTCAACCGATCAGGCTTCAGGCTGTTTTGGTCAGCCTATTTCGCTGAATTATTCGGCAAGACCGAGTGGAACATCGATTTCGCCGCCGACAGCACATCTTCGGCAACCGTGGTGTGTTCTCGCGGGTGGGGCTGGTCCACCGCGTCGGCACGCAGATCAAGCGGCCGCGGGTCGGGAATATCGGCCGGCGGGGTCGGGCGGTGCGGATCGTCACCCCGCGCCGAGGCCGGGTAGGACGACTTCGCCGATCCGGTCGCCGAATCGAATGTATCGGCCGGGGGGCTGGAGACCAGAATCGGCGGCGGCAGCGGCTGAAGCGACGGCGCCGGCCCGGATGGTGCCGCTGGCGCGGCCACAACACGGGGTGGATCCGGGAGGCGAGCGGCTTCCGGCGCGCGCGGCGAGGGGTCGGGCGTACCGCGCAGGCGTTCGATCGCCGCACGTGCGAGGTCGTTGGCATCGCGATCCGGAGCGATCGCGGCCTCGACCGCGGGACCGGTCGAGGGCGCCGCGACCACAGGCTCGACCGCGAGGATGGAAGGCTGCGCTGGAACAGAAGGCTGCACTGGAACGGTCTTGGCGACGGTCTTTTCGCGCGGAACTGCCGGATGGCGGCGGGTATCGGTAGGAATGCTCGCGGTTTCCGCCGGCTTGTCGGCCTTATCGGCCGGCTTCTCAACAACCGACTTTTCGACGGTCAATCGGTCGATAGCCGCTCTGTCGCTGACCGCCTTTTCGGAAATGCCCTTGGCCCTGACACCCGGCTCGGGAGTATTGCCGAGGTCGGCAGACTTCTCGGCCGGTCTTGAATCGCTCTTGAGGTCGGCCTTTTTCGGTGTAGCCGATAACACCGCGGCGGTGGCGGGCGCTTCGGGCTTGGTGACGATGTAATGATTAACGATATAGGCCCCGATGATGGTCGCGATCACCGACGGGAATATATCCAGGGCAAATTTCGAGGCAATTTTCAGCATTCCGACCACTCCCGCGGGGGTTCTGATGGCGGATATTTGAGGCAGATCGGTGGCAATTCGGTAAATGGCGGGGTTATGGTTTCAACTCCACTTCCAGGAACACGATTTCGGTCGCACTTTCGTTGAGCACGTCATGTTCCACTCCGGCCTTGCGGAAATAGGATTTGCCGGGCCCGAGCTGCGCCTTGGAGCGTTCCCCGTTGGGGGCCACGATGGTCATTTCGCCCGCGGTGACGGGAACGATGACGTAATCCATCCCGTGAATGTGATGTCCGGTGGCGCTGCCGGGCGCCAGCCGCCACTCGGTGACGCGCACCTCCGGCGTGTCGACCTGAACGTCTGATTTGGCGCTCAACATTGTCAGTTTCTCCCGCCGGGTCAGGGCACGAATACCAGGAACAGAAATACAGCAAACACCACCAGATGGACCAGCCCGAACAGGATATTGGTGCGGCCGGTGCCGAAGGTGAGCATGCTCAGGACAAAGGTCAACACCAGGAGCACGATCTCCTGGGCATTGAGCCCAAGCACCAGCTGCTTGTCCAGCGCGAAGGCGGCCACCGCGACCGCCGGGATCGTCAGCCCGATGGTCGCCAGCGATGAGCCGAGCGCCAGATTGATGCTCTTCTGCAGATCGTTCTTGCGCGCGGCGCCGACGGCGGCGACGCTTTCCGGCAGCAGGATCAGCAGCGCCACCAGAATGCCGGCAAAGGCCGGAGGCGCGCCGATCAAAGCCGCGCCGGCGTCGACCACCAGCGAAAACTTCTTTGCCAGCAGCACCACCGCCAGCAGCGAAACCAGCAACAGGATGGCGCTGAGCAGAAGCGTCCGGTTCGACGCATGCGCTCCCTCATCCGTCGCGCCGGTCGTGCCGCTGACGAAATAATCTCGGTGCCGGATGGTCTGGGTATAGAGAAACACGCCATAGAGCAGGATGGTAACGACACTGACGAAGCCAAGCTGGCCCGCCGAGTAGATCGGCCCCGGCGTCGTCAGCGTGTAATTGGGCAGGATCAGCGTGATCGTCGCCAGCACCGTCAGGACGCTGAGATAGAGGTTGGACCCGGTGACCTGGACGTCCTGCTCGCGATACCGCAGCCCGCCGGCAAGGATACAGATGCCGACCAGTCCGTTGCAGACGATCATCACGACCGCAAACACGGTATCGCGGGCCAGCGTGGGCACCGCCTTCTCGCCGAGCATGATGGTCGCGATCAGCGCCACCTCGATGATGGTAACCGCCAGCGTCAACAGCAGCGTGCCGTAGGGCTCGCCGATCCGCTCGGCGATCACCTCGGCATGATGAACGGCGGCGAACACCGTGCCGAACAGGATCACCAGCAGCACCGCTGCGAATACCAGTCCGGCAGCGGTGGGCGTGAAGGTGTAGCCAAGCGCCGTGGCGCCCGCAAAAAGCAGGACCGCCAGCGCCGGGAAGATCCACGCCGATCGCGGCATCGGGCCATGTGCGCTCATGGCGGTCGACGCCTCACAGCGCCTTGACGATATTCTCGGTCATCTTCTTGGCGTCGCCGAGCAGCATCATGGTGTTGTCGCGGTAGAACAGCGGATTGTCGATGCCGGCATAGCCGGAGGCGAGCGAGCGCTTGATGAACATCACGGTGCCGGCCTTCCAGACCTGGAGCACCGGCATGCCGTAGATCGGCGATTTCGGATCGTCCTCGGCCGCGGGGTTGGTGACGTCATTGGCGCCGATCACAAAGGCAACGTCGGCCTGGGCGAATTCGGAATTGATGTCCTCGAGTTCGAACACCTCGTCATAGGGCACGTTGGCCTCGGCCAGGAGCACGTTCATGTGGCCAGGCATCCGGCCCGCGACCGGATGGATCGCGTATTTGACCTCGACGCCTTCCTTCTTGAGGGTGTCGGCCATCTCGCGCAACGCGTGCTGCGCCTGCGCCACAGCCATGCCGTAGCCTGGCACGATGATCACCTTCTGCGCGTTCTTCAT
>NZ_JBEKCZ010000070.1:0-23520 GCF_050014615.1 Bradyrhizobium sp. | reverse complement strand
CTCCTGCTCGAAGCCGAACCATGCACCCTCGTCGTCGAGAATGGTGGCGCGCTTGTTCGTGGCATGCGGCGTCTTGCCATCGGGCATCATGACTTCGCACATCACCAGCACACCGTTGGTGCGCGCGGCATCGGGATAAACGGCGACCGGCTTCAGCACGCAATCGGAGCTGTGACCCTCGGCCTGCATCGTCGAACTTCCGTCGAAGCCCCACAGCGGAAGCTGCTCCAGCGTCGGAAACGCATCAAATTCCTTGATCTGCGTCTTGCCGCGCAGATTCGGGGTCGGCGTGTATCCGTCGAGCCAGATATACTCGAGCTTATACTTTGTCATTGAGCCTCTCATACGTTGATGATGCGAAAGGTGGGAAACCGAAGCCTAGGGAAATCGAAGCCTAATTGGTCACCACACGCGTTACCCGGCCACCATCGGCCAGTCGTTACCAAGCAATTAAAGTGCCAAATGCCGCGTTGCGGGACGGCAGTCAGGACGGCGCTAAACCCACCGACCACCGGCTCTTAATCGCATTTAAGGTGCGGCAAAGCAGCGCGGTTGGCGTTCTCGGCGGACGCAGCGACAACCCGGCAAAAGCCTAAATCACGCCTGTTTCCGAAGCAATCCGCGGCCTGATCTATCGGTGCGATTAAAGCAGCGCCAATCGCCGGCAACATTCCTCAAGAAAGCGGGACGCCTTCGCAACCTTGGCGAAGGCCTAAGCGTTAGCCAGCCTGTGGCTGCTTCTCAGCAAGCAAAACCGAAATTGCCTAGATTTTACACACCCGATGATTTCACTTTGATCAGGTTGCACGACCGGAGTGCAGGGACGATATCGATTTCAGTAACCAGTCAAGAACGAGTCGGGCGCAGCATGAGTCAAAGCGTCACGACCATCAGGAGATACAGATGAATACGAGTTTGAATCACGGGTCCGCCAAGATCTACCAATTCCCGGCCGGAGGCCGCGCGGCCTTCGGCGTACGGCGCCTTGAGGAGACCAAGGCATCGACCGATCCTGGCCCCTTGCGCGTCAGCGAAGCCGCGTGCGGCGGCAGCTGGTATCACGAAGCGGCCATCCAGGAGTCCAAGCCGGTGCGCGAGGGTTGATGCCAGCCGCGGGCACGATGCCGTTGCACCGCCGGTTGTTGGTGCGATCTCAACTGCAAAAGGGTCGAAACGAAAATGTTTCGGCCCTTTTTACGTCAGTTCGCACGCCGTCACCGGTCGTTTGGCGTGCCTGACCGTTACGCCGGCCTTGGTGATCACCAGCGTCACCCCGCCACCCGAATAGCGCGAGCCGGACAAGGCCAGACGTCTCGCCAGCGTGACTTCCCTGCCGTCGATCTGCAGATGTGCGCGCGAGTCGTATTTGAAAAATCCGACGATGAACCGGGTGCCGTCGGCGCAGTGATAGTTCTCAAAGGTCTGCGCCAGCGCCGACGATGATCCGGTCACAACGCCCGCTACAACAAGTGCCGCACCAAAAATGGCGGTCTTGTACCCATTCATATCAGCCCCCGGCGGTACTCACCCTGCGGATCACGTCCGAGGGCACGGGGCCATGGAATACCCGCGCGAGGGCCACGTGTATAGACCAGACCGAAACCGGCGATACGCCTTACAAAGCCGGCCGGGAAGACGCTTACGCCGCCGCTTCCAATTCCGCATCGAGGTCGGAAATGACGTCCTCGCAGGCCGAGATCGCCTGCTGAATGGCGGCGATCTGCATCAATTCCCAGCCACTGACCGGGCCGTTGCGATTTTGCAGCGCTACAATCAAATCCCGGCGCTGCTCCTTAAGTTGTACCAGCGGCAGGCCGTGGTCAGGTAGATGTCTCATGATCTTTCCAGCCCCATTGAACGACTTACAGGTGTATCCGGATTGTTCTGCATTCCGCTTACAAAACTCGCGCAAATTTTAGCGATCGGCCGTTCCCCGTGGTCCTACGTAATTTCGTTCGCCTTCACGGCCAGCTTGATCGCGCCGAACAGAGCCTGTGTAACGCAATTGGTGGCCCAATCGCTGGTATGGAGCTGGGCTTGAGCGCCATCGTCCAGCTCTTCAATCCGAATTCCGGCCTGGACCCAGCGCTGCATGAGAGCAAAGCGGTTAAACACATTGACACCCTGGTTCCCTGCGATCGTTGATATGAGCGAGACCATCTGGTTGGAGAGATCGAGTTTACCGGGCGGGTCGACCAGAGCCCTCGTATATTGCAAATCCATCAGCACCACATCTGTCGGCAGATCGGCGAGCCAACCCAGTCCCGCGGTGATCGCCGCCGTCACGTCATCGAAATTATAGTCCTCTTTGCGATAAACGGCGTTGGTACCCACCTGCCAAATCACCAGCGCGGGCGCTTCGCCGATGACGTCGGACTCAAAGCGTGACAGCTCTTCGGGAGCCTCCTGCCCTCCGATGCCGCGGTTGAGAATGTCGATCATCCGGCCGTAAAACACTTGGCGCAGAAGCATTTCCAGTCTGGGCGGATAAGGCAGAATCCCATCAGCCCCCGCTGTCGACGAGGAACCGATGGCCACAATCTTGACCTTTCGTTTGCGCTTGAGCGCCTCCCTCAAATGCCGAAGCGGAAATTCGAACCCGACGAGGTCAGGATGGGGATCGCAAGGCCGTGATGGGTCAGACATCTGAACCTCCGAAGTATCGTGGTGCTAAATTCCGAAGCCTTGCAAATGAATTTCGCCTAGCAATATTGAGCAGCAGTCACTTCTCGCCCGGAGACCCATCATGAACGGAAAAGTCGTTGTCGTCACCGGCGCCTCGGGCGCGCTCGGCAAAGTGGTTGCGGAAGTGGCGCTGGCAGGGGGCGCGCGGGTCGCCGGCGTGGATCATGCCCCGGCACAGATCGCAGCCACGGCGAACAGGATCGACATCGGCGGCGTCGATCTGACCGATGCAATCCAGGCCTGCAAGGCGATCGACGCCATCGCGTCGCATTTCGGTGGGGTCAATGCGCTGATCAACATCGCCGGCGGCTTTGCGTTCGAGGCGATTGCCGAGGGCGACCCCAAAACCTGGCAGCACATGTATGCGCTTAACGTGCTCACCGCCTTGAATGCATCGCGATCGGCGATCCCGTATCTGGCCGCTTCCGGCACCGGCCGGATCGTCAATGTCGGCGCGATGGGCGCGCTGCAGGCAGGCGCTGGCATGGGGGCCTATGCCGCGTCGAAAGCGGGTGTGCATCGCCTCACCGAGGCGCTCGCCGCCGAATGGAAGGGCAGCATCACCGTCAACGCCGTGCTGCCATCGACCATCGACACCCCGGCCAACCGCGCCAGCATGCCGAAAGCGGATTTCCAAAAATGGGTAACCCCGCAAGAGCTAGCCAACGTGATCCTGTTTCTCGCCAGCGATGCGGCCAGTGCGGTCACCGGCGCGTTGCTTCCGGTCAACGGCCGCGTGTAGGTCTCTCTGGCGTTCGCCTTTCTGCTGCGCGCATCGTTCCAATCAGTCCGGAACCAGCAGCCGTAGCCTGGATTTGAACCGGATGCTCTGTTTGCCGGCGAGCGCCATGCCGTCGCTTTCGGCAGAGTCGTCGGTGTAGGTTCCGGTAAAGCCGATGGTCACCACCTTGCGTTCCCAAACCGGCCGCGCTCCAAATGTCGGGGAATGCTCCTGGTTGGTGACCTCGCCCTTCCATTTGCCGTTCGCTGCGGTGTAGGTACCGAAGGCATAAAAGAACGAGTCACCGCCGCGCAGGGTACCGTCACGTACCACCATGACGCCCTGATTGCCGCCCTGGACGCCGTCCAGCATCTCCACGGTGATATGGTACAGGCCATTTCTGATCATCGAATTCATCGCGCCCGCAATCTGGTCCCGGCGGCAGGATAGCCGCTCTGGCATGGCTTGATCAAATCATGCGGCATGTGCAACGGCGGATCCGGGCTAAACTCGGACACTGAGTCGCAGGCATGACCCTTCACGATACCTGACTTCACGATTCCTGGAGCCCCCTTGGAAACCGCGCTTTATCTGCCCGTCAAACGCTTTCTTGAAAAGCTCGGCTTCACGGTCAAGGGCGAAGTCGGTGGCTGCGACCTCGTTGCGCTGAGTGGCGACGATCCTCCCATCGTGGTGATTGGCGAATTGAAGCTTTCCTTCAATCTCGAACTGATTTTGCAGGCGGTCGATCGCGCCGCCGCCTGCGATGAAGTCTGGCTCGCCGCCAGATTGTCCGCGCGCGGCAAGGGACGCGAGAGCGACGCGCGCTATCGCAATCTGTGCCGCCGGCTCGGCTTCGGCATGCTCGCGGTCACCAACACCGGCGATGTGGAGGTGATCGTGAAGCCGCCCACGACCAGTCCACGCCGCAACCCGAAGAAGCGCTCACGCCTTGTCGCCGAGCACCGGCGGCGCAAGGGCGACCCGGCGCTGGGCGGCAGCACGCGCTCGCCGATCATGACGGCCTATCGCCAGCAGGCGCTGGCCTGCGCGTCGGCGCTGTCGCAGGGGCCGCGGCGCGTGCGCGATTTGCGGCCCGAGATTCCCGATGCCGCCAAAATATTGCTGCATAACGTCTATGGCTGGTTCGATCGGGCCGAGCGCGGCATCTACGTCCTGACCGATGCCGGACACGCCGCGCTAAAGCGCTGGCCGCAGCAGGTGGTAGATTTTGCAGGCGCCGGCGATTCGGTGCCATGAGAGGCCGGCGATCAAAACGGCGGGGAGGATGGGATGATCGTGGTGACTGGAAGCGTGACGGCGCGCGAAGATTCGCTCCATGAGGTCAGCAGATTGAGCCTGGAGCATGTCCATCGCTCACGCCAGGAAACCGGATGCATCTCGCACGCTGTGCACGCCGATTGCGAGAATCCGCTCCGGCTGGTGTTCATCGAGCAGTGGGCGGATCGGGCCGCGCTACTGGCGCATTTCGCGGTGCCGGCCTCGCGCGATTTCGTCCGCGCGCTGCAGCCGCTCGCCGCAGCCAGCCCGACGATCGAGATTTATGACGCCACAAGGCTGGAAAGCCTTTGAATCGACAAATGCATGGCTGGATTGCCACACCAATTTCATATTGCAATGCAACATAAGGGGTCCTAGGTATTCCCCCATCATACGAGAGGCCCCAATGAGCGAAGACTGGAATACCAAATATGGACCGCGGCGCGTCCGGCGCGATCCACCGACGCTGGAAGAAGCTATTTTCGCAGCGATCGGCATCACCGACGATCAGAATGAACAGGCTGAAATCGCCGCGTCGCTGATGGGGCTGCCGGTCGAATCCGTCACCGCCGAAGTCAGAAAAGCCGGCCGCACGGCGGCGCGTTCCATCACCCGGGTGATCGCGGGCGAACAAGGCGCGCAACGCTCGGTCGTGGTCGAACGCCGGGTTATCCGGAAATTCGGCAACGACAAGCGCACCGGCACTTAGAGCCTGATCGGTTCTGATTGAATCAGAACCGAATCTCTCAGGCCGTCCGTCCCCAGCCGTACATTCGCAACAGCCACTTCCAGTACGCGCGGTTGAAATTGACCATCGTGCGTGCGGCGTCGAACGGTGTGGCGATCGCAAGCCTTGCAGGCGCAAGCCTTGTGGGTTCGAGCCCTGTAGGTTCGAGCCTTGCAAGTTCAGGCTGCGGTTGCTGCTTCAGATCGATACTGCCGGTCGACTCACCGTGGCGGAACGTCAGATGCGCGCCGAACTTGCTGGCGAGCGCGCGCATCGCCTGGTTTTGCGCGCCCGTCGTGATCCGCAGGGAGCGGTAGCCCCTCGATCGTGCTTCCGCGATCAGCTTGCGAAACAGGATGCTGCCGACGCCCTGACGCCGCACGCGCGCCTCCACGCTGAAAGCGATCTCCGGCATCGCATCCGAAGCCTGGTCTGGCGGATGCAACTCCGCGGCCCCCCGGACCACGCCGCCTTCGATATAGGCGATAATGACGGTGCCATCCTCGGCGCATTTCGCGGCGTAGCGTTCGATGAAACTGTCGTCCAGGAACCCGTGAAAGCGGTCATGACGGCTCTCCGCGTCGAGCCGCAACAGATGATCACGCAGCAGCGGCAATTCCTCCTGCTGGCGCAGGGTCCGAACCGTCCCCGTTGCAAGCGCGGGCCGGGTATTGTCTTGGTAGCTCACGTCAAAACTCCTCTTGGATAGCCCTCGAGGAGGCGTCGAATCCCTAGACCCCGAATATTGTGCATCGCAACATAAAATTCAAGGCCGCTTTCCGCCTGAAATAACGGCAATGCCTTCTCAAAAATTAACGCCTCACGCGGCTCGTCATCGTTAAGATTTCGTTAACGTCGCTTGGCGAGCGATTTGCTAGAATCCAATTTGAGCCGGGCTTTGGCCCACGGAATGCCCGCGGATTTCCCACGAATTCTTGGAGGCCCATCGTGGCTGTCGTGCTCGATACGCGTACTTCGGCTCCGGACCGACGGCTTGCGGTCTGGCAGGACATCGTCTGCGATACGTTTGTCGGACTCGATTGCCGCTCCGACATGCATGACGGGTTTTGGGGCTCGGTTTCGCAAACCATGATCGGGCCGGTGTCGTCTACGCGCGTCGATTCCTGCGCCCAGCGGGTACTGCGCACGCCGTCCCGGATCGCGCGCGCCAGCGACGATTTTGTGCTGGTGGCCTTGGGAAACAGCGGCGTGAACGGCGTGTTTCAGGATGGACGCGAAGCGGTCGTGTCCGCCGGTCAGTTCGTCATCTACGACACCACCCGCCCCTACGAGTTGCGCTTCGACGACAGCTTTTCGCAGACGATTTTTCAGATCCCGCGCAAGCTGCTGCACCAGCGCGTCGGCTCGTTCGACACGTTGACCGCGACCACTTTCCAGGGCGATCGGCCGCTCGAACGGCTGGTCCATGAATTCCTGCTCGGCATCAGCAAGGCGGTCGACCAGGTCGATGCCGCGACGGCGACGCGCCTGCTGGACCAAGCGCTGGATCTCATCGCGATGGCCTTCGCCGACAGGATGCATCAGCGTTCGGCGGACCTGTCGTTTCACAGGTCCGCGCTGCTTTATCGTCTCAAGAACTACATCCTGACCCATCTGCGCGACCCCGAACTGTCGATGCCGCGCGCGGCGGCAGCCATTGGGATCTCGCCACGCTATGCCAGCGACTTGATGGCCGCCGAACAGACTTCGTTCCGCAGCTACGTCCAGATGCAACGTCTGGAGCGGTGCAAGCGCGATCTGTCGGATCCCGCCCACCTTGCTCGGCACGTTAGCGATATCGCATTCGCGTGGGGCTTCAACGACCTCGCTCACTTCAGCCGGATCTTCAAGCAAAAGTTCGGCGCCTCGCCGCGCGAATGGCGCGAGCACCCGACGCAGTAACCCGTTTACGGTCAGGCTCCCCGCCTGTCGCGACGCTCCGCCACCCCGCCGGTGGCGAGGCGGTCGAACCGGCCGCCTTGTGCTGCCCATTCGCCAGTTAAGACAAGTTTTCCCGCCGCCACGGACAAGCGGCCCGGCCCGGCTCGGCTGTAAGCTTCGCAGCAATCATTCTCGTCTCGCGATGCGAAAGGATAACGTCGATGGGTCTCGTTCATCAGAAATACAAGGTTGCGGTGGTTCAGGCGGCGCCGGTTTTTCTCGATCTGGATGCAACGGTGGACAAGACCATCGCCCTGATCGAAGAGGCCGCCGCGCAGGGTGCGAAGCTGATTGCGTTTCCCGAGACCTTCATTCCCGGATATCCGTGGCAGATCTGGCTTGGAGCTCCCGCCTGGGCGATCGGCCGTGGCTTCGTGCAGCGCTATTTCGATAATTCGCTGTCATTTGACAGTCCGCAGGCCGAGAAAATTCGCAAGGCCGTGAAGCGCGCCAAGATGACAGCGGTGATCGGCGTCTCCGAACGCGATGGTGGCAGCCTCTATATCGCGCAATGGCTGATCGGTCCCGACGGCGAAACCATTGCGAAGCGCCGCAAGCTCCGGCCAACCCATGCCGAACGCACCGTGTTCGGCGAGGGCGACGGCAGCGACCTCGCTGTGCATGATCGCGCCGATGTCGGACGGCTCGGTGCGTTGTGCTGCTGGGAGCATCTGCAACCGCTGTCGAAATACGCGATGTACGCCCAGAACGAGCAGGTCCATGTCGGGGCCTGGCCGAGCTTCTCGCTGTACGACCCCTTCGCGCATGCGCTCGGCTGGGAAGTCAACAACGCCGCGAGCAAGGTTTACGCCGTCGAAGGCTCATGCTTTTTCCTCGGCCCCTGCGCGGTGGTCTCACAGGCCATGATCGATGAGCTGTGCGATTCCCCCGAGAAACATGCATTCCTGCACACCGGCGGCGGCCATGCGGTGATCTTTGGGCCGGACGGCAGTTCGCTTGCCGAAAAGCTTCCAGCCGATCAGGAGGGCATTCTGTACGCCGATATCGATCTCGGCATGATCGGTGTGGCGAAGAACGCCGCCGATCCCGCCGGACACTATTCCAGGCCCGACGTCACGCGGCTGCTGCTCAACACCTCTCGCGCCAACCGGGTCGAGCACTTCACCCTGCCGATCGATGCCGAGGTCATGAGCGAGATCAAGCTGTCGGCCTGATTCAAATTCGAAAGGAGCCCGCCATGGAATCCGCTATCCCAGAGCATCTCCGAAACACCCGCACGCGTCACCGGCGCGTCCCCGACGACTACGTGCCGCCCTACCCGTCGTTCGTGGCGCGCCACAAGCCAAGCGTGGCGTGCGTCGTGATGGCCTATTTCGGCGTTCAGACCCGCGGCGCGCCTTCAAAAACCGCGGAGCAGGCGATGGCCTGGATTGCTTCCCGTTTCGAATCTAACGGCGGCCCAACGCATTGGGACCGGGCACGGTATGTCGACGAAGCCGGTTTCACGAACGTCGTGACGGTTGCCTATTGGGACGATCGCTCAAAATTCGATGGCTGGTTCCCGGCGGTGCGCGACGGCTGGACCGGCGACCAGCGCGCTATCGATGGACTGGGGTCGTTCATCGAGGTGCTTTATCCAGCCGTGGAAGGTTATGAAACCTTGTTCTCTTCCTTAGGGCGCGCTGAAGGCGTCGCCGTGCTCGCCGACAGCATGAGCGGCGAGATTCAGGAACATGCCTATTGGGGCGGCATGCGCGATCGCATTCCGCTGTCCCAGACCAGCGAGATGGCGCCCTCCGGCACCATCAGCGCCATTCGCGACGGCTCCCGGATCCGGGTCATCCCGCACGACAATGTGTGCCTGATCCGCTCGGGCCAGGATTGGGGCGACACCGAAGCATCCGAACGCAAAATGTATCTCGATGATGTCGAGCCGGTTCTGAGGGAAGGCATGGACTTCCTGCGCGATCATGGTCGCTCGATCGGCTGTTACGCCAACCGTTACATGACAGTTGTTGGGCCCGATGGCGCGCCGACCGAGAAATCCTACGGCATGAGCTGGTGGAAAAGCCTGGCCGCACTGGAGCGCTGGGCTGAATCGCATCCGACCCATGTCAGGATCTTCGGCGCCGCGATGAAATATCTGTCGTCATTGGGACCGGCCGCGAAGCTGCGGCTCTATCACGAAGTAACCGTCGCCCGGACCGACGAGCAGTTTTTCGAATATGTGGACTGTCATCCGCAAACCGGGATGTTGAACGCTGTGCCGACGGTTGCCGCCGGATAGGGTACGATTGCGGCGGCCGCTCTCCTACAAAACCATCTGCGTCTGTGTAACGATGGCAACGAGCCGGCCCTCCTCGGTTTCCAGCCGGGTTTGCCAAACCTGGGTGCGCCGTCCCCGATGCACCGGCGTCGCGGTCGCGATCACGGTCGTTCCCTCCTTGGCGCCGCCGATGAAATTGGTCTTGCTCTCGATGGTGGTGGTGCCCTTGGCATCGTCAGGCAAATTGATCACGGTCGCCGCAGCGCCAACGGAATCGGCGAACGCCATCAACGCACCGCCATGAATCGTGTGGTGAAGGGTGCAGAGATCCGGCCGAACCAGCATCCGCGCCACCACACGATCCTTTTCCGCTTCGGTGAAGGTCACGCCCTTCAACTCGGCAAAGGGCATTTTCATCGAATTGACTTTTTCAAGCGGCGTCATGGTCGGTCGTCCTCACGGCTCATGCCTTCTCCACCCCACACCACTCCGCGATAAACAGCGCCGTGGCTTTGGTCGATTTCCGCAACGAGTCGAGATCGACATATTCGTTGAAGCCATGCATGGCCGCTCCGCTGGCGCCGAAGCACAGGCTTGGAATATTGTAGTTTAGTCCGTAGAAGCGCGTGTCGGTGAGCGCGGTGAAAACCAGGTCTGCCACAGCGCCGCCGTAGACCGCCTCATAGGCCGTGCCAAACGCGGCTTCGGCTTCCGCAGAATCCTTCAGCTCATAGCCCTCCGACAGAAAGCCGGACCATTCCACGGCAGGCGGATTGTTGGAAAGGAAGCGATGATCACGCGCCGCGGCCGAGACGCAGGCGAGAATCTCGGACTGGCAGTCCTTGACCGACCAGCCCGGCAGTATCGCGATCCGGCAATCGACGTCGCACCACGCCGGAACGCTGGAGGCCCAATCGCCGCCCCTGATGATGCCGGGATTGAAATTGATCGGATGCGTCAGCGCCTTGAAATGACGATCGCTCTTGGCGCGCTCGTTCCAGTCGGCCTCGAGCTTTTGCAGACTGTGAATGAGATGGTAGGCGGCCGTGATTGCATTGGAACCGGCGCCGGCCTCGAACACATGCACGGGGTGGCCGCGCACTTTCAGGCGGAACCAGATCACACCCACTTGCGAGCGCACCATCCGGCCGGATGTCGGCTCGGGAATGAAACAGGCGTCGGCACGATAGCCGCGCTGCAAGGTCGAGAGCGCGCCGACGCCGGTACTTTCCTCCTCGATCACGGACTGAAAGTGAATCCGTGCCGTCGGCTTCAAACCCGCGGCCCTGATCGCATCGAGCGCATAGAGGGCGCCGATGGTACCGGATTTCATGTCGCAGGCACCGCGGCCGTACATCTTGCCGTCTTTCACCACGGGCGAGAACGGCGGCGTCTCCCACATCTCGAGCGGCCCGGTCGGCACCACATCGCAATGTCCCTGCAGGATCAGCGATTTGCCGACATTGCTGGCGGGACGATAGGTCCCGACCACGGTACGGGCTTTCGAAAAATCATGCTCGATCGGGCCGAAGCCGCGCAGGTCTTTCAAGGAGTCGGGATCGATGTGCCAGTCGTCGACCTCATAGCCGCGCTGGCGCAAGAGATCGCCGATCATGTCCTGGCACGGCCCTTCCGCGCCGCGAGTCGAGGGTATCGCGACAAAATCCATGGTGGTCGCCTGTTGCGCGTCGAAACTGGCGTCGACGGCATCGAGGATTTTCCGGCTGGTATCGATAGCGTTCATTGCGTCACTTCCTGTTGCCACTTCCCGTTGCCGCTTTCTGTTGTCGCTTTCAGAATCGCGACCGCGCCAATACAGTCCACCCTTGGACTGCATGCCCCATGGAGACACGGATGCCCGGCAATCGCAACATTCTGTATCTCATCATCGGCGCACTGATCGTGGCGGTCGGCGTACTCGGCTACAATCTCTACCAGACCAAGAAGGAGCCGGAAGGCCTGCAGATCAATGTCGGCCCGAACGGACTGAAGATCCAGAACAAGTGAAACGGGATATCACGCCGGCCATGAAAACCTTATCAATCAAACGCTGTTCGATCATGCTGCTGGGCGGTTTTGCGCTATTCGCGCTGACGGCTCCGGCCACGGCGCAGACGGTTTCGCGCGAGCAGGACATCGGCACATTGCGGCTGGGGCAGCGCATCAGAGTCGATGACGGAACCTGCCCTGCCGGCCAGGTCAAGGAAGTTTCCGGCACCAAGATGACTTCAACGGGAATTATGGCTTCACGCAAATGCATCCCGCGTGTGCACACGGGCAAGATGCCGGGTGTCAAGGGGTAGCCCGATTCCAGTGACCCTAATTCGAACGAGCCTGGTTCGCCGGCTCGAACATGCATTGCAGCGTCGGCTTTGCGATCTTGGTGAACGTGGCACCGATTTCGGATCGTTTCGCTGCCGGCACCCAACCGCTCTCGATGGTCGGCACACCGGTCTCGCTGATCCCGCGCAGCAAAGCGGCGCGAAGATCATTGTCTTCAACCGCGGCAGCCGCATGGTCGTGAAGGCACCCGCAAACGGATTCCGGATGCGCCCAGCGCCCCACCATATGGGGCGCGCACAGGCGCACGAACTCTTCGCGCGGATCGGGCAGTTTCGTCGGCGAGTACATCTGGGGCGAGCGCACCTGGGCCTGCGCCGGGCCGCCCAGAACGAAGCAGGCAAAAATAGCTACTGAACAGATACGGAAAATCATACCGGGCCCTGGACTCAGCGGGCCGCAACAACGATCGGCTGGGGTGCGGACGTCACGATCGGCGAACCGCTATACGCGAACGTGCCGATACCCGGCAGATTGCCATCCGACGAACCAGCCAGCGTGGGCATGACCAGGATGAAGGCGACGGCGAGGATAAAGCTGAGGCTCTGCATGTGACGGTCTCCGGTTTGCCTGTCGGCGTTGCCCGCCGTTTTGTTGGCACGTTGATAACCATCCGCGGTTTCCGGAGTTCTGCGTCAAAGCGGATAATGGTTTCGTCGCGCAGGAGAATTGTGTCGTCGCCGCCGCCCAGACGAAACAATTCCAAAAAAAATCCAATCACTTCAATCAAATGCGCCCATCGAACACGATTTTTCCGGGGCTTGCAGCGCCGCCGGCGGAACCCGGAAACGAGGCCGATCGGGCCCGAAGCCCAGGGGGGTCATTGGGCCAGTGGTTCAGCGGCCTATAGCGACCATCATCACCGGCGCCGGCACCGGGATTGGAGACCCGCAATAGCTGAAGGTGCCGATTCCCGGCAGGTCGCGATCCGCTGAGCCCGCCAGAGAGGGCCCGGTGAGCACCAGAACAACCGCGAAAATATAGCTGAGGGCTCGCATCCGATGTCTCCACTAACCATCCAAGGTGAGACGCCCGCAGCGACGTGACGGTTCGAGACCTCAGGCGACTTTTTAACCTTTCTCTGCTGGAGAGAGCCCATCGGGGCCGCGGCGATCTTGAACGGAACTCTCGCCACCACCGACTCACGCGAACGGTGCGCAACTTTAATGGGCAGTTGCGCGTTGTGATTTCATCTCAGCAAAGGATCGCGGTCGTGGGCAATGGCAACTTCGATGTTGGCAAGACATCTCCGGCCGGCAAACCGGGCCAGCCGATTGTTGAAACGCCGGCCGGGAGTGACAGCTCTTCCGCGCGGCGGATCGACAAGACCAATCTGCAGAAGGTGGAGCGGCCGAGGGTTTGCGGTGCCATGGCGCAGCAATGCGGCGATAGCGGTCGCGGCAACGAATCCGCGCCGCAGAAATTCGTGCGCCTGGTGGGTTGCCGCGATACCAGTGCCCGGCCCGAAACATGGGTTCGGCCGCGCGCACCCCGGTGAAGCGGTAAATTCAGAAGCGTTGCATCCGGTTCCGGCTA
Source organism: Bradyrhizobium sp. (assembly GCF_050014615.1). Classification (GTDB taxonomy): domain Bacteria; phylum Pseudomonadota; class Alphaproteobacteria; order Rhizobiales; family Xanthobacteraceae; genus Bradyrhizobium. Next base: position 10,062 of record NZ_JBEKCZ010000070.1, on the reverse strand, counting down.
CTGGATGAATTCGCCGCATTTCTGAACCGATGCATCCGCGGCTCCCCAGGGCATGATGGGTACCGAGGAGGTCGAATTCTTGGGCGATCCTTCGATCAGCTTGTCCGAATATACCATGTAGACCAGTACGTTCCGCTTGGCGTCGCAGCCGCGGACGATTTGCATCTTCTTGAAGAACAGCGAACGCCGCTTCCGAAACATATCGTCGCCCTGCTCCATTTTATCCTTGAAGCGGATCGGGCCGATTTGGCGGCAAGCCAATGAAATATCCGAGACTTCCTCGGCCAGCCCCAACCAACCCTTGAAGCCGCCTCGCTCCGGCACCGTGAAGTGGCAGGCGACCCCCTCGACCTCGGGATCGTCGACGCCATAGGTCGCAAGCTTGTCGTTCGGGCTGAGCATCTTGAACACGGTCGAGCGGCGAAAGATCAAATCGGGCTCGTCGGCCGCGGATGCGGGCGCACCCGGCCACAGCAGCAATGCGAGCGCCAACCAAGCCCAGCGTCCCCAGGGCATGCCATGTCCCCAGGGCATGTCATATTGGCTTAAGGCTTGGCGTGTCATGGACATCTCCGTGGGCGGGGGTTCCATCCATGTAGGTAGTGGGAAGCCCGGCAGGAAGGTTAGCGGTAACGGGTGCCGTCCGGCGTTTAACCCAATGTGAGGCTTTTTTGTTACGCTTGGGGACGAAAATTGCGGGCATTGGGGCGTTGCGCTGGTGAACGCGTATCTCGTCTGCAACACTAAATCTCGAACGGCTGGGATTCGAAAATGATGCGCGTAAGCGGGCAAAGGGCTTCTATTGCGTCCGGACAGCTTTGGCGAATTGCCGCTTTGGCAGCAGCCGGCGCGATCGGCGCAACATCCCACGCGGAAGCCGCGCTCTATTATTGGTCGGATTCCGAACCCGGATTATCGCGACCCGATCCGACGTCTCAACCGCGGCGGTCGAAGACCCGACATCACGCGGAAAAAAAGACCGAACCGGAGAAGGAATCGACAAAGCCGCAGGGACCGGTGATCATCTCGATCTCGATCGACCAGCAAAAACTGAGACTCTACGACGCCAACGGCCTGTTCGCGGAATCGCCGATTTCCACCGGCATGCGCGGCCATCCGACGCCGATGGGCGTTTTCAGCGTTATTCAAAAAGAAAAGCTGCATCATTCCAACATCTATAGCGGCGCCCCGATGCCCTTCATGCAGCGCATCACATGGTCGGGCATCGCGATACATGCCGGCGTGCTGCCGGGCTATCCCGCGTCGCACGGCTGCATCCGCATGCCGATGGCCTTTGCCATGAAGATGTGGAACTGGACCAAAATGGGCGCCCGGGTCGTCGTCACGCCCGGCGAGATCACGCCTGCCAGCTTTTCGCATCCGCTGCTTGCAGCATTGAAGGTTGCGCCGCAGCCGATGGCGGCCGACCAGCCGCACCCAGATGCGCCGATTGCCGCAAAAGCCGACAAGGCCGCGGATGCCGACCTGAAGACCAAGCCGCCAATCGCGGAAGCGGCCCTTGAGTTGAGATCGACCATCGGGCATGGCGACAGCGTCAAGCCTGCGATCGACGAACCGAAGGCTGCCGCGCCGTTGCGCGAGCAGACCCGCACCGCGGACGCCAGCAACACTTTGCCGGCATCGAATGCAGCGGTCACCATGTCTGACGCAGGCGGTGGCAGCGCGCCGGCCAAGCAAGCGGTTTCCGTCAGGGACAGCGATACGTCAAAGGATGATGCAAAGCCCGAAGCTGCCGCAATCTCGCAGCCTGCCCCCGCGACGGCGAAGCCCGATGAAGTCGCCGCATCCGACGACAAACCGGCTGAGGCCAAGTCGTCTGAAGCCAAGTCGGCTGAAGCCAAGTCGGCTGAGGCAAGATCTCCTGATGAAGCCAAGCCGGTTGAAGCAGCGTCTGCCGATGTCAGGCCCGATGAGGCCGCGGGTGCTGAGGCCGTAAAGGCCGCGGCCGTCGAGGGTATCAAAGCTGACGAACCGAAAGTCGAAGCCAAAGCGGCCGATGTCAAGGCGGCGACGGCGCCAGAGCCCGCTGCAGTCCCGGCCAAAAAAGATCAGACCCGCCCGGCCGGTATCGAGAAGGCTGCTGCCGCGAAACCCGATCCGGCAAAGGCTGCGCCAAAGCGCAGCGGCCAGATCGCGATGTTCGTCAGTCGCAAGGACTCGAAGCTCTATGTGCGGCAGAATCTCGCGCCGCTGTTCGACATGCCGGTGACGATCGCGTCGAGCGACCGGCCGCTGGGAACGCATGTCTTCACCGCGCAGGTCGACAAGGACGACGCCAATCTCGTGCACTGGTCGGTGGTCTCGCTGCCGGTATCCAAGGTCGCCGAGCGCCATGACGAAGACGAGCGTGCCTCGCGCCGGCGCAAGATCGCAGGCGTGGTCGAGGTAAGACCATTGCCGACGCCGGACAGCCCCACTGAGGCCCTGGATCGCCTCAACCTCCCCGCCGACGCGCTGGCGAGAATTACCGAAGCCCTTTCGACCGGCGGCTCTCTCATCATCTCGGATCAGGGCATCGCGGGTGGCGAAACCGGCGAAGGAACGGATTTCATCGTTTCCCTGCGCTAGACCGACTAACAGGTCTTGCCAACGGGTCTTGCCAACAGGTCTTGGAGCCTTCGGTCCGCCGGTCGCCTTGGACCGGCGGCTGGGCTAAAAGACCGCCGGCATGAACCCATTTCCCACCATTGCTGCAACGACCGAACCGCCAAGCCACGCGGGAAAGGATGCCTTCGACCGGCTGACTTTCCTCGGCTGGCGCTGGGGATTGACGGCGATCGTCGCCGGCCTTGCGGCATCGTTTTTTCTGTTCGGCTACGCGCTGATCTACTGGCGCAATGCCGACATGGACTTCATGGTGATCTACAACGCGCTTGCCCTCAACGACGGCAAGCCGCAGTCGTTCTTCGATCACACCGGATACATCACCATCCTGTCGGTGAAGGTCTGGTTTCAATTCCTGCATCGTCTCGGTCTGCTCGGTGCCTATACGCTGTCGGCCATTCCACCGGCCTCCGATGCCGGCGCCTTCGATGCCGCCATGACCAGCGCCGTTCGCGCCGGGCGCGTTCTCGCCTGGCTGATCGCGACCGGCTGCGTGCTGGTGTTTGCCGCGCTGGTCCGCCTCATCGTGCGCGACTGGCGGGTCGCGCTGATCGCAACGCTGGCGTTCGCGTTGTCCGGCGCCATCGCCGTGCATTCGCGCATCTTGCGCACCGAACTGGTCGCGGCATGTCCCGTCATCTTTGCGTTTCTGATCCTGATCGCGATCGGACGCCGCGCCAGCGTTGCGCGCCCGCTCGCAATGGCGGTTGCGGCGGCACTCTGCGTGCTCGGTCTCGAGAACAAGGTACAGGCCATCCTGCTGATCGGCGCGTTGCCGTTGCTGGCCGTGCCGTTCGGAAGCGCTGGAAGCGCCAGCGTCGCGTTCTGGCGCGATGCGAGGTCGAGTTGGCCGACCGCGATCACCGCGGCTCTTGCGGCGTTGGCCACAGTGTGGGCGGCGTGGCCACTGATCGCTACCGGTTTTGATCGTTCCCTGCTCGAGGCCGCACAGTTTCATCCGCTGTTGCTTGGCCGCTTCGGTATCTACCAGGCCGCGCTGCTGGTCCTGATCGGGGCCTGCATGATTGCCTATGCCGTGATCTGGCGCGTCAACGCGACCGAGACGCTGGCGTCGATAGCGGCGATTGCCGCCGGTGCAGCGCTGGCGCTGCTGCTGCTCAATCTCGAATACAATACCAGCAATGTCATCGCGGTGTTCAATCCGCTGGAGAAGATGCTGACTTTTGCGGACACCACCACCGCCGATGCCGCAAAGGGATCCGGCCTATCGGGAATTCTGTGGCTGCTGCTCGATGGAATCGCATCGGTTCTCGCGCGCTATAGCTTCGTGCTGCACTCCTCGCCGCGTCCGACCGTATTTCTCACCTGGCTGATCGCGCCCGGCATTGTCTATGCGTGGTCGCGCGGCGAAAGACAGAGCGCGATCCAGGCCCTCGTGCTCTTGCTGGCCGCAATCGGAATCGACGCGCTCGGCGTGCGACGCGGATTGAAATCCGAATATTTCATCTTCACCGATCCCCTGATCATCCTCGCCGGCGCGGTCCTGCTCGATGTCCTCGGTGACCTGCGCTTTCGCAAATGGACCTATCCCGTCGCCGTGGTTCTGTTCGGACTGCATATCGCGATCGGCCAGGCCGAGCCGGTGAAATATGCCTTCATGCGCCGGGGGCCGGAATCGATCTGTGAATGGAACCGGCACTACATGCCGCTGCTGCCGCTACCATGGTGCCCTGCGGCCCCGCTATAACGGCTTGTTGAGAGGCGCCCGCTCACTGGCCAGGCTAACGTCATCCGGCTTTGATCGTGACGACAAGGGGTCCGCAATGATCGATCGCAGAACCATTCTCGCATCAGTACTGGCCGCGATGACAAGTCCCGCCTGGACACGGACGGCTCACGCCCAAGCCGGCATGACGGGGATTACCGCTTACGCTTTTTCGTTTCCTGCGTTGGCCGGAGGCAACACCATCAGGCTCGCGGATTATGCCGGCCATCCGATATTGGTCGTCAATACGGCGTCCCTATGCGGCTTCACGCCGCAATATGCCGGGTTGCAGGAGCTATGGACCGAATTTCACGATCGAGGCCTGATGATTGTCGGCGTTCCCTCGAACGATTTCGGGGGACAGGAACCCGGCGGCGCCACCGAGATCGCGGAAACCGCCCAGCACCAATATGGCGTCACCTTTCCGATTGCGGCAAAGGCGATCGTGAGGGGCCCGGATGCGCATCCCTTCTATAAATGGGCCGCCAATGCGCGGCCGAAGGACGTTCCACGCTGGAACTTTCACAAGTATCTGATTGGCCGCGACGGTTACCTCGCCGAGGTCTTCCCCGAGAGCGTCGAGCCGCTGGATACGCGGGTGAAAACCGCGATTGCGCGCGCGCTCGCCGATTCCTGACACCAGGCGTTTTCGAACGAAAACCTGTCCGGCAGTGGATGCGGGATGATACGGTCCGCGCTCGAACAACGCGTCAAAACTGTGGACGGGTCGCCCCGAAATTAACCGCTTCGACCGGCAAATCGGCTCCTTACGAAAAAGCCGTTGCCGTGGCCGCGCGGGCCCAACTAGGCTATGATCATCACGGGCGGGAAATTTGGCCCGGGCGATGGCAAAGAGCCGTGGTCGGGCCCGGGATCACTGTAAGGGAACAGCAAGATGCGGATTGCGGCAGGTTTGATATTTGCGGGCGCTGTTTCGCTGTGCGCATCAGGCACGGCATGGTCACAGACCCCGGCCACCAAGAGCGCCGCGACTCCTCCTCCGGCGGCCGTCGCGGCTGCGCCGGTCCCGGCTGCCGCGCCAGCCCCCGCCGCCGCCAAGGCTCCCTGCGCCAATCCCGATGCGCTCGGGATCGGCCGCGTCGTCGAGATCGACACCACGGGCGGACCCGGCTTCGGTTTCGAACATTTCAAGCAGCTCGATTTCCTGCGCGAAAAGGAAGTGGTGCTGACGTTCGATGACGGCCCATGGCCGGTCAATACGCCTTCGGTGCTCAAGACGCTGGCCGACGAATGCACCACCGGCATTTTCTTTTCGATCGGCAAGCACGCCACCTACTATCCGGAAATCCTCAAGCAGGTTCTCGCCGCTGGCCACACCATCGGAACCCACACCTGGTCGCACGCCACGCTGACCAACAAGAAGCTGACCGAGGATCAGCGCAAGGAAGAAATCGAAAAAGGCTTCAGCGCCGTGAAATGGGCGCTGGGCGGCGTTTCGCCCTCGCCGTTCTTCCGCTTTCCGGCGCTGCAGCATCCGCCTGAAATGGTGACCTATCTCGGCACCAGAAACATCGCGATGTTCTCCTGCGATCTCGACTCGTTCGATTTCAAGGCGCGCAACGCCCAGCAGGTGATCGACGTCACGATGAAGAAGCTCGACAAGCAGGGCAAGGGCATCATCCTGATGCACGATTTCCACAAGCATACCGCCGAGGCCCTGCCCGCTTTGCTGCGCAAGCTGAAGGAAGGCGGCTACAAGGTGGTGCAGATGAAAGCCAAAGCGCCGGTTCAGACGTTGGCGCAATACGACGAAGAGGTTCTGAAAGACACCAAGCTGCCGACGGTCAGCGACCGCCCGGTCTCCAGCGTGGTGCAGACGATTTCAGAATAATCCGGCCACGCGAAAACAGCTGTGAAGGCACCTCGCATTGACGGTTATGTCATCGTGTCCGCCGACGGAATGCTGGCGAACGCCGATCACGTGATGCCGGACGAACTGAAATTCGAGGGCGACAAGCAATTCTTCTCCGCCGCCCTCGACCGCGCCGACCTGATCGTGCACGGCCGGCATTCCCAAGAGGACCAGCCGAACTCGCCGCGACGAAGCCGGATCATCGTGACCCGCACCGTCGACGCCGTGGCGCGCGATCCCTCCAACCCCAAGGGGACTTTATGGAATCCCGCGGGCGCAACCTTCGAAGCCGCGTGCCATCAGGCCGGCTTTGATTCCGGCACCATTGCGATTATCGGCGGACCGGACGTGTTCGGCATGTTCATGGACCGCTACCACACGTTCTGGCTCTCGCAGGCGCCACGGGTAAGGCTACCCGGCGGTGAGCCGTGCTTCCCCGGTGTCCCCCGCCAATCACCTCAGGAAATCCTGGCCGCACATGGCCTGCGCGCCGGCGAGGCCCAGATCCTCGAACCCGCGAACGGCGTCAGCGTCACGCCGTGGCGACGCGCGGTCTAGTTTAGCGTGTTCTAGACATCGTAGGCGGGTTCGGCCGCCCGTGGTCCCCGGCCATATCCTGCGATCATGAACAAGGCGCCGATGAGCGACAGGTTCTTCAAGGCATGGACCATGTTATTCCTGGCCTCGGGGCCGGCCTGGTTCCAGAAATCATGATAGTAAAAGGTCGCGGCGGCCACGAACAGGATCAGCAGGATCGCAAAAAAACGCGCGCCGAAATTCAACGCGATCATGAAGCCGCAGATCAACTCAAGCGCGCCGGCTGCAACCGCCAGCATCTGCGGCATCGACATCCCCGTGAGGCCTTCGAGCTGTGAGGTGTAGGTTGCCAGTGCCGCCGGAACAACAATCTTCTCCGTCATTTGCGCCGTCGCTGTCAGATCCAGAAGCTTGGACGCCCCCGAAAAAATAAACATCACGCAGAACAGAATTCGCCCGAAAGTAATAAACGCTGGCATGGTCGCCCTCACTGAATGCTGCAAATGCGAAAGTCGCTAGACGGCGGAGCGATTATGAGCGTTCCGCTTCGGCTTTTCAAACAGTCAAATCGAGTTGCGGGGCGGCCGATCGGCTGGGGCTAACCGAACAGGGAGGGTTGCTGACGGCCGGCCCGCTCCTGGGCTTCGACGGCGGCAACCGCGGTCATGTTGAGGATGCCCCGCGCGGTCACCGACGGCGTGAGAATATGGGCCGGACGCGAAGGGCCGATCAGGATCGGCCCCACCGGCAACGCGTCGGCCAGCGCCTTGATCATCTGATAGGCGACGTTGGCGGTGTCGAGGTTCGGCATGATCAGGATATTGGCTTCACCTTCCAGCTTCGAGTGCGGCAGGATCAGCTTCCGCGCCGCTTCCGACAGCGCGGTATCGCCCTGCATCTCGCCGTCGGCCTCGATCTCCGGGTGGTTCTGCTTCAGGAGCGCGGTGGCGCGGCGCATCTTGCGCGAGGAGTCGGTATCATAACTTCCAAAATCGGAATGTGACACGAACGCGATTTTCGGCTTGATATTGAAGCGCTGGACGTGGATCGCCGCCAGCGCCGCCATTTCCGCAAGCTCCTCGGCGCTCGGGTTCGGCCGCACCTGGGTATCCGCGATGAAATAGGCCCCCTTGCTGGTGATCATCAGCGCCAATGCCGCGAAATCGCTCACGCCCGGGAGAAAGCCCACGATCTCGCGCACATGGCGCAGATGGCTCATGTAGCGGCCCTCGACGCCGCAGATCATGGCGTCGGCCTCGCCGCGGATCACCGCGAGCGCGGCGATCACGGTCGCGTTGGTGCGGACCACCGTGCGGGCGGCATCGGGGGTGACGCCGTGCCGGCCGGCCACGTCGATATAGGACTGGACGTAGGACCGATAACGCGGGTCGTCCTCGGGATTGATGAGATCGAAATCCTGGCCGGCCTTGATGGCGAGGCCGAACTTCTTGATCCGCGCTTCGACCACCGACGGGCGCCCGACCAGTATCGGTCGCGCCAGCTTCTCCTCCAGAACGACCTGCGTCGCGTGCAGGACGCGTTCGTCTTCGCCTTCCGCATAGATCACGCGCACCGGCTGGGTCTTGGCCTTGGCGAACACCGGCTTCATGACCAGGCCGGAGCGGAACGCGAAGCGCTCCAGTTGCGCGGTATAGTCCTCGAAATTGGCGATCGGCCGGGTCGCAACACCGGAATCCATCGCCGCCTTCGCAACCGCAGGCGCGATGCGCAGGATCAGCCGCGGATCGAACGGGCTTGGGATCAGCGAGCCCGGCCCAAATCCCTGGGCCTCACCGCTGTCAAAGCCGGGCGCTATCGCATCCACCGGCGGATCGCGCGCCAGCTGCGCGATCGCATCCACCGCGGCATGCTTCATCTCCTCGTTGATCGCGGTGGCGCCGACATCGAGCGCGCCGCGAAAGATGAACGGAAAGCACAGGACATTGTTGACCTGATTGGGAAAGTCGGAGCGCCCGGTGCAGATCATGGCGTCGGGCCGCGCCTTTCGGGCCTCATCCGGCATGATTTCCGGCGTCGGATTGGCCAGCGCCATCACCAGCGGCTTGTCCGCCATCTGCTTGACCATGTCCTGGGTCAGCACATTAGGCGCGGACAGGCCGAGGAAAATATCGGCGCCGCCGATCACTTCGGCCAGCACGCGCTTGTCGGTCTTCTGGGCGTAGACCGACTTCCAGCGATCCATCAGCGTGTTGCGGCCTTCATGCACCACGCCATCGATATCGCAGACCCAGATATTCTTGCGCTGCGCCCCCAGCGAAACCAGAAGATTGAGGCAGGCGATCGCCGCGGCGCCGGCACCGGAGGCAACGATCTTGACGTCTTTGAGTTTCTTGCCGTTGAGCAGCAGCGCATTGGTGATCGCGGCGCCGACGATGATGGCGGTGCCATGCTGATCGTCGTGAAATACCGGGATCTTCATCCGCTCCTTGAGCTGCGCCTCGATCTCGAAGCACTCGGGGCCCTTGATGTCCTCCAGATTGATGCCGCCGAAGGTCGGCTCCAGCGCCGCCACGGTCTCGACCACGCGCTCGATGGTGTCGGCGGCGATTTCGATGTCGAACACGTCGATCCCGGCGAATTTCTTGAACAGAACCGCCTTGCCCTCCATCACCGGCTTCGATGCCAGCGGGCCGATATTGCCAAGACCAAGCACCGCGGTGCCGTTGGAGACCACGGCGACCAGATTGGCGCGGATCGTCAGCGACGCCGCCTCGCCGGGATTTTGTGCAATCGCCAGGCAGGCCGCGGCCACGCCCGGCGAATAGGCCAGCGCAAGGTCACGCTGATTGGCGAGCGGCTTGATCGCCTGAATCTCAAGCTTGCCCGGCCGCGGCAGGCGGTGATAGGCGAGCGCCGCGGAGGTAAGATCTTCGGAATAGGACGACATAAATTTCCCCCGCGGGCTCTCTCGGCCCGAACTCTGGGCTTCGGTGGCGATCTAGTTAGGCTGCAGATTGAGCCGGATGTGAAGCTCGCGCAACTGCTTCGGCGTGACGTCGGACGGCGCCCCCATCAAGAGGTCTTCGGCCCGCTGGTTCATAGGAAACAGCGAGATTTCGCGCAAGTTGGTGGTGCCGCAAAGAAGCATCACGATTCGATCAACGCCGGCCGCCATGCCGCCATGCGGCGGCGCGCCGTATTGGAACGCCCGGTACATGCCGCCAAAACGCTCGACGACGTCCTTCTCGCCATAACCGGCAATCTCGAACGCCTTCACCATCGCCTCGGGCCGATGGTTGCGGATACCGCCGGAGGCGATCTCGTAGCCGTTGCAGGTGAT
>NZ_JBEKCZ010000069.1:0-23586 GCF_050014615.1 Bradyrhizobium sp. | reverse complement strand
AGTTTCGCGGCATAGGCCGGCATTGATCCCTTGTTGGGCGCGCGTGGCGTGGTCACGGTCTCGGCGCCGTCGAGGATGATGCGAAGCGTGCTCAAGGGATCGGCGGACTGCAAATTCGCGTTGCCGGGCAGTGGCGGATAGATACGCGGCGCGCCGGATCCGTCGATCTCATGGCAGGCGACGCAGGCTCCCTTGTACAGCTTTTCTCCCCCAGTCATCTGCGCCGGCGGGGGCGGCGACACGGCGGGCTCGGGCGCGCCGGCCGGCAGGTCCTTCAGATAGACCGCGATCGCGCGGATATCCCTGTCGCTCATCTTTGACGTCGAATTGACCACGACTTCGGCCATCAAGCCGTCGGCATGGCTGCGGCCGTTGCGGCCGCTCCCTAGGTATTCGACGATGTCATCGGCGCTCCACGATTTCAGCCCGCTGCGCTCGGCGCTGTCGAGCCGGGGCGCAAACCAGCCGCCGACTGCGCCACCGCCATATTTCTGGCCGCGTTTGTCGGCGCCCAACAGGTTCTTCGGCGTATGGCATGCGCCGCAATGCGCGACGCCTTCGACCAGATAGCCGCCGCGATTCCATTCGGCGCTCTTGTTCTGGTCCGGCTCGAAAATGCCCGGCCGGAAGAACAGGAAATTCCAGCCCCGCATCACCACCCGGAAATTCAGGGGAAAGCGCAGTTGCGGCGGCGGCGCCTTGTTGGGAAGTGGCGTCAGCGTCTCGAGATAGGCCCGGATCGCCGTGATGTCGTCGCGCGTCAGCTTGGTGAAATTCGCATAGGGGAAGGCGGGATAATAACGCGAGCCGTCGGGCGCCACGCCCAGGCGCAAGGCGCGCCAGAAATCCTGGTCGCTCCAGCGGCCGATGCCGGTATCGAGGTCCGGCGTGAGGTTCGGCGAATAGATCGCGCCGAACGGCGTGTCGATCCGTTTTCCCCCGGCGAAGGGTTTTTGGGGATCGGCGGTATGGCAGCTCGCGCAATCCCCCGCCTCGGTGAGCGCCTTGCCATGGGCGATGATTTCGGCCGACGGCGGGGCCGCCCGCGCCGCACCAACGGCGAACGCACTGCACAAAAACAAGCAAAAAAACATACCCGTGAGAATCGTCCGCATCGGTGGATGTCTTTCCGGCGCCTATTCGCCCTTCACGGCATTATAGGATTGTTATGTCGTTTCGCGATACCGCGTCGTGGCGACACAAACCAGATTGGAAGCGGGCTATTCCCGCACGAAGTTGCGATTTTCGAATGCCGGGCAGGCTTTCCGAGAATTGTGGTGCGCGCGCTGGAAAAACCGACATAGACTGGTGCCAACGAGTTTGCGTCATTAGCTAAAAAGAGCCGGGGCGACCAAAGGCTTAAGAGGGTGGAATGGGAATCAACCAGGGTCCGATCAGTCTCGACCAGAAATACACCCAAGGCTCCGGCCACGTCTTTCTAACGGGTATTCAGGCGCTGGTCCGCCTGCCGATGGCTCAGATCCGGCGCGACCGCGCCGCCGGCCTCAATACCGCGGGCTTCGTGACGGGTTACCGCGGTTCGCCGCTCGGCGGCTATGACCAGCAACTGATGGCGGCGCGAAAGCATCTCGAGCAGTACAACATCAAATTCCAGCCCGGCGTCAATGAAGACCTCGCGGCGACCGCGATCTGGGGCTCGCAGCAGCTCAATCTGTCGCCCGGCGCCCGGCACGATGGCGTGGTCGGCATCTGGTACGGCAAGGGCCCGGGCGTCGACCGTTGCGGCGACGTGTTTCGCCACGGCAATGCCGCGGGCTCGGCCAAGAACGGCGGCGTGCTTTGCCTCGCCGGCGACGATCACGGCGCGAAATCCTCGACCGTGCCGCATCAGTCGGACCACGCTTTCATCTCGGCGCTGATGCCCTATCTCTATCCCTCCAGCATCCATGAAATGATCGAGATGGGACTGCTGGGGATCGCGATGTCGCGCTATTCCGGCTGCTGGGTCGGTATGAAGGTGATCACCGAGACCGTGGAGACCACGGCGGAGATCGATCTCACCGACGAAATGAAGCCCTTCATCATCCCCACCGATTTCGAGATGCCGCCGGGCGGACTCAATCTGCGCTGGCCCGATGACCGCTACGATCAGGACCGCCGCCTGCAGGACTACAAGGGCTTTGCCGCGATTGCCTTTGCCCGCGCCAACAACGTCAACCGCATCACCATGGATTCCCCGAACGCGCGCTTCGGCATCATGGCCTCGGGCAAGAGCTACGAGGATATCCGGCAGGCGCTGCGCGAACTCGGCGTCACGCCCGAGGTCGCCGCCAAGATCGGGCTTCGGCTTTACAAGATCGGCATGCCGTGGCCGCTGGAGCCGCAGGGCGTGCGCGAATTCGCGGTCGGCCTCGAAGAGATTTTCATTATCGAGGAACGTCGCGAGATCGTCGAGAACCAGGTCAAGCAGGAACTGTTCAACTGGCGCGACGATGTCCGCCCGCGCATCGTCGGCAAGATGGACGAGCACGACAAGCGCTTCCTGCCCTTTGCCGAGGAACTCAGCGTGGCGTCGCTGGCAAGCTCGCTGACCGAGCGGCTGCTGCGGCTCAACCTGAACCCCGAAATCGCGGCGATGCTGCGCGCCAAGGCCGACTGGTTCAACGGCCGTCAGGCCAGCCAGATGCAGGCGGTGGCGCCGATTACCCGTACGCCCTATTTCTGCTCCGGCTGCCCGCACAACACCTCGACCAAGGTGCCCGAGGGCAGCCGCGCTTTCGCCGGCATCGGCTGCCACTTCATGGCGCTGTGGATGGACCGCAACACCGAAACCTTCACCCATATGGGCGGCGAGGGCGTGCCTTGGGTCGGCGTCGCGCCCTTCACCAATGAACAACACGTGTTCGCCAATCTCGGCGACGGCACCTATTTCCACTCCGGCAGCCTTGCGATCCGCCAGGCGATCGCCTCCAAGGCCAACATCACCTACAAGATCCTCTACAATGACGCGACCGCGATGACCGGCGGCCAGCATGTCGATGGCGATCTCTCGCCGCAGCAGATCACCTTCCAGCTGCACTCCGAAGGTATCCGCGACATCTATTTGGTATCGGAAAATCCCGATGCCTATCCGGCCTCCGACATCGCGCCGGGTACCAAGACCGCGCACCGCGATGAGCTCGATGCGGTCATGAAAACGCTGCGTCAGGTCAAGGGCGCCTCCGCGATCGTGTTCGTGCAGACCTGTGCCGCCGAAAAGCGCCGCCGCCGCAAACGGGGCACGATGGAAGATCCGGCGCGCCGCGTGCTGATCAATCCCGCGGTGTGCGAAGGCTGCGGCGATTGCTCGGTGCAATCGAACTGCATTTCGGTCGAGCCGCTGGAGACCGAACTGGGGCGCAAGCGCACCATCAATCAATCCTCCTGCAACAAGGACTATTCCTGCCTGAAGGGCTTTTGTCCGTCCTTCGTCACCGTGGACGGCGGCAAGCTGCGCCGCCGCGCGCCGGCTGACCTCGGCCAGATCGGCGATCTGCCGGAACCTGCCTCAAAGCCCTCGCTGGAGCGGCCCTACAATGTCGCGGTCGGCGGCGTCGGCGGCACCGGCGTGCTGACGATCGGCGCGCTGCTCGGCATGGCCGCGCATATCGAGGGCAAGGCCAGCATGATTCTGGATATGTCGGGGCTGGCGCAAAAAGGCGGCGCGGTGCTGAGCCATGTCCGGCTCTCCGAACATACCGCCGACGTCACCTGTTCGCGGATCGTGACCGGCACCGCCGATCTCGTGCTCGCCGCCGACGAAGTGGTGGCGGCGGCCAAGGAAACCATCACGCTGTGCGAATCCGGCCGCACCCACGGCGTCATCAACACCCATCTCATTCCGATCGCGGATTTCATCATGAACCGCGATTTCAATTTCCAGAGCGGCAAGGTCAACGCCGTGCTGGAAACGGCGCTGCGCAAGGATTCGTCGTTTTTCGATTTCACCAAGCCCGCGGAAGTGCTGCTTGGCGATTCCATCGCCACCAACATGATGATGATGGGCTTTGCCTATCAGAAGGGACTGTTGCCGCTGACCGCAGCCGCGATCGAGCAGGCGATCGAGATCAACGGCGTCGGCATCAAGATGAACACCCAGGCGTTTCAGCTCGGTCGTCTGGCGGTCGCCGATCCGGCGCGGCTGGCGGCGATGATGAAGGGCCAGGATGCGAGCATCGCGCCGAAGCCGCTGGATGCGATGTCGCTGGACGAGATTATCGCCCATCGCAGCGCGCTCCTGACCGACTATCAGAACGCCGGGCTCGCCGCGCGCTATCGCGCCCTGGTGAAGCGGGTGCGCGATGCCGCGCTCAACGGCGGCTTCGGTGACGCCTTGCCGCGCGCGGTCGCGATCAATTACGCCAAGCTACTGGCCTACAAGGACGAGTATGAAGTCGCGCGGCTCTATAGCGATGGCCGGTTCGAGAAACAACTCCGCGACCAGTTCGACGGCGACTTCAAGATCAGCTTCAACCTCGCGCCGCCGCTGCTGGCCGGCAAGCCCGACGCGCTGGGGCGGCCGGGCAAGCGCGCGTTCGGCGCCTGGATGCTGCCGTTGTTCAAGTTGCTCGCCGGCCTGCGCGGGCTGCGCGGCACCGTCTTCGACGTCTTCGGCTACAGCGCTGATCGCAGGCTCGAGCGCGACCTGATCGCCGGATACGAGAAAGACGTCGCCACCGTGCTCTCCGTGCTGTCGCCGTTGACGCTCGATATCGCGATCGAACTCCTGTCGTTGCCGGACCGCATCCGCGGCTATGGACCGGTGAAGGAGAAATCGGTGCATGACGCCAAGGCGCGCTATGCGCAACTCGCCGCCGATCTCGCGAGTCCGCCCGCGGCGCCACGGCAGATCGCGGCGGAGTAGGTTTCTCGCATTCGCTGCGCGGTGCCGCGAATGTCCGCTCGGCCCCGATGGCGACCAGCGTTGCGTTGCAGCGCAGCGAAGTGACGCGATTCAAATCCACGTAGTTTTACGTGTTGTTTGGTGTCCTCACCCGGCGTCCGCGCAAGGCAGCGGCGCATTTGGTTCTATTTCGCGCCCAGAATCTGCTAATGAATTGATTGGCATGCTGGCAGGTCGACCGGAGCAGGCCGGGATCGGAAGTGACCCCGACGTCTTCCGGGACGAGGGAACAGACGTGATTGGGGAAAGCGACCATTTCCAGAGCAAGCCGGCGATCGCGCTCGAAAGCGTTCGCAGTTTTTTCTCTGCCCCTGCCGGCGGCGGCATTGCAGTTCGCCTGCTCATCAGCGTTCTACTGTTCAGCTCTGCCGTCACCCTGACCCTGACTGCGCTGGAACTTTACCTCGATTATAAGCGCGACGTCGCGGCGATCGACGCCCGGCTTGACGAGATTCAGCAGGGCTATGCCGACAGCCTGGCGGAAAGTCTGTGGAATTTGGATACCAACCAGCTGCAACTGCAACTGGCCGGTATCAGGCGCTTGCCGGACGTCACCTTCGTGGAAGTCCGCGAGACCGACACCGCGCGGGATTCGCCGATCGTGGCGGCTGGCGAACCCGGTGCCCGCTCGATCGTGGTCCGGGAGTTTCCGCTGTCCCGCGTGGTGGATTCGGTCGCCCAGCCGTTCGGCGCCGTACGCGTCGAGGCGAGTCTCAGCAGGATCTACCACGAGCTCCTGGAACGGACGCTGATCCTGCTGTTGATTCAGGGAGCAAAGACCTTTCTGGTCTCCTTGTTCATCGTCTACATCTTCCACCAGCTGGTCACCCGGCATCTCCTGAGCATTGCCCGCTTTGTTGGCCATTATGACCTCGCGCATCCGCCTCCGCCGCTCAGCCTGCAGCGCGCATCTCCAAAGCAGGGAGACGAGCTGGACGAACTGGTCGAGGCGTTCAATATGTTGTGCGCCAGTCTGCAACACGCCTATCAGGACCTGAAGAACAGCGAACAGCGGTTTCGTGACTACACGGAAACGGCGTCGGACTGGTATTGGGAGACGGGGCCTGACCACAGGTTCACCTATGTGTCGGATCCGTTTCGCGCCTCGTTCGGCGAGGGGGGCTCGATCATCGGGAAATCGCGTCGCGATCTTGCGCCGCAGGGCGAGCTTGGACAGGAGAGATGGCGCGAGCATATCGCCGTGCTCGACCGGCACGAGCCGTTCCGGAATTTCGAATACACGCTGCGCGATGCCGGCAAACTCGCGCGCCACGTCTCTACCAGCGGCCGGCCTATGTTCGACGATTCCGGGCGGTTCACGGGCTATCGCGGCACCACCACGGACCTCACGGCACAGCGCGAGGCGGAAGAGCGCCTGCATCAAACCCAGAAGATGGATGCCATCGGCCAGCTCACCGGCGGGATTGCCCATGATTTCAACAACATTCTCACGGTGATCATGGGCATCGCCGAACTGCTGCGGGAAAGCCTCGCAGATCGGCCGCAACTCGCGACCACAGCGAAGTTGATCGACGATGCGGCCACCCGCGGGGCGGCCCTGACGCGACAGCTGCTGGCGTTCGCGCGCAAGCAGATGCTGGCGCCGCGTGCGACCGACGTCAACGCGCTGGTGACCGAAACCGTCAAGCTGCTGCGTTCCACGCTGGGCGAGCAGATCGAAATTCAGGTGACGCCGCAGCGCGATGCCTGGCCGGCGATGATCGACCCTTCACAACTTTCCACCGCGTTGCTCAATCTCGCGGTCAACGCCCGCGACGCCATGCCGGATGGCGGCAAGCTCATGATCGAAACCAGCAACGTGGTGCTGGACGACGCCTCCGCGAAGGCCAATCCCGAGATCACGCCCGGATCCTATGTCCTGGTTTCAGTGACCGACAACGGCTCGGGGATTCCGGTTGCGATCCGCGACAAGGTGTTCGAGCCATTCTTTACCACCAAGCAGGTCGGCAAGGGGACGGGTCTTGGCCTGAGCATGGTCTATGGGTTCGCCAAACAGTCGGGCGGTCACGTCACGATCGGCAGCGAGGAGGGGCACGGCACCACCATCAGGATCTATCTGCCGCGCACCGGCGAGGCTGACGCCAGTACTGAGCAGCCAGAGCATAAAGTTGCCGCGCGCAGCGGCCATGAGACGATCCTGGTGGTTGAAGATGACGACATGGTGCGCGCGTCGGTGATGAAACAGCTTGAGAGCCTGGGATATCGCACACTCGCGGCCAGCAACGGCGCCGAAGCGCTCGCGCTGGTCGACCGGGGGGTAGCATTCGATGTTCTGTTCACCGACATCGTCATGCCCGGCGGAATCAACGGCGCAGAGCTTGGCCGCGAGGTCGCCCGGAGCCGGCCCGCCGTCAAGATACTTTACACCTCGGGCTACAGCGAGGATGGCATCGTGCATCATGGCCGGCTCGATCCGGGGATCGTGTTGCTGGGAAAACCCTATCGAAAGCTCGATCTGGCCCGCAAGATCCGCGATGTCCTCGAAGGTTAGGGGAAAAGCCAATGGTCCGCCTGACAGCGATGGCACTGGTTCTGGTCGGCAGCCTATGCCCGGCCGTTGCCGCCGAGGCGTATGATCGCATTGCTTCAGTCGGAGAATCACCCATCTCCGCCGAGACGGGCCCCGACGGCGACCACGGCATGCTGGTTGACCTGCTCCGCGCCCTCGACAGGGTCACGCATTCGTCGACCAAAATAGTGCTTCGCCCGTTTGCCCGGTCGTTTATCGAAACCGCCGCCGGCCACGCTGATTTCCACATACCCTTTATTCAGAACGACGGCTCCCCGGCGCCGGAGGGCCTTGTCTATCTGACGGACGCAGATTTTGGTGAGGTTCAATTCGTCATCTATTCCAGCAAGCTTTCTCCCCTGAACGCCGAGACCGTGGTTCACGCCAAGGCCGTTGAGACCGAACCCGGCCATCTGTCGTTCTTTCCGTTTCCGGTGACCGAGACGCATTGCGTGCCCTGCAGCCTCGACAAGATCCTGTTGGGTAGGACCGACGCCCTGATCGTGAGCTCGGATATTGTCGATCCGCTGCTCAACAAGCCGCAATACAAGGACATCCATCGCGCGTTCTACAAGGCGTATCCGGTCCGGGCGCTCGTCCCCGCCAACGCGGATTCCACGGCGGTGCGCCGCTATTTGACAGAGGGGGTGAAGCGCCTGAAGGAAACCGGCGAACTGTGGACCATCACAAAGCACCAGGCCGTTTACTCGGACTGGCAGCCGTGAGCGCTTCGGTGATTGAACCGGAGTTACCGAACAATTTCGAAACAGATATCAAAGCATTCCCTGCGCCCTCTTAGTTGAGGGTGGTTTCCGCAACAACTCGGGTACTTTCGTGCCGCGAGAATGCGGAGGTGGCTCTATGTGACGTCATTGCGAGGAGCGCAGCGACGAAGCAATCCACTCTTTCTTTCTTGCTGCCCTATGGATTGCTTCGCGGAGCCTGTCATCGGGCGCGCATTCGCGCGACCCGTTGGCTCGCAATGACGATCGTTGATGGGTCCCCGCGCGCCGGGACGACGATGTGAGGTTGAGTTGGCCGCTTCCGTCTCGCCGCACGGAATATTTCGGCGCTTGCCAAGGTCACGCCGACAGGCCACAAAAACCGCTGGAAACAAGAAACGCCAGTGGAGAACGATTTGACGATCAAGGGCAAGGCCTACATTGCCGGGATTTACGAGCATCCGACCCGGCATGCGCCGGATAAATCCACCGCACAGCTTCATGCCGAAGTCGCCAAAGGCGCGCTGGAAGACGCGGGCCTGACCAAGGCCGATATTGACGGCTATTTCTGCGCCGGCGACGCCCCGGGCGGGGTGATGGCGATGGTGGATTATCTCGGCCTGAAAGTGCGCCATTTCGACTCCACCGACACCGGCGGCTGTTCCTATCTGGTCCATCTCGGCCACGCCGCGGAGGCGATCGCGGCCGGCAAATGTTCGATCGCGCTGATCACGCTGGCCGGCAAGCCGCGCACCGGCGCGATGCCGCCGCGCGCCAGCGGCGCCGAGGTCGATTTCGAGGCCGCTTACGGCGCCACCACGCATAACGTTTACGGCATGTGCGCCATGCGTCACATGCATGAGTTCGGCACCACCAGCGAGCAGCTGGCCTGGATCAAGGTCGCGGCGTCGCATCACGCGCAATACAACGAGCACGCGATGCTGCGCGACGTCGTCACCGTCGAGGACGTGCTCAACTCGCCGATGATCTCGGATCCGTTGCACCGGATGGACTGCTGCGTCGTCACCGATGGCGGCGGCGCGCTGATCGTGACCACGCAGGAAATCGCCAAAAGCCTGAAGAAGCCGCTGGTGCGCATGATCGGCCACGGCGAGGCGATGAAAGGTCCGCGCGGCGGCAAGGATCTCAATCTGACTTACTCGGCCGGGGTCTGGTCGGGCCCGCGCGCGTTCGAAGAGGCCGGCGTGACGCCGAAAGACATCAAATACGCCTCGATCTATGACAGCTTCACCATCACGGTGCTGATGCAGCTCGAGGACCTCGGCTTCTGCAAAAAAGGCGAGGGCGGCAAGTTCGTTGCCGACGGCAATCTGATTTCCGGCGTCGGCAAGCTGCCGTTTAATACCGACGGCGGCGGCCTCTGCAGCAATCATCCCGTCAACCGCGGCGGCATGACAAAAATCATCGAAGCGGTGCGGCAACTGCGGGGCCAGGCGCATCCGAAAGTGCAGGTGCCGAACTGCGATCTTGCGATCGCGCACGGCACCGGCGGACTTCTCGGCGTTCGCCACGCCGCCTCGACCTGCATTCTGGAGCGTGTGTGATGGCTGACGCAAAAAAATATCCGGCGCCGCAGGGCAATCCCGAAACCGCCGCCTTCTGGGAAGCGGCCAGGCAAGGCAAATTGCTGATCAAGCGCTGCACTTCCTGTGGCGAGGCGCATTATTTTCCGCGCTCGATCTGCCCGTTTTGTTTTTCCGACAAGACGGTGTGGGAAGAAAGCGCGGGCGAGGGCGAGATCTACACCTTCAGCCTGATGCGTAAATCCGCGACCGGACCATACGCGATCGGTTACGTCACGCTGAAGGAAGGCCCGTCGCTGCAGACCAATTTCGTCGACTGCGACATGGACAGCCTGAAGATCGGCCAGAAGGTCAAGGTGGTGTTCAAGCCAACCGACGGCGCGCCGCTGCCGTTCTTTACGGTGGTGTGAGGTAATTGCCCGTGCCGTGCGTCACACAAGAGGTGGTCATCCCCGCGGAGGCGGGGATCCAGTAAACGCCGGTGATTACTGGACCCCCGCTTCGCGGGGGTGACGAAAGAAAAAGTTTAGAGGAAGTCCCGCAAATGCCGATCAAGTACGATGAGCTGATGGCGCTGAAAAATCTCGGCCAGAAATACGCCTATGGCGATCGCGAGGTCATGCTCTACGCCTATGGCATCGGGATGGGCGCGGACCCCATGGACGAGAAGGAACTGGCGTTCGTCAACGAGGCCACCGCCACGCCGCGCGCGCTGAAGGTGGTTCCGACCTTTGCCTCGGTCGCGGCCTGGGGCGCGGGGCCCGGCGAAATGAATCTCAACCGCGTGATGGTGGTGGATGGCGAGCGCGACATCACCTTCCATCGGCCATTGTCCGTCGCCGCCCATATCACCGCCGATTCCAGCGTGCTCGACGTCTTCGACAAGGGCAAGGACAAGGGCGCGGTGATCCGGCACAAGACCGTGCTGCGCAACGACAAGGGCGAGGAACTGGCGACGCTGGTGGCATCGCGTTTCGCGCGCGGCGATGGCGGTTTCGGCGGACCGTCCGAAGGCCAGCCCGAACCGCACAAGGTGCCGACCCGCGCGCCGGACCGATCGATCGATATTTCGACGCGGCCGGATCAGGCGCTGGTCTATCGGCTCTGCGGCGACCGCAACCCGCTGCACAGCGATCCAGAGTTTGCCAGGCGCGCCGGCTTCCCGAAACCGATCCTGCACGGCATGTGCACCTACGGCATCACCTGTCGCGGTATCCTGCAGACTTACGCTGATTATGATCCCGCCGCCTTCCGGCAGCACGTCGCGCGGTTTTCCGCGCCGGTCTATCCCGGCGAAACCGTGACGATGGATTTGTGGAAGGATGGCAATGTGATTTCATTCGAAGCCAGGGTAAAGGCGCGCAACGTCGCGGTGATCAAGAGCGGCAAGACGGTGCTGGGGTGAGGTTACCCGTCATTCCGGGGCGCGCGTTAGCGCGAATCCGGAATCTCGAGATTCCGGGTCTGGTCCTGCGGACCATCCCGGAATGACGTTAATCAAGGAGCAAAACATCATGGGATTACTCGACGGCAAGGTAGCGCTGATTACCGGCGCGGGCGGCGGGCTCGGGGAGGCCTATGCCAGGCTGTTCGCGCGCGAGGGCGCGGCTGTCGTGGTCAACGACCTCGGCGGGCCCCGCGACGGCAGCGGCGCCGATGTCTCGATGGCGCAGAAGGTGGTCAACGCTATACTGGCGGAGGGCGGCCGCGCCGTGGCCAACGGGGCCGATATCTCGACCATGGCCGGCGGCCAGTCGGTGTTCGACGACGCCATCAAGCATTTCGGCCGCGCGGACATTCTGGTCAACAATGCCGGTATCCTGCTCGACCAGACCTTTGCCAAGGCCACCGAAGCGGCCTGGGACAAGGTGCTGAAGGTGCATCTGAAGGGCACATTCTGTTGCACCCAGCCCGTGTTTCGCTGGATGCGCGAGAATGGCGGTGGCGTCATCGTCAATACCGCCTCGACCTCGGGCCTGATCGGCAATTTCGGCCAGTCCAACTACGGCGCGGCCAAGGGCGGTATCTGGGGCCTGTCCAATGTACTGGCGATCGAGGGCCGAAAATACAATATCCGGATCTGGACGGTGGTGCCGGGCGCGCTGACCCGCATGACCGCCGATTTGCCGCGCTATATCGAAAACCCCGCTGCCGCGCTCGGGCCTGATGGTATCGCGCCCGCTGTGCTATACATGGTCAGCGATCTCTCGGGGGACCAGACCGGCAAGGCTCTCGGCGTTTCCGGCCCGCGCGGCGTGCGCGAGATGAAGATGATGGAAAAGCCGGGCTGGAAGCCGCCGCACACGGGATGGAAGGCGCAGGATGTGGTTGAGCACGCAAAGGAGATTTTCTTCTCCGAGGAAGAAATCAAGATGGGCGCGCGAAGGTTTTAATCTAACTGTCATTCCGGGGCGCGCGATAGCGCGAACCCGGAATCTCGAGATTCCGGGCTCGATGCTACGCATCGCCCCGGAATGACCAAAAGAGCAGAGGCAAACAAAAATGACAAAACTCACCCACAAAGCCGCAGGCACCTTCGCCATTGCGCCGACGCCGTTCCATGATGACGGCCGCATCGACGATAAATCGATCGACCGGCTGACCGACTTCTATGCCGAGGTCGGCTGCGACGGTGTGACGGTGCTTGGCATTCTCGGCGAGGCGCCGAAGCTCGACGCCGCCGAGGCCGAGCAGGTCGCGGTACGCTTCGTGAAGCGCGCCAAGACCATGCAGATCATTGTCGGCGTCTCCGCGCCGGGATTCGCCACCATGCGCTCGCTGGCGCGCGCCTCGATGGACGCCGGCGCGGCCGGGGTGATGATCGCGCCGCCGTCGAATTTGCGCACCGACGATCAGATCATCGGCTATTTCAAGCAGGCGGTCGAGGCGATCGGCGATGACATTCCCTGGGTGCTGCAGGATTATCCGCTGACGCTGTCGGTGGTGTTCACGCCGGCGGTGATCCGGAAGATCGTGATGGACAATCCGTCCTGCGTGATGCTCAAGCATGAGGACTGGCCGGGACTGGAGAAGATTACCGCGCTGCGCGGCTTCCAGAAGGACGGCTCGCTGCGGCCGCTGTCGATCCTCACCGGCAATGGCGGGATGTTCCTCGACTTCGAGATGGAGCGCGGCGCCGATGGCGCAATGACCGGTTACGCCTTTCCGGAACTGCTGATCGACGTGGTGCGGCTGTCTAAAGAAGCGCGCCGCGATGCCGCCCATGATCTGTTCGACGCGCATCTGCCATTGATGCGCTACGAGCAGCAGCCGGGCGCGGGGCTGGCGACGCGGAAATATGTGCTGCAAAAACGCGGCATCATCGCCTCCAGCGCGCAACGCAAGCCGGGCGCGACCATTACCGCCATCGCAAAGGCCGAAGTGGATTATCTGCTGTCGCGGGTTGCCCGGGTCGACAAGCGCGCCAACCTGCAGCCGCAATCCAGCGCTGCGGGCTGAAGGAATCTTCGGTTTTTGAAACCGTCATTGCGAGCGAAGCGAAGCAATCCATTGCGAAAAAAAGATTGGATTGCTTCGTCGCTTCGCTCCCTGGCGCAAACGCTTCGCGTTTGTCGCAGGCAATGACGACAAATAATGGTTTATGACGAGATCGGGAAACGAAGCCCATGTCCACCGAAGCCGTTGCCCCGCGTCCTGCTTCAACCATCCTGTTGCTGCGCGATAGCGCTGTCACACGTGGCGAGATCGAAGTCTTCATGATGGTGCGCCATTATGAGATCGATTTTAACTCCGGCGCGTTGGTATTTCCGGGCGGCAGCGTCGACAAGGGCGACCAGGAGATCATCGCCAACCCTAAGCTTTATTCCGGCGGCGAGGGGCTCGACGCATCAGCGCTGAGCTTCCGGATCGCCGCGATCCGCGAAACTTTTGAAGAGAGCGGCATCCTGCTGGCGCGCGCCGGCGGATCGAACAGCCTGGTCGATGCCGGGCGCGCCGGCGAGATCGAGGCGGCGCACCGCGCAGCACTATGCGAGGGCAAGGCGACGTTTTCCGGAATTCTCGCCGACAACGGCCTGGTGCTGGCGCTCGACGAACTGGTGCCCTATGCGCACTGGATCACGCCCGAGGGCATGCCGAAGCGATTCGACACCTGGTTCTTTCTCGCCGCCGCCCCGCCGGAGCAGGTCGGCGCCCACGACGGCCGGGAATCCACGGATTCGATCTGGCTGTCACCACGCGAGGCGCTGGCGGGCGGCGAAAGCGGGCGGTTCAAGCTGCCGTTTCCGACCACGCGCAACCTGATCAAGCTTGGCAAGCAGACCAGCGTGAGCGCGGCGCTCGACGATGCCAGGGGCAAGCCGGTCGTGACGGTGATGCCGGTCATGACAAAGCTCAACGGCGGCCGGCAGCTTCGTATTCCGCGCGAGGCCGGCTATGACGGCGAGGTGTTTGAAGTCGGCGCGGTGTGATTTCCGTTACGAAGCGCCGTAAAACGGTCACGGGGCAGGGCGCGCACCATGGAGACACGCACCATGAAGATATCGCGCATCGGCGCGATCATGGCTGCGTGGCTGACGGCGCTGGCTCTGTCCGGCGCCGGATCGGCGCAGGAGAGCTTTCCCAACCGGCCGGTGCGCGTCGTGATCCCCTATTCGGCCGGAAGCGTGGTCGACGTGTTCGGGCGCATCGTCACCCAGAACATGGCCGCGCAATGGAACGCCTCGATCATTCTCGAATCCAAATCCGGCGCCAACGGTTCGATCGCCGCCGAGGACGTCGCGCGCGCGTCGCCGGATGGCTACACCTGGTTGATCGTGACGACATTCTTCACCACCAGCCCGTCGCTCAATATCACCTTGCGCTGGGATCCGGTGCGCGACTTCATTCCGATCGGGCAGATGTGCCGGGCCCCGAATTTCTTCATCGTCCCGGCGTCGCTGCCGGTGAAGAATGTGGCGGAGTATGTCGCGCTCGCGAGGGCGAAGCCGGGCCAGCTGAATTACGGCCATCCGGGCAAGGGATCGACCGGGCATCTCGGGTTTGAACTGTTCAAGCGGCTGGCCGGCATCGACGTCATCGCTGTCGGCTATCGCGGCTATCCGCAGATGGCGGCGGATATCTCGAGCGGCCTGATCACGTCGACCTTCCTGTCGGCCAACCAGGCGCTGGCGCAGGCGCAGACCGGCACCATCCGGATCATCGCCGCGATCAATGACGGCCGCTCGAAATATTTCCCCGACGTGCCGACGATGGCGGAGCAGGGTTTTGCCGAGGCGCAGGTGACGCCGTGGTTCGGGATTGTGGTGCCGGCAGGCACGCCGCAGCCGATCGTCGATCGCATCAGCAAGGCGCTGGAAGCCGCGCTGGCGACAGTGGACGTGCAGCAGAAGCTCGACCTTGCCGGATGCGAGACCAAGAGCGCGCCGCTGCAGCAGTTCGCCGATATCATCAAATCCGACATCGCGCTGTGGGCCAAGGTGGTCAGGGACGCGGGTATTCCGGCGGATTGATTTCCAGACCCCCGGGCCCTCGTTGGCCGTGTATCGAGGCAATTGGCCCGGCGGCGCCAGGGCTGTGCGGGCAGGTTCCCTCAGGGGTCGATTCCGGCGTATAAAAGCCGACTTTCCCGAGCCGGTTCCGACACCCCATGGCCCTTGCCGCAATCGTCCGACGGATACGCTCGCTCTCGCTTTCGATCGGGCAACTCACCTTTGCCAGCTTCATGCTGCTGTTGGCGATGATCGTGATTACCAGTGTCGCCAGCGTGGTCTCGATCCACCACATCGACGCGACCTTTGCCGAACTGCAGCACCTTCAGAACCTTGGCGATGTGGCCGAGGAAATCGACCGCCGTACCAACGAATTGCGGCTGGCGGCGCGCGACTTCGTCACCGATCCGGCGGCGCCGTCCAGCCAGGCCTGGGAAGCCGCTTCATCGTTGAGCGCGCTATTGAAGAAAACGCGGCTGCAGCTTGCTCCTGAGCAACAGGAGATGATCGACGGCGTTACGCAGCGGCTCGCCAACTACCGCAATGGAATGGAGCGCGTCACGGCGTTGATTGCGCGCCGCGCGGAACTGATCGAGGCCCTGCCGCCCATTCGCGAACGGTTCGAGACGGCGATCGCCGAAGTGCCTGACCGGGCCACTGCCAGAAGCCTGTTCCGGGCGCAAAATCAGATTGCCGCGGCCTTGCTGGCGCATGATCCGGCGTCCGCCGAGCAGTCGGCGCGCGGCATGCGGTCGCTTGCGATCGATGATCCCGCGCTTCGCGCCGCGACCGATGCGTATGCGGACGCCATTGTTTCTATTTCGGGAACCGAAGCCCAGATTGCCGAGCTTGACAAGGAAGTGCTGGGTACCGAAGGACAAATGATCGGCCGCGTGACGGATTTGTTGCGGGACCTCAGTGCCAATCGCGGGCGTCTGCTGGCCAATGATTTCGCCAGAACGCTGACCCACGATAAATGGCAAAGCATCATTCTCGGTTGCGCCGGCGTTCTTATCGGGCTTGCGGCGGCGCTGTTCGTGGTGCGCTGGACCGTTCGTCCGCTGAAAGCGATCGCGAAAGCCATCCGCGCGCTCGCCGGGGGTGAGAAGAATGCATCGATCCCCGCGACCGATGTGAAAAACGAGATCGGTGACATCGCCCGCGCCGCCGAGGTGTTCCGCCGTTCGCTGGTCGATGCCGACACCGCGCGCGAGGCTGCGATTCATGCTCTGGCCGAACAGCGGCTGGCCGAGGAGAGCTATCGCAAGCTGTTCGAAGGTTCGGTCGACGGGATTTATGTGACGACGCCGGCTGGCCTGCTGCTCAATGCCAATCCGGCGCTGGCGCGGATGATGGGATATGACACTCCGGAGGAGCTGATCCGTTACACCACCGATATCGCGCACACCATCTATGTCGATCCGGCGGCGCGCGAGCAATATCAGTTTCTGATGCAGCGCGACGGCATGGTGCGCGAGTTCGAATATCAGGTGCGGCAGCGTGGGGGCGCCATCCTCTGGCTTTCCGACAGCGCCACGGTGGTGCGCGACGAAGCCGGCGGCGTCATCCGCTACGAAGGGACGTTGCGCGACATCACCGATCAGAAACGCGCCGAGGATGCGATCGCCGAGGGCCGGCGGCTGTTGCAGCAGGTGATCGACACCGTGCCGGCGGTGATCAACGTCAAGGACAGGCAACTGCGCTATGTCCTGATGAACCGCTACATGGCCGGCATTTTCGGGATCGAGCCCGCGGACGCGATCGGTCGCACCACCAGCGATCTGATGTCACGTTATGGCGCGCAAAAGGCCGACGAAAATGACAATCGGGTGCTGACGGCGGGCAGGGAACTCGGATTCTACGAGGAAGAGTATCTCGATTCTTTCGGCAATTTGCGGCATTGGCTGGTGAACAAGCTTCCGCTGCTCGACGCCGATGGCGAGGTCGAGAGCATCGTCTCGGTGGCGCTCGACATCGGCGAGCGCAAGCGCGGCGAACAGGAAATGCGCCAGGCGAAGGATGCCGCCGAAGCCGCGTTGCGTAATTTGCGGGAAACCCAGAACTCGCTGATCGAGGCCGAGAAGCTCGCCGCGCTGGGGCGGCTGGTGGCCGGCGTCGCCCATGAGGTCAACAACCCCGTCGGCATCAGCCTGACGGTGGCCTCGTCGCTGGAGCGCAAGACGGCTTTGTTCGCCAATGAGGTGGAGCGCGGCGATCTCAGGCGATCGAGCCTCAATGAATTTATCGAAACCAGCCGCGATGCGTCCTCCCAACTGGTGGCCAATCTCAATCGCGCGGCCGAACTGATCACCTCGTTCAAGCAGGTCGCCGCCGATCGCAACTATTCGGACCAGCGGACTTTCGACCTCGGCGATCTGACCGAGCAGGTCGTCATGAGCCTGCGGCCGGGTCTGCGAAAACATCATCTGACGCTCGCGGTCGACTGCCAGCCCAATCTGACCATGAACTCTTATCCCGGCCCCTACGGCCAGGTGCTCACCAACCTGTTCCTCAACGCGGTGGCGCATGCCTTTCCGGACGGCGAGCCCGGCTCGGTCGATATCAAGGTGCGGGAGTCCGGCAAGGACAATGTCGAGATCATTTTCTCCGACAATGGCTGCGGCATGAGTCTCGATGTCCGGCGCCGCGCCTTCGATCCGTTCTTCACCACGCGCCGCGATCAGGGCGGCACCGGGCTCGGTCTGCATATCGTCTACAGTATCGTGACCAACCGCCTGGGCGGCCGGCTCGATCTCGATTCCGAGCCGGGCGGCGGCACGCGAATCCAGATCATCCTTCCCCGCGTTGCGCCGCTGGAGCAGGCCGCCGAATGACTGATCCGGCGCGGCAAGAAGCTTTGCTTGAAAATGCTATTCGGTCTCGGCCAGCCGGCGCAGCGTCGCCTTGAAGATCTGGCTGGCCTTGCCGACCAGCGCGGTTCCGTTCATGACGCCGGCGGTGTCGGTGAAGGTGCCGGAGACGCCGATGCCGACCGGACTGGGCCCGCCGAACAGCGGATTGGCGTCAGGGCTGCTGGTATGGCGCTGGACCAGAACCTCGCCCTTGAAGGTATCGCCCTTGGTCGTGTAGCTGCCGGTGTAAAACAGATAGGCATCGCCGCCGAGGATCTTGCCATCCCGGAATATGACCACGCCGCTGCCCTTGCCGGAACGGCCATCCTGCAGGCTGACGTGGATCGAATACAAACCGTTCTTCATGAGGCCCCGGTGCGAGCTCCGTTTAGGGGCGGAGCCGGCTTGCTGTTATGCCAAAGCGGGCCACGCAGCGTCAACGCGGCAGGTTGACCGCGGGTGGCGTGCCGGGCGCAAATGGCGGGAATCCGGCTGTGCGGAGTGACGCGAAATGACATCAGTCATTTTCGGGGCATTTCAGCCAGGTGGAACCCGCCTTTGGCAGCCTAAATTACCACCCGGCGGCAGGGCCGCGCCGCCTTTCCTCAGGCATATTTCCTGTCGCGCTCCAAAAGCTCGATCGAGATGCCCTGCGGCCCACGAATGAAGCAGATCCGCACGCCCGGTCGAATGGTGGTCGGCTCCTTGGTGAATTCGACACCCTTGGCCTTGATCTCGGCAGCCACCGCATCGATGTCTTTTACCGTCAGTCCGAAATGATCGAGCCCCTGATAGGGCGTCACCGGCGGCGTGTGGACGCCGTCACCCGCCGCGACCGGTGCGATGAACACATTGGCGCCGCCGAGCTTGACGTCGATGCGCCCGGGGCCGCGGATGATCTCGCCGCCCAGAATGCTTTCAAGCCAGGCGGCCATCGCCTCCGGATCGGGACTGCGCAGATGAATATGGTCCCACGTCACTGTCGGCATCGTTGGTCTCCACTTGGCTGTAAGGATTTGGCTGTCAGGGGTCGCTGGTCGCGACATATTGTCTTGAAAGCGATAGTTTGTCTTGAATGCGATAGTTCGATCGCGCCAGTCAAATTTTAGCGGCGGCCTCCTGGCATGGCCATACCCATGGGATGGGTACCCCTGAGGCCCCGAAGGTCCGCCAATCATCTCCAATCATCCTTTGTGTCCAATATTGTTACGGCGATACGCAACCATTCCCGGCCTCGTGGATTGAGTGAATAGCGGCGGAACCGCGCAATCGGCAGTCGTGTCAGGAGCCGTGCGGTGTAATGCCCGTGCGGCTTTTTGCGGTGCGGCGCAATCAGTCGAGGTCGGTTTCGTCGCAAACGGTGGCATGGCCATGAACAGCGGACTTGACCGTTTCGAATTGAGCGGAATTACGGGGCCTGGAATTACAAGGCCTGAGAATAGCGGGCTTGGCAGCGGCCATTTTTGGCGGCGATCCGGGACCCTGCGCACAGGATATTTCAGCTTTGTCTGGCTGCCGGCTGTCCTGGTCGCCGGACTAGGGGCATGGATACTGCTATCCGGCTATGCCAGCAAACCTGCCGAAAGTGAGCCGGTACTTCTCGCAACGGCCTTAACCGGGCCGGGGCCGGCGGCGGATCCCGCGACCAGGGGTTTCTCGTTCGATCCAGCGACCTCCGAGGCGATCGCGCCGGAACAAAGGGCGCCGGTCGACGGGTTGAAAATTTCATCGCAATCATGGCGCAGGGGCGGGCTGGGATCGAACGCCCTGGTCACCTTCACGCTGCGCAATGGCAACGACTACGCGGTCGGGGATATCGAGATTTCCTGCGCCTTCGCCCGCCCGGACGGCAGCCATTTGACCGACCGCGCGCGCTTGATCCATGACACCGTCAATATGAAGAGCCGAAAAACGTTTGCCCGGATGCACATCGGCTTTGTCAACGTCAATGCCAGCGCGGCGAAATGCACGCTGGTCGCCGCCAACCGTATCTAGCGCATTTGGCTTCACGCGGTAGTGAAGCGGTAACTTCGTTGTTACGTCGGCGCGGCGGGGCTTGGAACGAATTGTATCATCCCCAGTTAAGCCTGTAGTCCGCACGCTGGCGCGGATGGGAGCGACGCTGAAATGCCCCTGCTGCGATATTTTCTCTTTGTCGGCGCAGCGCTGCTCGCGCTGTTGTTCGTTGTCGACGCGTATCTTCCGAAATTGCCGGTCGCGGATCGCGCAAATGCGACCAACACGGCGGCGAATACCGCGACGGGAGTTTCAGTGATCCGGATTCACTCCGATCGGAAGTGGCCGGAGCGCGTGGAGTTCGATACCAGCCTGCCGACGGTCACGGCCGCGCCAGTCAGGACGGCGGAAGCGAGTGCTCCGGCAATGGTCGCCGACGCCGCGGCGCCCGTGCGCATGCGCGACGCCTTTGCACAATTGCAGACACCCGCACTGTTGCAAACATCCGAGCCCAAAAAGCCCGAAACCAAGCTGCCGCCCAAACGCAGGATGGTCGCGGGCAGGACTGTTGCGAAGAGCCGCGTTGGACCGCCGACCATTCTGGTCGCCCAGCAACCCCGCCTGGGCCTTTTCGCGAACACCATTTGGTGAGTCGCTTCGCTGACATCGGCCGGGAGCGCAAAGACCGTCAGAAATGTCCCCGTCAAAGCCGGCCGCTGCGTCGATTGACCCGCGGCGACTTGCGCTGGATATTGCAGGCCGACGAGGTGACCCAATGAAACCCACAGCGGCTCCGCGCGACTGGCGACGTATCCATCATTCCCCGATGTTCTGGATCGGGGTCGTGCTGTGTTTGTCGGCGATCATGATATATGTGCTGTCTGACGATCTGTCGTGGCACCCGGGATCATCCGCGCGATGAATGCGGACCGGTCAAGCGCTCTGCACTACGTTGCGGCGGCCACGTGTTTTTCGATAATGCTCGCCACACGAACCGGGGTCTCCAGCATCGTGTAGTGGCCCGCGTCGTCGATGATCTCGAACGTGGCGTGGGGATAGGCGGCCGCGAATGCGCTGCGGAAGGCCTCGTTGCGGTAGAACGGAATATCCTGAGCACCGCTGACGACGTGCAGCGGCGCCGTCAGCCTGCCCGGGTCGGCGATCGCGGATGTCGTGAACATTTTGAGATAGCCGCGCATCGCCTCTGATGTGGCGGCGCCCCTGGCGATGGCGAGCTTGCGCCGCAGCCAGCCCGGTCCGTAGCGATTGCTGGTCCGGGAGCCGATGGCGCGCGACGCGGCGTCGTCCTCATCGACCACCGCGTTGAGGGCGCGCATCGCGGCATCGTCGGCGTGAAACCCGGTCGGGGGCACCGGCGAAAACAGCGTCACGCTCTGGATTCGCTGCGGCGCCTGCAGCGCGATCTGCTGGGCGATCAAGCCCGACATCGAGTGGCCGACGAGGTGAAAACGCCAGATCTGCAACTGTTCCGTCAGGCGCAAAACGTCATCGGTGGCTTCGCCGAGTTCGAAGCGGCCGGCCATGCCGCGCGACCAGCCATACCCCCTCAGATCGACAAACAACAGGGTATGGCGGCCGGGATCGAAGTAGGAGAGCGTCGGCTCCCAGTTGACGTGATCGCCGAGCCATTCGTGCAGCACCACGCAGACAGCCGGCCCGGTGCCGATACGGCAATGTCCGAGCAACCCGGCGGCTCCGGCGCCGCCGGGACGCGGCGCCGGCCACGGCAAACAGGCCGGGGCCGCCGCTTCCGGTTCGGCCTTTTCGGACTGTGCCGTCGCCGGTGCGGTCAGAACGGCGGTGGTGGCGCCGAGACTCATTTTGAGAACATTGCGACGCTTCATGCCGTGCCTTACCCTTATCCTTGCCCTTATCCTTGCCGTTGCCCTTCGGCAAAATCATTTGCGGTCGCGGCCGGTGGCCGGCGCGAACAATGCAGCAATAGCCCGGCGCGTTACGGCCCTGAAAATTGATTTTTGAAATACCCTGATAGATAAATCTCATTTAGATGCCCGGCGCGGTCACCCCGCGCCGATCGCGCATCGGCTGTCCGGAGCCACCATGTCCACCACATTCGATATCGACACCCTTCGATCGCTGGTCGCCATCGCCGACGCCAGGAGCTTTTCGCGGGCCGCCGAGCGCCTCGGGCGCACGCAATCGGCGATCAGCCTTCGGATTGCCCGGCTCGAGGTTCTGGTCGGCCATCCCGTGATCGAACGGGGACGTGGACGCATGGTCAGGCTGACCGCGCGGGGAGAGACGCTGGTCGCGCATGCCAGGCAGATCATTGAACTCAACGAGCGGGCGGTGGCATCGGTTCGCCAGCCCGTTTCAGGCGCGCGGATCAGGATCGGGATGCCGGCCGATTTTCTGGAACGGGATTTTCCCCTCATCTTGCGAACAATCCGCGCCTGGCATCCGGCCGTGAATTTGGAGGTGCGCTGCGACCTCTCGGCGCGGCTGATCGACGACGTGGAGGACGGCCGTCTCGATCTCGCCTTCTTCAAGCGATTGCCCTCCAGCGAAGCCGGCTCATCGATCGGATCGGAGACCATGCGCTGGTTTCGCGGCGCCAATACGCGGTTCGCACCTGACGACACGTCGTCACCCTTTCCGCTGGTCGCGTTTGCCGAGGGCTGCGCCTATCGCCAGCAGGCGGTGCGAGGGTTGGGGCTGGCCCGGCGCGAGTGGTATCTCGCCTGCGAGGCGCGGAGCTTTTCGGCGGTCGCGGCCGCGGTCGAAGCCGGCCTGGGATATGCCGCGTTGCCGGCGCGGCTGGGTGAGCGCAGGGCGCTCGCGATGGTTCAGCCCAGGGGATTGCCGGAACTCGAGCCCATCGAACTGGCCGTCACCGTCGCCAGCGGCCGCGACGCGCCCGTGATGCGCTCCATCGCCGGCATCGTCGCCCAGCATTGCGCGGCGGCATGAGCCGATAGCGGCCGTGCCGCTTCAGAATCGGGCCGATATCCCGGTATAAATCTGTACTTTCGGCGCGGCGTTGTTGAGGCCAAGGTTCAATCCGACATCGACGATCGTATGTTGATCCAGCCGGAAGTTCATGCCGAGATCGAAGGTGTAGATCGGCGGTGCTGTCCGGTCGGTGCCCACGGAAGAAAACAGCTCGACCATGGCGTTGGCGCCTTCGACACCGGGAATCGGATGGCTGACGCCGGCGAGATTGACGAAGTTCGCCTCCCGGTGGTTCTGGTCATCCTTCAGCGCATCCACTTCGGTCATCAGGGTGACGAGGTAATCCTGGGGCAGGCGCAAGGCGAGCGGCGCGATCAGACCGCCCTCGACGGCCCCGTTGCTGATGACGGGAGCCGAGGAAGGCAACTTGACATAGGGAATGATGGCGAGGCCCACCGGGCCGTCATCGTTGCCGAACAGGTTCATCTTGGTTCGCAGCACGACGTCGCCAAAGCCGACGCCCTGCGCCACCAGTGCTCCGGATTGGCTGTCCGCGGATTGCGAAGATTGCAATCCGTTGAGCTGGACATCGAACTCCGCCCAGTTGGTGATGCCTATTCGTACATTCGGGTCGAGGGCCTGGATGCTGTGCGTGGTTATCCCGAGATATTTTGAATAGGTATCGTTGAAAGTAT
>NZ_JBEKCZ010000068.1:0-23753 GCF_050014615.1 Bradyrhizobium sp. | reverse complement strand
GATGTCATCCGATATCGGCGTACCGCTCGGAGTCGTCAGGCCAAAGGCAATCGCCTCCGGACCAGACTCGGAACGAATCCGGTCAAGTTCAGAAGCCGTCCTGTCGAGCGCTTCATCCCATGTGATCCGTTTCCAACCCGGATCCTTGTCGCCCTTGGGCCGCGTTCGCTTCAGCGGATAGAGTTGACGCTGTTTGTTGTAGATGATCTCGGGCGCGGCAAGCCCCTTCACACACAGCGCTTTGCCGGTGGGGTGTTCCGGATATGGTTCCTGGCCAACGAAACGACCCTCACGCGTCACCATAATCGAACCGCAGCGGGACTTGCATAAGGCGCAAAATCCCGGCGTTCTCGTTTCTGATCCGATGTGACCTGAGTTCACCGGTATCTTCCTGTTAAGGGCTTTGGCCCGTCAAAATTCAGCGTTCGGTTTCTCGTTGGGTGCATGAGTTCCGCAGCTTGCCTATCGTGCCCCATCGGGGATGTTTAGCGCAAGCTTTATGCCGCTTGCGCTATAGTTCCGGCAAATCAGTTGGCCTGTTCCTTCAATAGATAATTCCGATGGCTTGTTCCAGGCGCGGCGGCGACACCCGTCGGACTGAATTCGTTGTTCTCGTACGCCATTCCCTGGAAAAAATAAGAACCGAGCACCGACGCGTTTTTCGATTTCGAGAAATAACTCCGCGTGCACGCTTCAATTCGCCGGGTGAAAAAGCAGAGGGCCGGCGCTATCAGCACCGGCCCTCACGACTCACGGAGCTGGCTCTCCAGTGAGGTGGATCCGGCTTTCGCTCTGGTCCACCTCAGGAGTATGCAACAGCCCGAATATCAACGCCTGCCTTATAATGGAGCATCGCGCGGTGACAAATTTCGCGGGAGATGATCAGACAATGAGCTCGGCACAATTCGTGGTCAGAATAGCAGAGCTGGACAAACAACTTTCGATCGTGCTGACGCAGCGATATCTCGCACGTTTTCGGGACTACGCACGGATAGAGGACGTCAGGCGGCACGTGAATACCCACTACAGGGCCAGATAACGACGGCGAACGGCATCGTTTGCTTTCAGGTCTTCGATCGTCGCCGAGTAGACGATCTGCCCCTTGTCGATAACGGTGGCGTGGCTCGCCAGACCCAGGCAGAAATGCATGTTCTGCTCGGAGACCAGCACGGTCGCGCCGTTTCCGCGCAGCTGCTTCAATAATTCGCCGATCCGCTGCACGATGATCGGCGCCAACCCCTCGCTCGGTTCATCGAGCAGCAAGAGCGCAGGATTGCCCATCAGCGTACGCGCAATCGCGAGCATCTGCTGTTCGCCACCTGACAGTCTGCCCGCGATCCGGTGGCGCAGCGGCTCCAGCAGCGGGAACACATCATAAATGCGCCGGATCGACCAGTCGTCCTGGCCGTCGGGCCCCTTTTTCTGGCCGATGACCAGATTGTCCTCGACCGTGTGCTCGGGAAAAATCTGGCGGTCTTCCGGCACAAAGCCAAGGCCGGCGCGCGCGATCCGATGCGGCTTCATTCCAGAGACCAAACGGCCGCGCAGGATCACCTTGCCGCGCCGCGCCGGCGCAAGCCCCATGATCGCCTTCATGGTCGTTGACTTGCCAGCGCCGTTGCGGCCGAGCAGCGCCATGGTTTCGCCTTGCCGCACCGAAAAGCCGACCCCGAACAGGATCTGGCTGGTGCCGTAATAAACGTCGAGATCCCTGACCTCGACGACGGGTTGCCCGCTCATATCGCAGCCTCGGTGTGGTATTCGGTGCCGAGATAGGCCTCGATGACCGCTGCGTTGCGGCGGATCTCGTCGGGCGGGCCGCTCGCCAGAATGCGACCGTAACAGAGCACGACGATCGACGGCGCGATCTTGAACACGATATCCATGTCATGCTCGATGAACACGACGGTGATCTTCTGCTTCTCCCAGAGTTCGCGGATCTTGTCGATCATCCGCCAGCGCTCCTCTGTGCCCATGCCGGCAGTCGGCTCGTCCAGCAACAGCACCTTGGGATCGAGCACCAAGGCAAGTGCAATATCCAGCAGCTTCTGGTCGCCATGCGACAACGTCGCCGCGGTCCGGCCGCGCCTGTCGGCCAGCCCGAGCAACTCCATCGCGTGTTCGGCGCGGTCGCGGGTTTCCGCCAGCGGAAACCGCCGATACAGCACGCCGGCGCGTCCCTGGTCGACGCACACCGCCGCCAGCATGGTCTCCTGTACGGTCAGCGAGGGAAAAATGCTCGCCACCTGGAACGCCCGGCCGATGCCGCAGCGAACGATATCGGGCGGCGATCGTCCGGCCAAATCGATGCCGTCGAGCAGAATCTTTCCGGCGTCGGGTTTCAGCGCACCGGTGATCAGATTGAAGAATGTGCTCTTGCCCGCGCCGTTGGGACCGATCACCGCGCTCAGCGAGCCGTCAGCGAAATCGAGCGAGACGTCGTCCGTCGCCTTGACGCCGCCAAAGGATTTCGAAAGACCGCGGATTTCGAGCATGCTAGCCGTGCTCCCGCTCGCGCCACCGCGTGTACCACCCGACCGCGAAATCCATCAGGCCTTTGCGCAGACCAATCGCGAAGAACAGGATCACGATGCCCAGCACGATGCCGTAATAGTCGGTCAGCCGGGTGACGGTGTCGTTCAGGGTCAGCAGCAGCACGGTGCCGACCATCGGGCCCAGGAAGGTGGTGACGCCGCCGAGCATGTTGATGAAGATGCCCTCACCGGAAATCGTCCAATAGGCGAATTCGGGATAGGCCCCCGACACGAACAGCGCCATCACGATGCCGCCGGCCGAGGCAAACATCGCCGCCAGCACGAATACCGTCAGCTTGGCGCGCCAGACGTCGATACCGACAAAGCTCGCGCGGTTGGCGTTGTCGCGGATCATGCGCAAGGTATAGCCGAACGGCGACTGCGCGATCTGGCGCATCAGCAACAGGCCCAGCACCAGCAACGCGCAACTCGTGACATAAAGATGCAGATGGTTCGACAGATCGACGCCGAGGAATACGGGACGTGGGATACCGCCGCGCAGTCCCTGATCGCCGCCGGTCAGGGAGGCCCAGGCCAGGATTGTGCTGTGAATCAGCATCTGGAACGCCAGCGTGACGAAAGCGAAATAGATCGCCTTCAGTCGCACACAGATCGCGCCGATGATGGCGGCCGCGATGGCGGTGATCAGCAACGCCGCGACGAAGGCCACCGGAATTGATACGCCGGCGCGTTGCATCAGCAGGCCGAAGCTGTAGGCGCCGATGCCGAAAAACATGCCGTGCCCGAACGAAATCATGCCGGTATAGCCGACCAGCAGATTGAGCGAGGTCGCGAACAGACCGAACGCCGAACAGCGGATCACAAAATCAAGCAGCGCCTTGCTGCCGAAGAACGACGGCAGGAGGGCCAGTACGATGAACGCCGTCAGTGCGATCAGGGCGTCGAGAGAACGCGCGCGCTGCGACCAGGTCTCGACGCGCGGAACGCTCAGGGACCCGCCGGTTTGAACAGCCCGCAATTCGGTCATGCGACCTCCTTGCCAAACAGCCCGGTCGGCCGTGTCACCAGCACGATCACCATGAACAGGTACATCAGGCCTTCGGTGAACAGCGGAAAGCCGAGTGACCCGAACGAGCGGATCAAGCCGATCAGGAGTGCGCCGATCAGCGCCCCGAGGATCGAGCCCATGCCGCCGATCACGGTGACGATGAAGGATTCGATCAGCACCGAAAATCCCATGCCGGGCGTCAGCGATCGCACCGGCGCCGCGAGCGCGCCGGCAAGGCCCGCCAGCATGCAGCCAAGCGCAAATACGCCGCCATAGATCAATCCGGGGTTGATGCCGAGCGCGGAAACCATCCCCGGATTATGCGCCGCCGCCCGGATCACCTTGCCGATCCTGCTACGGGCCAGCCCGACGCCCAGGATCACGGCCATCGCCAGCGCGACGCCGATCAGCAGGAGATAATAAGGCGGCACCACGCCGCCCGCGATGAACAGCGGCATCACCTGGAACGCGGCCGGCATTCCCATCGACTTGAATTCCGGACCCCATACCATCCGCACAACGTCGTCGAAGATCAGCACAAAGGCGTAGCAGACCAGAAGCTGCATCAGGACATCGGCGCCGTAGACCCGGCTCATGAAGACCCGCTCGAAGACCAGGCCAAGGACCGCGGTGCCCAGCGCGCCACACAGCATTGCCAGCGCAAAGCTGCCCGACACCTGATAGGCCGTCATCGCGAAATAGGCGCCGAACATATAGAAGGCGCCATGGCTGAAATTGACGATCTTGAGCACGCCGAAGATCAGCGTCAGTCCGACCGCGACAAGAAACAGCAGCATACCGATGATGAAACCACTGGTGGTTTGCGTCACCAGGCAAGCGGGACTGGCGAGGCAGCCGGTGAGCGCATCAAGGTCCAAGGCAAATATCCATCAAGGCGCGCCGGGATTGCCCCGGCGCAAAAAGCCGTTCTGGCGGATAGCGGAAACAGCCTGCGCCGCCGCCGCTATCGCCGATTTCAGGTGTAGCCTTTGCTCTTCTTCCACTCGGCCTCGAGTTCAAGAATGGTCTTCCAGTCGCCGGCCTGGACCTGCGGCACGTAAGGCTCCTGCGAGATCGTGGTGCCCCATCCGATCGCATAGCCGATCAGGGTCTGATCCTCGGCCCGCATCGTGACGGTGCCGTCGGCACCGAACGGGCACTTGATGGTCAGGCCGCGCAATGCATCGGCCACCTTGTTGCCGTCGGCAGAGCCGGCTTTCTTGACGGCTTCGGCAAGCAGCATCACCGCGGTGGCGTTCTGCCACGACCAATTGGTGGGGTACTCGTTGTACTTCGCCTTGTAGGCATCGCCCCAGGCGGCGTTTTCAGGCGTCGCCGGGAACGTCTTGATGTAGCGGTTGCCGGAGTGAATGCCTTTCGGCAGGTTCTTCACGACCGTCAATGCGGTGTAGTCGGCCATGTTGACGGCAAACACTTCCATCTGGCTGAACATCGCGTAGATGTTGGCCTGATCGATGTAGGAGGTAAGGTCGCCACCCCACAGGCAGGAATACAACGCCTGCGGTTTCGCCTGCAGGATCTTCGTGACGACTTCGGTATAGTCAGGCTGGAACAGCTTCGGCCAGGAATCGCTGATGATCTCGACGTCGGGAGCAAAACGCTTCAGATACAGCGTGAACTCGCCGGTGGTATCGCGGCCATAGGCGTAGTCGGGCGAACAGGTCGCCCATTTCTTCAAGCCCTTTGCCTTCGCTATTGCCGCGGCATAGCTGCCGCCGACGATGGAATCGTGAATGCCCTGGCGTACCGAACGGAACGCGTTCGGAATATGCTGCTTGGGATCGGCGGTCAGCGAGGATGCTTCCGAGCAGGTGTGAATGCAGAGCACGCCGAGATCGCGTGCGACTTCATGCACCGCGAACGAACCCGATGATGCCTCGCCGTCGAGCAGCATCTCACAACCGTCGGTGTTCACCAGTTCACGCGCGATGCGGGCGGCTTCCTGCGGCTGGCCCTTGGAATCGCGGATCACCATCTCGACCTGCCGCCCGGCGAGCCCGCCAGCGGCGTTGACCTTGTCGATCTCCAGCAGCACGGCGTTACGCGACGAGGTTCCGAGTTGCGCCACGCGGCCCGACAAGATCGTCGGCATTCCGATCTTGATGGTCTTGGCTTGCGCGCGCGCCACCCATGGCGCCGCGAATGTCGCTGCGCCGGCGCCGATCAGCGCCAAGGTCGAGCGGCGGCTGAGGCCCGGTTTGCGGATTCTGGTCAATTTCCCCTCCCTGTCCGGTCGTATCCCCTGAACTTCCCTTAACGGAGATCGTGTCGTCTCCATTTCCCAAGGATTTCAGAGCAAAGGGGGTGACGTCAAGCCAAATATGAATTACGAGTCAGAATTCATAAATGATAGAAACGCTGCCGGAAACCGGCGCTTGAGCAGCAAATGATCAATTTATCGAGCTTCATTGCATTTCATGCGCGACGGACTCCCGATCGCTGCGCGCTGAAATACCGCGGTGAAGACATCTCTTATGAGCATTTCGACCGGCGCATCCGACAAGCGGCGGGCTGGCTGGCGTCGCGCGGGATCGGTGCCGGCGATGTCGTCGCGGCGCTGATGAAGAACAGCACGGCATTCCTCGAACTGGCTTTTGCGGTGAGCCATATCGGCGCGGTGTTTCTGCCGATCAACTTTCGGCTTACCGCCGCCGAGGTCGGCTATATCGTCGGCAATTCCGGGGCGCGGATTTTGATCGCGGACGAAGAACTGGCCGGCATCGCCGCGGCCGACGTCCCGGTCGTGCTGCTCGACGAAGCCGCGCAATCGAACATTACGCGTCTGGCGCCGGACGCTACGCCCGCACCGATGCAGCCGCGACAACCGCGCGACCTCTTGCGGCTGATGTACACCTCCGGCACCACGGACCGGCCCAAGGGCGTGATGCTTTCTTATGAGAATATCTACTGGAAGTCGGCCGATCAGACGCTGGCGCTGGGACTGAACGCGGACACCCGGCTATTGGTCGTCGGCCCGCTCTACCATGTCGGCGCGCTGGATCTGCCGGGCGTTGCGGTGCTTTGGCATGGCGGCCTGCTCTCGATCCAGCGTCATTTTGAACCCGAGCAGGCGCTCGCCGCGATTGAAGCGGAGCAACTGAATGCCGCATGGCTCGCGCCCGTGATGACCACCGCGATCCTCACCTGCCCCCACCGCGACCGCTACGACGTCTCCAGTCTGCGCTGGGCGATCGGCGGCGGCGAGAAGACGCCGGAGGCGCGCATCCGCGCCTTTTCCGAGTATTTCAGCAATGCCCGTTACATCGACGCCTACGGCCTGACCGAGACCTGCGGCGGCGACACCTTCATGGAAGCCGGCCGCGAGATCGAAAAGATCGGCTCGACCGGCCGTGCCATCGCCCATGTTGAGATCGAGATTCGTGACGATTCCGGCAATCGCCTTGCGCCCGGCCAGAACGGCGAGATTTGCCTGCGCGGCCCGAAGATCACCCAAGGTTACTGGAAAGATCCAGACAAGACGGCGGCAGCGTTCTTCGGTGACTGGTTTCGTAGCGGCGACGTCGGGTATCTCGACGAAGAAGGCTTCCTTTATCTTACCGACCGCAAGAAGGACATGATCATTTCCGGCGGAGAAAACATCGCCTCTTCCGAGGTCGAGCGCGTGATCTACGAAATGCCGCAGGTGCGCGAGGTCGCCGTGATCGGCATTGCCGACCAGCGCTGGGGCGAAAGGCCGGTCGCGATCGTGGTTCCGGCCGACGGTGCCGCGCTCGATTTTCCCGAGTTGATCAACCATTGCCGCACCCGGCTCGCCGGTTTCAAGCTGCCGAAGCAATTGGTCATCCGCGACAGCCTGCCGCGCAATCCTTCGGGAAAAGTGCTCAAGCGTGTGCTGCGCGCCGAACTTGAGGCCAACGCATGACGCAGGTATCCGAAACCGCCGCCGGCAAGGTCGCAAAGCTCAACCGCGCCGAGCGCAACGCCTGGACCAAGCGCAGGATATTCGACGCCGCCACCAAAATCGTCGGCAGATACGGCTATGCCGATGCTTCCGTCGCCCGCATCACCGAGGAAGCGGGGGTCGCGCAAGGCACCTTCTACAATCATTTCGAAAACCGCCAGGAACTGCTCGATCAATTGCTGCCGAAGATCGGCCTCGACATGGTCGGGTTCATCCGAGAACGCACCGGGACGGCGGATGCCGCACGGCAGGAAATCGAACGCTTCACCGCGTTCTTCGATTTCATCCGCGAGGTCCCGGAATTTCTGCGCATCCTCAACGAAGCCGAATTCTTCGCACCGATCGGCTATCAGAAGCATCTCGACAATATCTCGACAGCCTATGTCCGGATCCTGCGACGCGCGCGGTTTGCCGGCGCGATCAACGATTTCAGCGATGAGGAATTCGAGGCCATCGTCCACATGTTGATGGGCGCGCGCGGCTATCTCAGCCGGCGCTACTCCTTTTCCGGCGGCAAGGTCACCACGGTGCCGGACCACATCATCTCGGCCTACCAGAAATTGATTACGCGCGGGCTGTTCGCTCCCCCGGACGAAGGAACCGGCCATGAACGTTGACGGTACCGTTCTCGTCACCGGCGGCAGCCGCGGGATCGGCGCTGCGACCGCGACACTTCTCGCCGACCAGGGCCGGCGCGTCGTGATTGTCGATATCGCTCCGGAACCACTGGTGGCAACGCCGGCCATTCTGTGGCCCGCCCCGTTCGACGTTGCGAGCGAAAGCGACGTCGTCGCCGGCGTTGCCGATATCGAAGCCGCGCATGGGCCGATCACCGGCCTGGTCAATGCCGCCGGCGTATTCGGCAGGATGCACAGAATCGGGCGCGTGCGGATGGAGCAGTGGGACCGTGAGATCAATATCGACCTGCGCGGCACGTTTCTGGTCGCTCGCAGCGTCGGCGAGCGCATGGCCAGACGACGAAACGGCGCCATTGTCAACGTCGCCTCCATCGCCGGCATGACGTCCGGACCGATCCACGCCTACACGGCGGCAAAGGCCGGTGTCATTCAAATCACGCAAACACTCGCGGCCGATTGGGGCCGCAGCGGCGTGCGGGTCAACGCGGTATCGCCTGGGTTCACCCGCACCGCCGCGCTCGAGGCGGCCATCGCCTCGGGCGCCCTGAGCAAGGATCTGCTGGCACGGCCCACCGCCCTGAACCGGCTGGTCGAGCCGATGGAAGTCGCGCAAGCCATCGCGTGGCTGCTTTCGCCCGCGAGCAGCGGCGTCACCGGAATCAATCTGCCGGTCGACGCCGGATTCATCGCCGGCAGCACATGGGCTGCCTATGGCGGACTGCCGGAAACGCCCGAGGTCTAGAGGACACGGCCATGAACATCGAAACGCCACGCAAGGAGTTCGATCTGCCGTCGGCCATCGACGAAGGCGATATCCGCGTTCTGCTGATGGTGCTGATGCATATGACCGGCGACGAGCGCTGGCTCGAGCCGCCGTACCGGCCACAACGCGACGTTCGCCTGATCCCCGATCCGCAGGCCGGCCTGCCGCCGGAGATCCAGCGCGAAATCCGCACCGCGGTGGTCCAGCTTTTCGCCAGCGGCGCCCCCAAGCCGGTCATTACCGACCCCGGCAATGATTTGATGCTGAGGATGATGCGCGCAACACTCGGCGAAAATGTCGCGCCGGAATATGCGCCGCTGATGCGGGAGGAGATGGGATTCATTTGCCGCGACCCGCGCTGGACCACGCCGCCGTCCGGCGACCTGCTGGCCAAACACCATGTGCTGATCGTCGGCGCCGGCGTTTGTTCGATCGCACTCGGCGTTGCGCTCGGGCGGCTCGGCATCCCCTATACGATTGTCGAAAAGAACGACGAACTCGGCGGCACCTGGTACGTCAACCGCTATCCCGGCTGCGGCGTCGATACGCCCAACCACTCCTATTCATTTTCGTTCGGCAAACGAAATCCGTGGACGCGCTATTTTGCGCAGCGGCAGGAATTGCTCGACTATCTCAAAAAGGTCGCACTCGAACATGATATCCGCAGCCATCTGCGCCTCAATACGGAGCTGACGTCATCGCATTGGGACGAGAGCAGGAGGTGCTGGATTTCGGCGCTCAGGACCGGGAAAGGCGAAGAGCTGTTTGAGTCGACGATTCTCGTCAGCGCGATCGGACAGCTCAACGATCCGGCGCCCGCGCATTTCGAGGGCGAAGAGAACTTCAACGGCACGACGCTGCACTCGGCGCTGTGGTCCGATGATATCAAGCTCGACGGCAAGCGCGTCGCCGTCATCGGCACCGGCGCGACCGCCATGCAGCTGGTGCCTGCAATCGCCG
Organism: Bradyrhizobium sp.; assembly: GCF_050014615.1. Lineage (GTDB taxonomy): Bacteria > Pseudomonadota > Alphaproteobacteria > Rhizobiales > Xanthobacteraceae > Bradyrhizobium. Next base: position 13,906 of record NZ_JBEKCZ010000068.1, on the reverse strand, counting down.
ATCAGGTGGCCTCGGTCACGGTTTATCAGCGCACCGCGCAATGGTCGCGCCCGGTTGCGGGATATTCCGATCCCATCTCCGACGGTGCGCAATGGCTGCTCGCGCATCTGCCTTTTTACGTGCAATGGTATCGCTTCAACATGTTCTGGCGCTATGGCGACGGGTTGTTGCCCTTCCTGCGCAAGGACCCCGCATGGCCCTACCCCGATCGTGCGGTCAACAAGAACAACGATCGGCATCGCCAGGAGCTGACCGATTTCATCCGCTCCGAACTGAAGGACCGCCCCGATCTGGTCGAGAAGTGCGTACCGACCTACCCGCCCTATGGTAAGCGTATCCTGCTTGACAATAATTGGTTCAAGACGCTGATCAAGCCGAATGTCGAGCTGGTCACGGACAGGATCGACCATTTCGCGCGCGATGGCATTGTCACGACGGATGGTAAATTGCGGCCGGCCGATATCATCGTGATCTCGACCGGCTTCAAGGTTTCGGAGATGGCGGCGCGTCTCAACATCACCGGGCGCGACGGGGAAAATCTGAAGCAGACCTGGGCCAACGACAACCCGACCGCCTATCTTGGCCTCACCGTACCGAACTTTCCGAATCTGTTCGTCATGCTCGGCCCCAATTCCGGTCCAGCACACGGCGGCAGTGTGATCTTCCAGTCGGAATGCCAAAGCCGCTACATCAGCGCCTGCATCGTCGAGATGATCGAACACGGCATTGCCGCCATTGACGTGAGCCGGGAGGCGCATGATCGATATATACGCCAGGTCGATGCCGAGCATGAGCAGTTGATCTGGAGCCATCCGGGCATGACGACCTACTACCGCAACAGGCAAGGCCGGGTGTTTTCGGCAATGCCCTGGCGGTTCGTGGATTACTGGGCGATGACCCACGATCCCGATTTGAGCCAATACCGGCAGACCATGGCATGACATCGATGAGTGCCGCGGTGTCTTGACGTCGGCATTGGCATTGGCGCGCTGATCTATCAGCACTCGCCAGCAATAGCGCGTCGCCATTGCGGCCAAAAAATACGGTGATCAAAGTGTCGTCGAATGCGCCTCCGGCTTGTTCGGCGCGCATTCGGGGATGCCGCGCTTAACGTCGATCACCGAACCGGTCCCGGCTATTCCGGCAGCGCTTCGAGATGACACGCCACCCACTGACCATTTCCCGTCGATCGAAGCTCCGGCTCCTCGGTCCGGCAGCGATCGAACACGTAGGGACACCTTGTGTGGAAGCGGCATCCGCTGGGTGGATTGATCGGGCTCGGCACGTCGCCCTTCAGGATGATCGGATTACGGACGGCGCCCGGCTCCGGTACCGGCACGGCCGAGAGCAGCGCCTTGGTGTAGGGATGTTTCGGCGCGGTGAAGATCTGCTGCCTCGGCGCCATCTCGACGATCTTGCCGAGATACATCACCGCGACACGATGCGTCATGTGCTCGACGATCGCCAGATCATGGCTGATGAAGAGCAGCGCGAGGCCGAACTCCCGCTGCAGATCCTGCAGCAGGTTGACGATCTGCGCCTTGACCGAGACGTCGAGCGCCGAGACCGCCTCGTCGCAGACGATCAATTCGGGTTCCGCCGCGAGCGCCCGTGCGATGCAGATGCGCTGGCGCTGACCGCCCGAGAATTCGTGAGGCCGCCGATCCAGCGCGTCGCGCGGCAGGCGCACGGTGTCCATCAGCGCCGCAACCCGGGCCTCGACATCGGCCGAAGATTTGGCGAGGCCGAAATTGCGGATCGGCTCGGCCAGAATCTCGCGCACACGCATCCGCGGATTGAGACTGGAGAACGGATCCTGGAACACCACCTGGACTCGGCGGCGCATGCTGCGCAGCCTATCGGGCGAGAGTTCGTCGATACGCTGGCCATCCAGCACGATCTGGCCGGCGGTGATGTCGAACAGGCGCAGGATGGCGCGGCCAACCGTTGACTTGCCGCAGCCGGATTCGCCGACCAAAGACAGGGTCTCGCCACGTTCGACCTCGAACGACACGCCGTCCACGGCATGGACCCAGTTGGAGTTGCGGCTGAACAGCCCGCCGCGGACCGGAAAATGCTTCTTGAGATCGTTGACCTGGAGCAGCGGACCACTCATGCCGCGGCCGCGTCCTTGGACGCGTAATGGCAGGCGGCGATGTGGCGGGGACCCTTCTCCTCGAGACCCGGCGCGACCTCGCGACAGAGATCGGTAGCCAGTGAACACCGCCCGGCAAAGACGCAGCCGTCGATCCGCTTCTTGAGGCTGGGTACTTGCCCGGGAATCTCGGCGAGACGCCGCGCCGCGCCAGTGAGCGAGGAGCCGAGCTTCGGCACGGCACCGAGCAAGCCCTGTGTATAGGGATGACGGGGAGAACGAAACAGCTCGGCCACCGGCGCCTCCTCAACCTTGCGGCCGGCATACATGACCATGACACGCTCGGCGATTTCGGCGACCACGCCGAGATCATGGGTGATCAGAACGATCGCCGCACCGACGCGGCGCTTGAGGTCCAGCATCAACTGCAGGATCTGCGCCTGGATCGTGACATCCAGCGCCGTGGTCGGCTCGTCGGCGATCAGGAGCTGGGGGTTGCAGGCGAGTGCCATCGCGATCATCACGCGCTGGCGCATGCCGCCGGAGAGCTGATGCGGATATTCATGCACGCGCCGCGCCGGCTCCGGGATACCGACCAGTGTCAGCATCTCGATCGCGCGTGCCTCCGCGGCCTGCTTGTCCAGACCCTGATGCAGCCGCAGCGTCTCGCCAATCTGACGGCTGACGGTCAGCACCGGATTGAGGCTCGTCATCGGCTCCTGGAAGATCATCGAAATGTCATTGCCGCGGATCGCGCGCATCTCGCGGTCGGAAAGCTGCAGCAGATCTTTGCCCTGGAAGCGGACCGAGCCCGCGATCTTGCCCGGCGGCTCGGGAATGAGCCGCATCAGCGACATCGCGGTGACCGACTTGCCGCAGCCGGACTCACCGACGATGGCCAGCGTCTCGCCTTCGTCGACATGGAAGGAAACGCCGTCGACGGCGCGGTTGATACCCTCGGGGGTACGGAAATGGGTCTGCAGATTCTGGACTTCGAGCAATGCCATCGGATCAGAGCCTCACCTGCTTTATAGGCTCTTGGCCATGCGTGGATCGAGCGCGTCACGCAGGCCGTCGCCGACCAGATTGACGGCGAGCACAGTGACCGACAGGAACGCGGCGGGAAAGAACACCATGTAGGGCTTTACCTGCCACAGCGCCCTGCCCTCGGCCATGATGTTGCCCCAGGACGGAATGGTCGGCGGCGTGCCGGCGCCGATGAAGGAGAGGATCGACTCCACGATCATGGCGCTGGCGCAGACATAGGTTGCCTGGACCAGCATCGGCGCCAGCGTGTTGGGCAGGATGTGCCGCAGGATGACCATCGGCGTCCGCGTGCCGGAGGCTGTGGCCGCGTCCACATAGGGCTGCTCGCGCAGCGACAGCACGACGCCGCGCACCAGACGCGAAACGCGCGGGATTTCGGCGACGGTGATAGCCAGGATGACGTTGCCGACGCTGCCGCGCGTCAATGCCATCAGCGCGACGGCAAGCAGGATCGGCGGGATCGACATCAGCCCGTCGATGAAGCGCATGATGACGCTGTCGGCCCACCGCACAAAACCCGAGACCAGGCCGATGGCGAGGCCGGCGAGCGACGCCAGTGCGGCTACCGAAAGACCCACAGTGAGCGAGACCCGTGCCCCGTAGAGCACGCGCGAATAGATGTCGCGGCCCAACAGGTCGGTGCCGAACCAGAAGTCCGCGGACGGCGCGCGCGTACGCTTGGCGGGCGCGATCGCGGTCGGATCGACGGTCCCGAGATAGGGCGCAAAGATCCCAACCAGTACGAGGCAGAGCAGCAACGCGCCGCCAATCGCCACCGTCGGATTGTTGCGCAGGAAGCCAACGACGCCGCGCCGGACTTTCGACGGCAACAGCAGGTCCGGCAGTTGCTGGGCGATGACAAGGCCCGGGGGGATCTGCATCGGACTGGTGGTCGAAACGGTCAATAGCGGATCCTCGGATCGACCAGGGTGTAGGTGACGTCGACCATCAGATTGATCAGCACATAGAGGAAGCTGAACAACAGCACGATGCCCTGGATCACCGGATAGTCGCGGCGCAAAATCGCGTCGACCGTCAGCCGGCCAAGGCCCGGTATAGCGAACACGCTTTCGGTCACCACCGCACCGCCAATGAGCAGGGCGATGCCGAGACCGATCACCGTTACGATCGGAACCGCGGCGTTTTTCAGCGCATGAACGAACAGGATGCTGCGCTGCCCCAGGCCCTTGGCGCGGGCGGTGCGGATGTAATCCTGCTGCAGCACCTCAAGCATGGACGCACGGGTAATGCGCGCGATCAGCGCGATGTAGACGCAGCCGAGCGCGATCGACGGGAGGATCAGGCTCTGCAGCCATGGCCAGAAACCTTTGGCAAACGGCGTGTAGCCCTGCACCGGAAGCCATTCGAACTGCAGCGCGAACACGTAGGCGAGCAGGTATCCGACCACAAAGACGGGGAGCGAGAAACCGAACACGGCGAACGTCATGATGGTCCGGTCCACCCAGCTTCCCGCCTTCCATGCCGCCACCACGCCGAGCGGCACAGCGACGACAATCGTGAGGACGAGGGTGATCGCCATCAGCGAGAGCGTCGGCTCGATCCGCTGCGCGATCAGGGACGAGACCGGCAGGCTGGTGAAAATCGAGGTACCGAGATCGCCGTGCAGGATGTGCCAGAGCCAGCTTCCGAACTGGACCAGAAACGGCCGGTCGAGGCCGAGGCTCTGGCGAATACGCTCCACGTCGGCAGGACTAGCCTGATCGCCCGCGATCACAGCGGCCGGATCGCCCGGCGCGATGTAGAGCAGACTGAAGACGAAAAACGCGACGATCGCCATCACCGGCACCGTCGCGAGAATACGTCGGAGAATATACGAAACCATTTGGGTTCACTGCACCGTCATGCGGTCTTCGACACGCCCCAGAAGAACGGCAACGGCCCTTTCGCGATCCCCGAGACGTTCTTGCGCCACGCGGTGTAGCTCAGGAAGAATCCGGTCGGCGCATAGATGACGTCATCGAGCGCCGCCTTGTTGAGATGGCCGACCGCGACCTTCTCTTCATCGAGGCTCTTGGCATCGAACCATGCCGCGACTTCCTTTTCAACGGCCGGGCTGTTGGGCCAGCCCCACCACGCCTTGTCGCCATTGCCGCGAATGCCGGTGTAGGAGGCGGGATTGAGACAGTCGGCGCCGGCGTGCCAGGTATGAAACATATGCCAGCCGCCCTGGCCCGGAGGCGACTTCTGGGCGCGGCGCGAACCGACCGTACCCCAATCGGTCGCGACGAAGTCGACATTGATGCCGAGCCTCTTCAACAGATCCGCGGTGACATCGCCCTGCGCCTTGGTGATCGGTTGATCCTGCGCGACGATGCACGAGACCGGCTCGCCCGAATAGCCGCTCTCGGCCAGGAGTTTCTTGGCGCCTTCGATATCGCGCTTGCCTTTAAGGATCTCGCCGCCCTCTTCGGAGTAAAGCGGCGTATCCGGCGTGAAGTAACCCGGCAACGGCTTCCAGAGCGCGGTATCATCCCCGACGATTGCACGCATGTAGTCTTCCTGGCTCATCGCCATCAGAATGGCGCGCCGCGCCTTCACATTGTTGAACGGCGGGTGCAGGTGGTTCATGCGGAACACGCCGATGTTGCCGAGTGGATCGGCAATATCGACGCTGACGTTACGGTTTTTCTTGAGCAGCGGCACGAGATCGGCGATCGGATTCTCCCACCAGTCGATTTCGCCGTTCTGCAGTGCGGCCGCCGCCGTGGCAGGGTCCGGAATCACCACCCATTCGATGCGGTCGAGCAGCATCTGCTTGCCACCGGCGAGCCAGGACGACTTCTCCTGCCGCGGCATGTAATCGGCGAACTTCTCAAATACCGACCTGGCGCCGGGTACCCATTCGCTCTTGACGAATTTCATCGGGCCCGAGCCCACATATTCGGTGATCTGCTTGAATGGGTCGGTCTTGGCGATGCGCTCGGGCATAATGAAGGTGCACGGCGAATTGTTCTTGGCGAGCGCCAACAGCATCTTCGGATAAGGCTGCTTCAGCGACCATTTGACGGTCCTGTCATCGACGGCGACAAGATCGTTCTGGATCGCCTTGATCATCAGCCCCATGGGATCGCGCGCCGACCAGCGCGCCAGGCTCGCCACCACATCCTTGGCCAGCACCGGCTCGCCGTCGTGGAACTTCAACCCTGGCCGCAGCCGGAAAGTCCATACCAGCCCATCATCGGAAACTTCCTCGGCCTCGGCCATCTGGCGCTGCGGCTTCAGCGTGGCGTCGATGCCGTAGAGGGTGTCCCACACCAGCGCGGCGGCGTTGCGCACCACATACTGAGTACCCCAGATCGGATCGAAATTCGCAAGATCCGCCTGCGGTACGAAGCGCAGGGTGCGCGCCTCGATACCTTGGGAAAGGGCCGGCATCGAAAGCCCGCCCGTCGCCGCCAGGCTGCCTACCCCGGTCAATCCTTTCAACAGAGTCCTGCGATCCATAGAGCTCTCCAGTCTCGAATTGTTGGGTCTCGAATTGTTGTGGCGATTGCGCCCATTTCCTTCGCCGAGGGTTCGGCGTCAAACGAGGTCAAACGAGCGGGTCAGACCGATGGGGAACAGTTCCTTTTGCTTGCAAATGGTATGCCAGTACGAACCCGCTGCGCCACCACTATCCCGACGGAAAAGGCATTTCGCGATCCCCCTTCGAGCGGATCATATCAGGTTACGGCCGGCTCAACCGGCGAGCTGCTTGAATTTCGACGATTGTTTCGGATACCACCAGCGACCGCCAATCACGACGCCTTCGGACACGATCTTGCGGTCGCCGGTCAGGTGCTCGCCGACGACGTCGACATAATCGAACTGGCCTTCCTTGATAGAGATCAGGGTGGCGTCTCCGACGCTCCCCGGCTTGAGGCTGCCGAGTTCGGGACGCCGCAGCGCCATCGCCGCATTGACCGTCGAAGCCGCGACCACATCGGGGAGCGGCATGCCCATGCACAGGAACTTGGACATGGTCGTCACCTGATCGAAGGCTGGACCATTGATGCACAGGATGTGGACGTCCGAGGAGATGGTATCCGGATAGAAGCCGTTGGCGAGCATCGCCCGCGCGGTCTTGAAAGCGAACGAGCCTTTGCCGTGGCCGATGTCGAAAAATACCCCGCGCTCGCGCGCCTCCAGCACCACCTTTTTCACCGTGCCCTGCGCGGTGGCAGGTGAATTGGGAAACGGCCGGAACGCGTGGGTGAGAACGTCACCTGGACGCAGCAGGGAGACCACCTCCTCGTAGCTCGGCGGCGGATGGTCGATATGCGCCATCAGCGGCATGCCGACTTCCTCGGCGACCTCCAGCGCGATTTGCAGCGGCACGATCCCCGAGGTGCCGGAGGAATGGCGGCCCACCCGCACCTTGATGCCGACGATAAGGTCGCGGTTGAGATCCGCGACCGTGACGGCGTCGATCGGATTCATCAGCCGGAGTTCTTCACTCTCGCCGACCATGACCCGATTCGAGTAACCGTAGATGCCGGCATGCGAGACATGCAGATAGGCGAGAATGCGAACCTCGCTCGGCTCGATCACGTGCTTGCGAAAGCCCGCGAAATTACCCGGCCCGGCGCTGCCGGTGTCGACCGCCGTGGTGACGCCGGAGGTGCGGCAGAACTCCTCGGCATCGATGCCGATCGAGGTGCCGCCCCAATAAACATGGGTGTGCAGATCAATCAGGCCCGGGGTAACGATGTAACCCGACACGTCGCGCACCTCGGTTCCCGGATCAACCTTGAGCGCATTTCCGATCGTGACCACCTTGCCGGCCGCGAAGGCGACGTCCGTCACGGCATCGAGTTTCTGGGAGGGGTCGATCACCCGACCGCCGCGCAGGACCAAATCGAAAGGCATTGTCATCTCCGAATGTGACTGTGAAGGAAACGGTGAGAGCGCGTCAGTCGCGCAGCATCAGGCGTTGCGGCGCGTGGCGCATCAGATTTGGCGCATCAAGCATCTCTAGATCCCGCGCATGCGATCGCCGCTGCTCTGGATCGATCCGGGCCGGGCCGTGTCAATGCGGAGAATGCGGCTCATGTGTCGATCGTGCTTTCGGAAAATGAATATGTCGACATCTCTCTTCTCTCTCGGCCGCTCGCTCTCGGCCGCGCCGCGGCCGGAAGCCGGCACGCGCAAGCCCAACATGCCCCATGCTAGCAAGTTTCGCGCCACCAAACCGGGAATCCAGGACCCTGACACGCAGGTCAGCAGTTCCGCTAATTTTCGTCAACATCATCGTTGATGAGATCAGGATTGGTGCGCATCAACGCAATCGTCGTCTCGACCACGATCGAAAGATGCGCACGCAGGGTTTTCTCCGCAGCCTCGGCGTCCCCAGCCCTGACGGCATCGAGGATGGCGCGATGCTGGACGATCAGAAAATCAACCGGCGTCACGTCGGGAAGGCTGAGAAAGCGGATACGGTCAAACTGGGTCTTCTGGCTCTCGACGATCGACCAGATATCGCCGTATCCGATCGCATTGGCAAAGGTGCGGTGGAACTTGTCGTCCGCATCCGTAAAGCGGTTCGGATCGTTTCCGGCCTCTCGCTGCTCGGCGATGGCACGCTCGGCCTCCATGAACGCCGTCTCGGGCAGCCCTCGCTCAGCGGCCTCGCGGATGATGCCGAGTTCCAGCGCGCTCCTGACGAAGCGCGCGCGCTTGATGGCCTTGAGCGAGATACGGCTGACGAAGGTGCCGCGTTGCGGCCAGACCTCGATCAACCCATCATCGACCAGCCGGACGATCGCCTCGCGAACCGGCGTGCGGCTGGTCCGAAAGCGGATACCGAGTTCGTTTTCCGAGAGCCTTTCGCCCGGGCGCAGTCTCATGCGGACGATATCGGTTCGGATGGTTTCGTAGATCGTTGCCGCACTGGCGGGTGTCGCGCCAGGCCGAGGCAGAGTCCGCCTCTGCTGCATCATGTCTCTCCTCGCATGGCCGCTTCAAGCGGCCTTGACAGTATCTTGTATACAAGTATACCTTTGCGATGTCCATGCTCCGATCGTCGCCGGCCGATCGTCCGAGCTTTTAAAAATAAAGCCGTCGCAACAGATCAACCGGGAGGATTTGATGCCGTCATTTGGAAGCAATGTGCTTGCGCTGGCCCTTGCCGCCTGCATCGCCACTTCGGCTGCGCCGGTCAAAGCCGACGAAGCCGTGCCCACCGGCAGCCCGCGGGTCCAGGCGATCCAGAAGGCCGGCGTTTTCCGGGTCGGGGTGCTCGCCAACCCGCCATGGCTGGTCGAGAACACCAGCGGCAGCGGCGAACAATGGTCCGGCCCCGGCTGGACGCTCGCCAAGGAATATGCCCGCCTGCTCGGCGTGAAACTGCAACCGGTCGCGGTCTCGCATGAGACCAAGGTGCCGGTGCTGGCCTCCAATCAGGTCGACATGACGATCTCGCCGCTGTCGGTCACGCCGGAGCGCCTCAAGGTGATCGATTTCATCACCTACTCCGCGACCAGCCTGTGCATGTTCGGCCGGGCAGACAACCCCAGGGTTGCCAACGCCAAGAGCATTGATGAATTCAACAAGGAAGGCGTGGTCGTCGCCTATTACACCGGCGGTGGCGAGGAGCACTGGGTCAAGACCCGTTTTCCGAACGCGACGCTGCGCGGTGTTTCGACCGCCGGCACGGCGGCGCCGGTGGAAGAGATCATGGGCAAGCGCGCCGATGTAACGCCGATCAACCGAATTCCCTGGATTGCACTCAACAAGAAGGTCAGGGGTCTCAAGGCGCTGCCGGAGGGCAACAATTGCCAGGACAGCAAGGAAATGGGCACCGACATCGGCTCCGCCATCGACAAGAACCAGCCTGAATTCTTCGCGTGGCTGAAAGCCGTCGAGGCACGCATGCAGCCGGAATTGACCGCTGAAGAAACCAACATCATCGACAAGATGTAGCGAGCCCGCCGGCGCGCTCCCGCCCTGACCGATCGTTGGCCGCACCATGGATTTGGACTTCTCACCCCTGATCGACAGCTGGCGCTTCATCGCCTCTGGCCTTGGCCTGACGATCCTGCTCTCGGTCGCGGCGGTGGTTTGCAGCTTCGTGCTGGGTCTGGCCGTCGGGCTCGGCCGGATGTACGGCCCCGGCTGGCTGCGCGTGCTGCTGGTTTTCTATATCGATTCCATGCGCGCCATTCCCGTGTTCGTGGTGCTGGTCTGGATCTATTTCGCGGTCCCGATTATTTCCGGCCACAGCTTCGATCCGTTCTGGGCGGCCCTGATCGGCATCACGATCCACGTCGCCGCCTATGTTGCCGAGGTGATCCGCGCCGGAATCACCTCCATTCGCAAGGGACAGATCCAAGCGGGCCTCGCCATCGGGATGTCGGGCGCCCAAATCGTCCGCAAAATCCTGTTGCCGCAGGCGACGGTGCGGATGCTGCCGGCCTTCGGCTCGATCGTGTCGGTCACGATCAAGGATACCGCCATCGCCGCCGTCATCGCGGTGCCGGAACTGATGCGTCAGGCTGAAACCGTGGCCGGCCAGAGCTACCGGCCAATCGAGGTCTTCACCACAGTGATGGTGATCTACTTCCTGCTGATCTTTCCTGTCACACGCCTGATCGACTGGTTCTATGGCCGCGTCGCGCATCTGGGCCGCTCATGAAGCTCGATTGGTCCATCGTCTGGCAAAGCCGCTGGTTGCTGTTCGAAGGCGCGCTCGTCACCATCCTTTTGACCGCGCTGACCATGGTGATCGCGGTGCCCGGCGGTATCGTGCTGGCGCTGATGCGCAATTCGCGCCTGAAGCCGATCGCCTTGTTCGCGACGGGATTCGTCGAACTGTTTCGCAATCTGCCGCTGCTGCTGCTGGTCTACTGGGCTTTCTATGTCATGCCGGTGCTGACCGGCTTCGGTCTGCCGCCTTTTACCACCGGCCTCGTCGCGCTCTGTCTGAACGTCTCGGCCTACAATTCCGAGACCTTCCGCTCGGGCATCAATTCCATCCGCAAGGGACAGTCCGAAGCCGGACTGGCGCTTGGGATGAGCCGGTCGGAAGTGTTTCGCCAGATCGTGCTGCCGCAGGCCTGGCGGCGCGTGCTGCCGATCCTCGCCAGCACCTGGGTCTCGCTGTTCAAGGATACCTCGCTGGTCTCGGTGATCGCCGTCGGCGAGCTGGCACATACCGCGATGCAGATCCGCTCCCAGAGCTTCCGGGTGCTGGAGATGCTGACGGCAATGGCCGCGATCTACTGGGTGCTGGGTTATCCGCAGGCCAAGATTGTCGACTGGATTCACAGGAAATATGGAGTGCGGGAATGACCGCTTTCGCCCGCAAGAATGCCGACAAGCCGCCGATGCTGGTCTATGAAAATGTCCGCAAAAGCTACGGCAGCTTCATCGCGCTCGACGGCGTCTCGCTGCATGTCAATGCCGGCGAGGTTGTCTGCCTGATCGGCCCCTCCGGCTCCGGCAAATCGACCCTGCTCCGATGCACCAACGCGCTGGAGACGATCGACGGCGGTGAAATCCGCTTCGAAGGCAGGCCGCTGCCAACCAAGGATTCAGATATCCGCCAGATTCGCCAGCGGATGGGGATGGTGTTTCAGAGCTTCGAGCTGTTCCCGCACAAGACCGCGCTCGAGAACGTCACCATCGGATTGACCACCGTCAAGAAGATGGCCGCCGAAGAAGCCAAGACGCGCGCGCTGGCCCTGCTGACCAAGGTCGGGCTGGCCGACAAGACCGCGAATTATCCCGCCAACCTCTCCGGTGGTCAGCAGCAGCGCGTGGCGATCGCCCGGGCGCTCGCCATGGAGCCGCATGTCATGCTGTTCGACGAGCCGACCTCGGCGCTCGATCCTGAAACCGTCGGCGAAGTGCTGAACGTGATGCGCAACCTCGCGGAGGAAGGCATGACGATGATCGTCGTCACCCACGAAATGAGCTTTGCAAGACGCGTCGCCAATTGGGTCGTGGTGTTCGAACGCGGGCAACTGCTCGAACAAGGGCCGCCGCAGCAAATCTTTGAAGCCCCGACCGTCGAGCGGACACGGGATTTTCTGGGCCATCTCGGCTGGAACGGCTGAGACCGGCGCAACGACACGCTGAAAGGAATAAATAACGTGGAACAGACCTGGCGCTGGTGGGGCCCGAACGACATCATCACTTTGTCGCATGTCTGCCAGGTTGGCGCGACCGGCATCGTCACGGCGCTGCACGATATCCCGACCGGTGAACTCTGGTCATCGGATGCAGTCGCCGAACGCAAGCGCGTGATCGAAGCTGACAGTAACCTCGGTCTGCGCTGGAGCGTGGTGGAAAGCCTGCCGATCCACGAGCGTATCAAGCTCGGCGAAGGCGACCTGACGGAACTGCTCGACACCTATCGCCAATCGATGCGCAATCTCGCGGGGCATGGCGTCACGACGATCTGTTATAATTTCATGCCCGTGCTCGATTGGGCGCGGACACAGCTGCGCGCTCCGCTCCCCGGCGGCGGCAACGCGCTCCGCTTCAACGCGCATGAATTTGCGGCCTTCGATTGCTATATGCTGCAACGCGACGGCGCGGATATCGACTACAGCGCCGAGGTTCTCGACCACGCGAAGTGCTGGTTCGCCAAGGCCACCGAAGATGACAAGCGCCGGCTGCTCGGAGCCATCATGGCCGGCCTGCCCGGCGCCTTCGACCGCTACGACATCGAGGAATTGAGAGCGATGCTGGCGCGCTATCGTGGCATCGACCGGGTTCGCCTGCGCGAAAACCTTGCGCATTTCCTGCGCGAGATCATTCCGACCGCAGAAGAAGTCGGGATCCGCATGGCGATCCACCCGGACGACCCACCTCGGCCGCTGCTGGGTTTGCCCCGCATCTGCAGCAACGCCGAGGATATCGCGTTCATTCTGGATGCCGTTCCCTCACCGTCAAACGGCCTGACCTTCTGCACCGGCTCGCTCGGCGCCAGCTATGCCAACGATCTCCCTGTCATGGTGCGGCGCTTTGCTTCGAACATCCATTTCGTTCATTTGCGCAATGTTGCAAAGGAAGAGGACGGTTCCTTCATGGAGGCTGATCATCTGGGCGGCGACAATGACATGGTCGGCGTCGTCAAGGCGCTGCTGAGCGAACAAAAACGCCGGCGCGACGCCGGCGAAGCGAACTGGCGCATTCCGTTCCGCCCCGACCACGGCCGCGAATTGCTGGATGATGTCGGCAAGGCGACCCATCCCGGCTATCCCGCCATCGGCCGCATGCGGGGTTTGGCGGAAATCCGCGGCGTCATGACGGCGCTCGCAGCCGAGCACGGCTTTCCGATCTAGGAACCGCCAGTTGTCCCCCCGTCAGCGCCTGTCAACGGCAAGCCTGTCAGCACTGCCGGCCAACGTGGCCAGGCCGGCTTACGATCGCTCGGTCATCAGCACGGGCATCGTGCATCTTGGTATCGGCGCGTTTCATCGCGCGCATCAGGCGGTCTATACGGAAGATGTCCTGGCAGGCGGCGACAGGCGCTGGGGCATCGTCGGTGCGAGCCTGCGCAGTCCCGATACGCGCGACGCGCTGCAGGCGCAGGAGTATCTCTACACGCTCAATCTGCGGGCGGAGACGGAGACCCTGCGTGTGATCGGCAGCCTGCAGGACATCTTGGTCGCCCCGGAGAATCCGGCCACGCTGATCGAAACCCTTTGCCGGCCGTCGGTCGCTGTCGTCAGCCTGACGGTGACGGAGAAAGGCTATCACTACGATCCGGCCACCCGCGCCCTCAATGAAGCGGATGTCGATATCCAGCATGACCTC